>JAPSIA010000006.1 GCA_031179215.1 Agrococcus sp.
CCGAGGTGATGAGCTGGCCCCAGTAGGCGTTGCCCGCCGAGCGGCGGCCGAGCGCCTGCTCCGAGACGCGCTTGACGAGCGAGCCGCCGCCGGCGCCGAGCATGAGCGCCATGACGAGCGCCTTCGCGCGCTCCTCGTCCTCCACCGCGATGCCGTGCACCTCCGTGACCGCCTGGCCGAAGAACGCGCTCGCCTCGAGGAAGCCGACCGTCTCGGCGACGGTCAGCCCGAGCGAGGCGGCGGTGCCGATGCCGGGCACGACCGCGGTCGCGCCGACGGCGGCGCCGCCGCTCGAGACCGCGGCGAGGTACTGCTTCTCGAGCCGCTCGATGACCTGCTCGGGCGTGAGGTGCGGATGCTTGCTGCGGAGCGAGCGCAAGTGCGCGACCACGAGCGGCCGCTGCACGCCCAGGATGCGCTCGAGCGCCTTCATGACCCAGCCGAGATCCTCGTTCGCCTCGAGCTCACCCATCCGTCGCCCCCTTCGCCGCGCGGGCCGACGCCCGCGCTGTCGATGCTCTCGCGTCCAGCCCGGGAGGGGCCTGGACGTGGGATCATGGTGGCATGAGCACCACAGGAGAAGACACGAGCGGGCCCGGCACGATCGGCGCCGGCGGCGGCACCGACGTGCTCGATCGCGAGCTCGAGAAGCTGCTCAACGAGGAGTCGGTCGAGGACGGCGATCACGACCGCTTCTCCCACTACGTCAAGAAGGAGAAGATCCTGCAGTCCGCGCTCTCGGGCAAGCCCGTGCGCGCCCTGTGCGGCAAGAAGTGGACGCCGGGCCGCGACCCGGAGAAGTTCCCCATCTGCCCCGCCTGCAAGGACATCTACGAGAAGCTGCGCGCCGAGTAGCCCTCAGCGGAAGACGGTCGGGATCGCCGGCTCGCCCCGCGCGAGGCGGTGCGCGTCGACCGGCAGCTCCTCGACCGAGGCGGCGTGGCGCTCGCGAGCGAGCTCGACGCCCCCGGCACCGAGCCAGCGCTCGTCGATCTCGCCCTCGCGCACGAGCGGCACCTGCAGCTCCCGGCCGCGCGCGATCGCCTCGTCCGGCGCGACGTCGTCGCTGAGCACGACGGTCTCCTCGACCGCGACGCCCTGCTCGAGCGTGCGCACGGCGACCTTCTCGCCGCCCTTCGACGCCTTGTTCTCGGAGTGCTTCGCGACGCCGACCCACGCGCCGTCGTCGCCCTGTCGCGCGACGAGCTTGTAGACCATGCCGGCCGCTGGCGCGCCCGAGCCCGTCACGACGCTCGTGCCGACGCCGTAGGCATCCACCGGGCTCGCCTGCAGGCCCGCGATCGCGTACTCGTCGAGGTCGCTCGTGACGGTGATGCGCGTCTCGGTCGCGCCGAGCGAGTCGAGCAGCGCGCGCGCCTCGCCCGCGACCTCCGCGAGGTCGCCGGAGTCGAGGCGGATGCCGCCGAGCCTCGGGCCCGCGACCTCGATCGCGGTGCGGATGCCCTGCTCGATGTCGAACGTGTCGACGAGCAGCGTCGTGCCGACGCCGAGCGTCTGGATCTGCGCCTGGAAGGCGTCGGCCTCCGAGTCGTGCAGGAGCGTGAACGAGTGGGCCGCGGTGCCCATCGTCGGGATGCCCCAGCGCGCGCCGGCCGCGAGGTTGCTCGTGGCGGAGAAGCCGGCGATGTAGGCGGCGCGGGCCGCGGCGACGGCGGCCTCCTCGCTCGCGCGCCGGGAGCCCATCTCGGCGACGGGCCTGCCCTTCGCCGCGCGCGTCATGCGCGTCGCGGCGTTCGCGACGGCGGAGTCGTAGTTGAGCACCGACAGCGCGAGCGTCTCGAGCACGACCGCCTCGGCGAAGGTGCCCTCGACGACGAGGATGGGGGAGCCGGGGAAGTAGAGCTCGCCCTCGGCGTAGCCGCGGATGTCGCCGGAGAAGCGGTAGGCCGCGAGCCACTCGAGCAGCTCCGGCGAGACCACGCGGTGCTCGCGCAGGTACGTCAGCTCGGCGTCGCCGAAGCGGAACTCCGCGAGCCGCTCGAGGAAGCGGCCCGTGCCGGCGACCACGCCGTAGCGGCGGGCGCCCGGCAGGCGGCGCGCGAAGACCTCGAAGACGGAGGGCCGGAACGCCGTGCCGCTGCGCATCGCGGCGTCGATCATCGTCAGCTCGTAGCGATCGGTCATGAGCGCGGTGTCGGTCACGAGCGCCAGCCTATGCGCCCCGCCGCCGGCGGGTAGCGTGGTGCGGTGCCGACCACCACGCGACCGCTGCCGGACGGCGTCGAGCTGCGCGAGCCGACGCCCGCCGACGCGCAGGCCTGGGCGAGCTTCCTCGTCGAGGCGCAGCTCGCGACGTACGAGGGGCGGCTGCCCGCCGACTTCGCCGAGCGCGGGCTCGAGCAGGCGAACGTCGAGGGCCTCGCGCGCGCCTTCGCCGACCCGAGCCGGCGCGCGGCCGTGCGCCGCATCGCGTGGGCCGGCGATCGCGTCGTCGGCGTCGCCGCGACGTCGGATGCGCCGGCGGCGTGGGAGGTCGAGCTCGGCTTCGTGCCGCCGCCTGCCGCGCGCGAGCTCGACCGGCTCTACGTGCACGCCGACATGCACGGCACGGGGCTCGGGGCCGCGCTCTTCGACGCGGTGATGGACGAGCGCCCGCACTACCTGTGGCTCATCGACGGCAACGCGCGCGCCGCCCGCTTCTACGAGCGGCGCGGCTTCCGCCACCTCGACGAGCGCGTCTCGACCGGGCCCACGTGGGGCGGGATCCCCATGCACCGCATGGTGCGCCCCGCGACGGGCGAGGAGCGCCGGTAGGGCGCGCCCCGCCCGCCCTCGGACTACTCGAGCAGCCCCTGCTCCTCGAGCCACGCGCGCGCGATGTCGGCGGCCGGCGACTGCTGCTCGACGCTCTCGCGGTTGAGGCCGATGAGCGCGTCCGCGGTGAGCGCGGCGCTCACCTCGTCGACGACCGCTCGCGCCTCGTCGTCGACGCGCTCGCTCGCGACCGGCACGACGTGCGAGGCGAGGAAGAGGCCCTCGGTGTCCTCGAGCACGACGAGGTCGTTCTGGGCGATGGTCGGGTCGGCGGTGTAGACGATCGCGAGCTGGATGTCGCCGTCCTGCAGCGCCTGGATCGTGAGCGGTCCGCCGCCGTCCTCGATCGGGGTGAAGCCGACCTCGATGCCGTAGACGTCGGCGAGGCCCATGGGGCCGTTGGGCCGAGACTCGGCCTCGGAGTTCGCGCCCATCGTGAGCGGCTCGTCGACCTTCGCCAGATCGGCGACGGTCGTGAGGCCGTGCTCCTCGGCGAACTCGCGCGTGACGACGTACGAGTCCTGATCGGTCGCCGGGGCCTGCTCGAGGATCGCGAGGCCCTCGGGCGCTGCCTCGACGAGCGCGTCGTAGACCTCGTCGGTCGTGCGCTCAGCCGGCTCCTCCGTCCAGTACTGCAGCAGGGGGCCCGTGTACTCCGGGAAGAGGTCGATCGAGCCCGCCTCGATCTCGGGCATGTAGACCTCGCGCTGCCCGATGCGCAGCTCGCGCTCGATCGTGAAGCCGTCGGCCTCGAGCGCCTGCGCGTAGAGCTCGGCGATGATCTCGTTCGAGTAGTAGTCCTGCGAGCCGACGACGAGCGTCCGACCGTCGCCGGAGGGTGCGGAGGATGCGCCCTCCTCGAGGGGGTCGGCGCTCGCGCACCCGGCGAGCGTGACGCCGGTCGCGGTGATGGCGGCGAGCGTGAGGGTGCTCCTGCGCAGTCGCGTGTTCATCGATGGGTCCTCTCTCGCGCACGGGCGTGCGCACGGCGTGGGGTCGTGCGGTGGGGTTCGGCGCGGCGGGCCGCCGCGGATTGGATCGCGTGGAAGCAGAGCTCGACGACGAGCGCGAGCAGCGCCACGAGGATCGACGCGCCGAGCATGACGCCGTACTCCTGCGTCTTGAGCGCTCGGAAGAGGGGCCTGCCGAGGCCCGTGTCGGCGATGTAGGCCGCGAGGGTCGCGGTGGAGATCACCTGCAGGGCCGCCGAGCGGAGCCCGCCGATGATCACCGGGGCCGCGAGCGGCAGCTCGACGCACGCGAGGACCTGCCACTCGGTGAAGCCGATCGCTCGCGCCGCGCCGACCGTGGCGCGATCGACCGACTCGACACCCGCGTAGGCGCCCGCGAGCACGGGCGGCAGCGCGAGCACGAGCAGGGCGAGGAAGGGCGCCTCGAGGCCGATGCCGAGCCCGAGGCCGAGGATCGTCAGCAGGCCGAGCGTCGGCAGCGCCCGCGCCCCGCTCGTGAGCGCGATGACGAGCCCGCGACCGCGCCCCGAGTGCCCGATCGCGATCCCGGCGGGGATGCCGAGCAGCGCGGCCGCGAGCAGCACGGCCGCCGAGAACGCGAGGTGCTCGAGGACGCGCGCGCCGAGCTGGTGCTCGCCCGTCCAGCTCGCGGGGTCGAGGATCCACTGGATCGCCTCGAGGAAGAGGTTCACGCGCGCACCCGCTGCCAGGGCATGAGCGCACGAGCGGCGAGCACGCACAGCGCGTCGAGCAGGAACGCGACGGCGACGGTCAGCACGATCCCCGTCACGATCGACGCGTCGATGCCGCGCTGGAAGCCGTCGGTGAAGAGCGTGCCGAGGCTCGAGATGCCGATGACGGCGCCGACCGTCACGAGGCTCACGGTCGAGACCACCACGACGCGCAGCGCCGAGAGCAGCACGGGGCCGGCGAGCGGCAGCTCGACGCGCCAGAAGAGCGCCCAGCGCGAGTGCCCCGTCGCCGCCGCCGCGAGCCGGACGTCCTCGGGCACGGAGTCGAAGGCATCCGCGGCCCCGCGCACGAGCAGGGCGCAGCCGTAGACCGTGAGCGCCGCGACCATCGTCGCGCCCGAGCGCAGCGGGAGGCCGAGGATCGGCGGGAGGATGACGAACAGCGCGAGCGACGGGATCGCGTAGAGCAGCCCCGTCGCCGTCAGCAGCGGCGCGCGCAGGCGCCCGCTCCCGGCGGCGAGGCGCCCGAGCGGCACCGAGATCGCCAGGCTCAGCAGGATCGGCGGGATCGACAGCGCGAGGTGGTCGGCGAGCAGCTGCCCGACGATGTGGAGGTTCTGGCTCAGCCAGTTCACCGCGGCCGCCCGCTCACCGCTCGAGCACGCCCGTCGGCCGGCCGTCGCCGTCGACGACGAGCGCGCGGCCATCGATCTCGCGGATGCGGAGCGAGCGTCGCGCGGTGCCCGCGCCCACGAAGCTCGCGACGAAGTCGTCGGCGGGCGCGGCGAGGATCTCGGCGGGCGTGCCGCGCTGCGCGATCTCGGCGCCCGCGCGCAGCACCACCACTTCGTCGGCGAGCGCGAACGCCTCGTCGATGTCGTGGGTCACGAACACGATCGTCTTGCCGATGTCGGCCTGCAGCGCCCGCAGCTCGGTCTGGAGCTGATCGCGGACGATGGGGTCGACGGCGCCGAAGGGCTCGTCCATGAGGAGGATGTTCGGGTCGGCGGCGAGCGCGCGCGCGACGCCGACGCGCTGCTGCTGCCCGCCGGAGAGCTGCGCGGGGTAGCGGTCGGCGATCGCGGGATCGAGGCCGACCCGCTCGAGCAGGCCCAGCGCATCGGCGCGCGCCTGCCGGCGGCTGCGCCCCTCGAGCAGCGGCACGGTCGCGACGTTGTCGGCGACGGTGCGGTGGGGGAGCAGGCCCCCTGCCTGCAGCACGTAGCCGATCGAGCGGCGCAGCCGCACGGGATCCATCGAGCGCACGTCGACGTCGTCGATGCGCACGCTCCCGCTCGAGGGCTCGACCATGCGGTTCACCATGCGCAGCAGCGTCGTCTTTCCGCTGCCGGACGAGCCCACGAGCGCGACGACGCGGTGCGACGGGACGACGAGGTCGAAGCGCTCGACCGCGACCGTGCCGTCGGGGTACTGCTTGCGCACGGCGTCGAACTCGATCACGCGGGGGCTCCTCCGGTCGCGGAGTCCTGACGATACCCGCCGCGACTGACACCGCTCGCGGGGGCCGCGGCTAGGCTTGCCGACGTGCAGCGCCCGATCGGAGTCTTCGACAGCGGCGTCGGCGGGCTCACCGTGGCGCGCGCGATCATCGACCAGCTGCCGGCCGAGTCGATCACCTACATCGGCGACACCGCGAACGGCCCCTACGGTCCCCGCGAGCAGGGCGAGGTGCGCCGCCTCGCGCTCGACGTGCTCGACACGCTCGTCGCGCAGGGCGTCAAGATGCTCGTCATCGCCTGCAACACCGCGTCGGCGGCGACGTTCGACATCGCGCGCGAGCGCTACGAGACGGGGATGGGGATCCCCGTCGTCGAGGTCATCCACCCCGCCGTGCGCGCCGCGGTCGCGCAGAGCCGATCCGAGCGCATCGGCGTCATCGGCACCGCCGGCACGATCGGGTCGGGCGCCTACCAGCGCGCCTTCGCCGAGGCGGGGGTGCCGCACGTCGCGGCCGCGGCGGCGCCGCGCTTCGTCGAGTTCGTCGAGGCGGGCGTCACGACGGGCGACGAGGTGCTCGCGGCGGCGCGCGAGGTGCTCGCGCCGCTCCTGGCGGAGGAGCTCGACACGCTCGTGCTCGGCTGCACGCACTACCCGCTGCTCGCTGGCGCGATCGGCTACGTCGCGGGGCCCGACGTGCGGCTCGTCTCGAGCGCCGAGGAGACCGCGGCCGATGTCTACCGCATCCTGAGCGACCGGCGCATGCTCGCGCCGGCCGACGCGACGCCCGCCTACGCCTTCGAGGCGACGACCGAGGCGCAGGAGCCCTTCCTGCGCCTCGCGCGGCGCTTCCTCGGGCCGGAGGTGACGCACGTGGAGTTCCACCAGACGGGCGTCATCCCGCTGCCCGGCCGCACCGACTGATCCACCGAGAGGACACCCATGGCACGCAAGGACGGCAGGCAGCTCGATCAGCTGCGCGAGGTCACGATCGAGCGCGGCTGGAGCCAGCAGGCGGAGGGCAGCGCCCTCATCTCCTTCGGCGCGACGAAGGTGCTGTGCACGGCATCCGTCATGCCGACCGTGCCCCGCTGGATGACCGGCAAGGGCAAGGGGTGGGTGACGGCCGAGTACGCGATGCTGCCGCGCTCGACGAACGAGCGCATGGACCGCGAGGCCGTCAAGGGCCGCGTGGGCGGCCGCACGCACGAGATCTCGCGCCTCATCGGCCGCAGCCTGCGCGCGGGCATCGACATGCGCGCGCTCGGCGAACTCTCGATCGCGATCGACTGCGACGTGCTGCAGGCGGACGGCGGCACGCGCACCGCGGCGATCACGGGCGCGTGGGTCGCGCTCGCCGACGCGATCGCGTGGGCGCAGCAGGCCGGCCGCGTGGCCAAGAGCGCCAAGCCCATCATCGACTCGGTCGCGGCCGTCTCGGTCGGCATGATCGACGGCGAGCCGATGCTCGACCTCGCCTACGTCGAGGACGTGCGCGCGGGCACCGACATGAACGTGGTCGCGACCGGTCGCGGCCTGCTCGTCGAGGTGCAGGGCACCGCCGAGGGCGCTCCCTTCGACCGCGCAGAGCTCGACCGCATGCTCGATCTCGCGCTCGCGGGCACCGCACGCCTCACGGAGCTCCAGCGCGAGGCCCTCGCGTGAGCCCCGTCGACACGGGCTTCGGGGCCACCGGCATCGAGGTGCGCGGCGGCGGCCTGCAGGTCGTCGTCGCGACCCGCAACCCGCACAAGGTCGAGGAGCTCCAGCGCATCCTCGCCCCGCTCCTGCCCGGCGTCGAGCTCCTGCCCGACGACGGCCCCGAGCCCGTCGAGGACGGCGACTCGTTCGAGGCGAACGCGCTCATCAAGGCGCGCGCCGCCCACGAGCGCACCGGGCTGCCGGCGCTCGCCGACGACTCGGGCATCGAGGTCGACGCGCTCGGCGGCGCCCCCGGCATCCACTCGGCGCGCTACGCGGGCACGCGCGACGACCGCGACAACGTCGCGCTGCTGCTGGCGAACCTCGAGGGCGCGAGCGATCGCGCCGCGCGCTTCGTGTGCGCGGCCGCGTGGGTCGACGCCGACGGCGAGCTCGCCGTGCGCGGCGAGTGGGAGGGCGAGGTCGCGGAGGCGCCGCGCGGCGAGGGCGGGTTCGGCTACGACCCGGTCTTCCTGCCCCACGACGGCGAGGGCCGCTCGGCGGCCGAGCTGAGCGCCGAGGAGAAGGACGCGCGGAGCCACCGCCGCATCGCGTTCACGGCGCTCGCGGAGCGCGTCCAGGGCGCGTAGGCCGCCCGAAGCGGACCCCTCCTGCCGTCGCGGACCCGGTGCACCGGGTCTCGTGCGGCGGACGGGGTCCGCTTCCGCGCGGGCCGGCGCGTCTGGCATAGTTTCGGCATGCCGAAACTTCGACGTGCGGGATGGCGAATCGCGGTGGGCGCAACGGCTGCGGCAGTGTGCGCGGCGCTCGCGGGGTGCTCGTCGGGCGCCTCGCCGGGCGGCGCCGCCGAGGGCGACGAGCGGCCGCTCGTGCTCGCGACCTTCACCGTGATCGCCGACCTCGCGCGCGAGGTGGCCGGCGACGCCGCGCGCGTCGAGTCGCTCACGCGCGTCGGCGTCGAGGTGCACGACTACGAGCCGACCCCTGGCGACCTCGTGCGCACCGAGGGCGCCGACCTCGTCGTCGCGAACGGCATGGGCATCGACGACTGGCTGCTCGCGCTCGTCGAGCGCACCGACGCGCCGCGCGTCGTGCTGGGCGAGGCCGTCGAGCCCATCGCGATCGAGACGGGCCACTACGCCGGGGAGCCGAACGCGCACGCGTGGGTCTCGCCCGCAGAGGGCGCCCGCTACGTCGAGGCCCTGCGGCTCGCGCTCGGCGAGCTCGTGCCCGAGGAGCGCGACGCGATCGACGCGCGCGCCGCGGCACTGACGGGGGAGCTCGAGCGGCTCGGCGACCGGATGCGCGCCGGGGTCGCGGCGCTCCCGAGCGAGCACCGCGTGCTCGTCACGTGCGAGGGCGCCTTCAGCTACCTCGCGCGCGACGCGGGCCTCGCGGAGGCGAGCCTGTGGCCCGTCAACGCGGGCGGCCAGGGCACGCCGCAGTCGATCGCCCGGGTCGCCGAGGTCGTCGAGCGCACCCGCGTGCCCACGATCTTCTGCGAGTCGACGACGCATCCCGGCACGCAGCAGCAGATCGCGCGCACCGCGGGCGCGCGCTTCGACGGCAGCCTGCACGTCGACTCGCTCTCGCCGCCGGGCGGCCCCGCGCCCACCTACATCGCGCTCCTCGAGCACGACATCGAGGCGACCCTGGAAGGGCTGGGCGCATGAGCGGCGCCGACGCGCTCGAGCGGATGCGCGACCCGAGCGCGCACGACGCGATCGTCGCCGAGGGCCTCGGCGTGCACTACGGCGAGGTGCGCGCGCTCGCCGACGTGACCGTGCGCATCCGCGCGGGCGAGATCACGGGCCTCGTGGGCGTCAACGGCTCGGGGAAGTCGTCGATGCTCGCCGCCGTGCTCGAGCGCGTGCCGCACACGGGCTCCGTCCGCATCCTGGGCCGCTCGCCCGCGCAGGCGCGACGCGCGGGGCTCGTCGCCTCGGTGCCGCAAGCGGAGGCCGTCGACTGGGACTTCCCCGTCACCGTGCGCGACGTCGTCACGACCGGCCGCTACGGGCGCATGGGGCTGCTGCGCATCCCTCGCCCGGCCGATCGCGCCGCCGTCGCCGAGGCGCTCGAGCTCCTCGGGCTCGCGCACCTCGCCGACCGGCAGATCGGCGAGCTCTCGGGCGGGCAGCGCAAGCGGGCCTTCGTCGCGCGCGCGATCGCGCAGGATGCCGAGCTGCTGCTGCTCGACGAGCCCTTCGCGGGCGTCGACCGCTCGAGCGAGGCGGCGATCGTCGAGGTGCTGCAGGGCCTTCGCGAGCGCGCCCGCAGCGTCGTCATCGTGCACCACGACCTCTCGGGCGTCGCCGAGCTCGTCGACCGCGTGCTGCTGCTCCAGCGCGGCAGGCTCCTCCACCACGGGCCGCCCGCCGAGACGCTCACCCCCGAGCGCATCGCCGAGGCCTTCGGCGCGGGCCGCGCGAGCGGGCGCGTCGATCGAGCGGGGGAGGCGTGATGGATGCGACGCTCCTCGACGCGCTCACCGCGCCGTTCGCCTACGGCTTCATGCAGCGCGCGATGCTCGTGACGCTCGTCGCCTCGATCGCGTGCGCGCTGCTGTCGACGTGGCTCGTGCAGATGGGCTGGTCGCTCATGGGCGACGCGGTCTCGCACGCCGTGCTGCCCGGCGTCGCGATCGCCTACATCCTCGGGCTGCCGTTCGCGCTCGGCGCGGCGGCGTTCGGCATCGGCGCCGTCGCGCTCATCGGCGGCGTGCGCGCCGCCACGCGCATCAAGGCCGATGCCGCGATCGGGGTCGTCTTCACGACCCTGTTCGCGCTCGGGCTCGTGATCGTGTCGGTGACGCCGTCCGACACCGACCTGCAGCACATCCTCTTCGGCAACGTGCTCGGCGTCTCGGACGCCGACATCGCGCAAGTGCTCATCGTCGGGGGCATCGTGTGCGTCGCGCTGCTCGTGCTGCGCCGCGACCTCACGCTCGTCGCGTTCGACCCCGGTCACGCCCACGCGATCGGCTTGCGCCCGCGCCTCCTGCACGCGGTGCTGCTCGGCGCGCTCGCGCTGACCGTCGTGACCGCGCTGCAGGCCGTCGGCATCATCCTCGTCGTCGCGATGCTCGTCATCCCCGGCGCGACGGCAGCGCTCATCGCCGTGCGGTGGGATGCGCTGCTGGCGTGGTCGGTCGGCATCACGGTCGTCGCGGCGCTCGCGGGGCTCATGGCCGCCTTCTGGCTCGACATCTCCCCGGGCGGCGCCGTGGTGCTCACGCAAGGCCTCGCGTTCGGGCTAGCGTTGCTCTTCGGGCCCCGCCGGGGCCTCGCGATGCGCTGGTCGAGAGCGAGGCGGCATGCACTCCACGGCGGCTGAGGACTACGTCAAGGCCATCTACCACCACACCGAGTGGCAGCCGGAGCCCGTGACCCCCTCCCAGCTCGCGGCCCGGCTGGGCCTCGCGAACTCGACCGTCACCGAGATGGTGAAGAAGCTCGCCGCCGCGGGCCTCGTGCACCACCGCCCCTACGGCGCGATCGAGCTCACGCGCGAGGGCGCGGCGCTCGCGGTGCGGCAGGTGCGGCGCCACCGCGTGGTCGAGACGTGGCTCGTCGAGCGCCACGGCTACGACTGGGACGAGGTGCACGACGAGGCCGAGGTGCTCGAGCACGCGATGAGCGACCGGCTGCTCGACTCGATCGCCCGCTCGCTCGGCGACCCCGTGCGCGACCCGCACGGCGACCCGATCCCCGCCGCCGACGGCACGGTCGTGCGGCCGGACGCGGTGCTGCTCGCCGACGCCGAGGCCGGCCACGAGGGCGCGGTCGTGCGCATCTCGGACGAGGATCCCGCGATGCTCCGGTTCCTCGCGGAGGCGGGCGTCGCGCTCGACGCGGCGCTGACGGTGCTCGGCCAGAAGCCCTACTCGGGCTCCATCCAGGTGCGCACCGCCGCGGGCGAGGTGGACCTGGGACCGGACGTCGCGCGAGCCGTCTGGCTCGCCGCGTAGCAGCGCGCGCCGCGTCGGTGTCGAGCGGCTCGCGTGGGCCGCGCGGGGCGCGGAGCGGCTCGCGTGCGTTGCGCAGCAGCGCGCGCCGCGTCGGCGCCGAGCGGCGCTCGCGCGCCGCGGGTCAGCGCTCGATGCCGAGGTCGTTCGTGCCCGAGAGGTCGAGCGTCTCGACGGGCCCCGCGGACGTGCCCTCGCGGATCTCGCGCTCGACCTCGCGCCGCGACTGGATCGCGTGCCACACGATCGCGACGATCGCGATCGCGACGACGCCGATGAGCACGAGATCGATGTACTGCGTGACGAAGTCGGCGACGCCCGGGATGTGCGCGACGCCCCAGCCCAGCAGCGGCAGCCCCGCGCCCCACAGGAGGCCGCCGATGATGTCGAGGCGGAAGAACAGCGGCCACGGCATCCGGCCCACGCCCGCCGCGACGGGCATGAAGGTGCGCACGATGCCGATGAACCTCGCGATGATGACGGCGGCGGCGCCGTAGCGCAGGAAGAAGCGGTTCGTGCGCTCGACCGTGCGGTGCGAGAACAGGCCGGAGGAGCGCCGCTGGAAGATCGGGGGCCCGGCCTTCTTGCCGATCCAGTAGCCGAGCTGATCGCCCGCGATCGCGCACGCGGCGATGCAGAGCATGACGAGCCAGACCGGCTGGTGGATGACGCCCGTGAACGAGAGCACGCCCGCGATCACGAGGAGCGTGTCGCCGGGCAGCAGGAAGCCCACGAGCAGGCCCGTCTCGATGAAGACGATCGCGCAGACGACGAGCAGCGCCCACGCGCCGGCGCTCGTGATGAGCCCCTCGATGTCGATCAGGAACTCTGCAGAGAGCGGTGGCACGCGGGGGCTCCTTCGCGTCGGGCATCGAGTGCGGGAGAGGGGACTTGAACCCCTACGCCACGAGGGCACAGGAACCTAAATCCTGCGTGTCTGCCAATTCCACCACTCCCGCGTGGTGGGTCTCAGCGTAGCGGGGCGGCGGATGCGCAGGCGCCGCTCGGGATCGTCTGCGACAGTGTCGCCATGGACATGCGCGCTCTCGTCACCGGCGCGACGGCCGGCCTCGGCGCGGAGCTCGCGCGCCAGCTCGCCGCCGACGGCTTCTCCCTCGTGCTCGTCGCTCGCGACGAGGCCCGGCTGCGCGCGGTCGCGGCCTCCCTGCCCGTGGAGACCGAGGTGCTCGCCGCCGACCTCACCGTGCCCGAGGAGCTCGAGCAGGTCGCGGCGCGCCTCGCCGACCGATCGCGCCCGATCGACGTGCTCGTCAACAACGCCGGCACCGGCATCCTCGCCGACTTCCACGTCTCGGGCATCGACGAGGAGCGGCGACTGCTCGACCTGCTCGTGTGGGCGCCCATGCGGCTCGCGCACGCGGCGCTGCCGGGCATGCTCGAGCGCGGCCGCGGCGGCATCCTCACGGTCGCGAGCATGGCGGGGCGCATGCCGGCCGGCACGTACTCGGCCGCGAAGTCGCACGCGATCACCTTCTCGCGCTCGATCGCCGCGCGGTACCGCCGCGACGGCATCCGGGCGACGGCGCTCCTGCCCGGCTTCCTCAAGACCGAGTTCCACGAGCGGCTCGGCATCGACCGCTCCGGGATGCCGGAGATCGTGTGGGCGAGCGTCGAGGCGAGCGCGCGCGAGGGACTGCGCGGCCTGCGCAAGGGGCGGCCGGTGGTCATCAGCGACTGGCGCTACCGGCTCTCGGGGCCGTTCGTGCCGCTCATCCCCGACCGCCTCATGGGCGGCTGGAGCATGGCCCGGCTCGATCGGCGCGACGGCGAGGGGCGGCTCGAGCCGACGAGCGACGCGAACGCGAGCTGATCGGCGACGCCGATCGCGGCGCTGCACAGCGCTGTGGCATCGTCGGAGGCGACCGGCGCCGGCCGGACCGGGAGGCTGCTGTGGTGGAGACGATCGCCGTGCTCGGCGCGGGCATCATGGGCGCGGGCATCGCCCGAGTCTTCGGACGCGCGGGACTCGACGTGCGCGTCTTCGACGTGCGCGCCGAGGCGGCGGCCACCGCGGCCGAGTCGGCCGGCGGGAGCGCGCACAGCAGCGTCGCGGCCGCGGTCGACGGCGCGACGATCGTGCTCGAGGCCGCGCCCGAGCGGCTCGAGCTCAAGCGCGACCTCATCGCGGTCGTCGAGGCGGCCAATGCCGAGGCGCTCATCGCCTCGAACACCTCCTCGATCGCGGCGGACGCCCTCGCGGCGGGCATGCGCGAGCCGGAGCGGCTCGTCATCGCCCACTTCTTCAACCCCGCCGACACGGTGCCGCTCGTCGAGGTCGTGCCCGGGCCCGCCACGCCGCGAGCGTCGGTCGATCGCATGGTCGCGCTGCTCGAGGCGTGCGGCAAGACCGCCGTGCCGCTGGCGCAGCAGGTCGAGGGCTTCATCGCCAACCGGCTGCAGGCCGCGCTCTACCGCGAGGCGATGCACCTCGTCGAGCTCGGCGTCGCGACGCCCGAGCAGGTCGACCTCGCGGTCACGGCAGGGCTCGGTCCGCGATGGGCGCTCGCGGGACCGTTCGAGGTCATGGACCTCGGCGGGCTCGACGTCTGGACGAGCGTCGCCGACCACCTCTTCCCGACGCTCGGCGACGCATCCGCAGCCCCCGCGATGCTGCGGGAGCGCGCCGAGCGCGGCGACCTCGGGGCGAAGACCGGCGCGGGCTTCCTGCCGCGGGAGGCGGACGCAAGCGCGCGCTTCGCCGCGCGGCTGCGGGCGCTGCTCGCCGCGCGCTCGCGCTGACGCCGAGGCTCCCTGGATCCGCGCCCCGCCGAGCCGAGCCGAGCGCGCCGCGCTGCGCAGCCGCTGCTGCCCAGAGCCGCTGCTGCCCGGTGCCGCTGCTGCCCGGAGTTGCGGTCGCTGAGCGGCGACACGGCCGCGCATCGCGCCCGTGCGGCCGCTGAGCGACCACTGCTCCGGCGCCGCGGGCACGGGCCGCCGGATCCGTCCGGCGTCGTCGCGTCGGCGCTGCGGGTGCCTCGTCCGCGGTTGCCCGGAGCGGTGGTTGCGCAGCGGCGACACGGCCGCGCATCGCGCCCGTGCGGCCGCTCAGCGACCACCGCTCCGGCGCACCTCCGGTAAGCACCTCCCTGCCCTCGCGTCGTGTCAGCTCCGTGTACCGCGTCGTGTCACCTCCGCGAACCCACTGCGCCCCCCCTCCGTGCCCCGCCCCGTGCCGCCGCCCCTGCCCGCGCAGCTCGCTCGCGGCGTCCGCCCTGGCGCACCCAGGGCGCACGTGCGACCGTGGTCGCATGAGCGAACCCCTCCGCGCCGTCTACTTCAACGGCACGCTGACGCCCTCGCCCAGCGAGAGCCACACCGAGCTGCTGATCGAGGCGAGCGCCGACATCCTGCGGCAGCAGGGCGTGCAGGTCGACGTCGTGCGCGCCGTCGACCACGTCATCGCGCCGGGCGTGCAGCCCGACATGACCGAGCACGGCGCGAGCGAGGACGCGTGGCCGGCGCTGTGGGAGCTCGTGCTGCGCGCCGACATCATCGTGCTCGCGACACCCATCTGGCTCGGCAACCTCTCGAGCGTCATGCGGCGCGTGATCGAGCGGCTCTACGCGCACTCGGGCGAGCTCAACGACGCCGGGCAGTCGATCTTCTACGGCAAGGTCGGCGGCGCGATCGTCGGCGGCAACGAGGACGGCATGAAGCACGTCTCGGCCGAGCTCGTCTACGCGCTGCAGCACCTCGGCTGCGTCATCCCGCCGCAGGCCGACGCCGGCTGGGTCGGCGAGGCGGGCCCCGGACCGAGCTATGGCGACGAGCTCGACGACGGCTCGCGCGCTGGCTTCGACAACGAGTTCACGAAGCGGAACCTCACGATCATGGCGTGGAACCTGCTGCACATGGCGCGCATGCTGCGGGGCGGGATCCCGAGCGAGGGCAACGACCGCAACGCGTGGGAGCGCGGCAGCCGCTTCGGCTTCCACAACCCCGAGTACCGGTAGCGCCGCCGGGTCTGGCGCGTGCGCGCCGGGAGCGGGCAGGATGCCCTCGTGCACGTGATCGATTGGCTCCTCGAGGGCGATCCCGCGATCCGCTGGCAGGCGATGGCCGACCTCCTCGACGAGGCGCCGGATGCCGTCGCGCGGGAGCGCGCGAGGGTCACGACCGAGGGCTACGGGGCAGCGCTCCTCGCGGCGCGCGGCAATGACGGCCAATGGGCCGGCGGCGCGCACTTCCCGAAGACCCAGCCGACGCGCCCTGGCCAGCCGTGGACCTCCACCGCCCACGTGCTCACCGAGCTGCGGCTGCTCGGCGCCGATCCCGCCGACCCAGCCGTGCAGGCGGCGATCGCCGACGTCAAGCGCGTCACGCGCTGGGAGTACGACGACGAGCCCTTCTTCGAGGGCGAGGTCGAGCCGTGCATCAACGGCGCGCTCGTGACGAACGCCGTCTACTACGGCGAGCTCGACTGGCGCATCGTCGAGCGGCTGCTGGGGGAGCGGATGGCCGACGGCGGCTGGAACTGCGACCAGGAGCGCGGCTCCGTGCGCTCCTCCTTCGACACCACGATCGCGGTGCTCGAGGCGCTCGCGGCGGTCGAGCGGATCAGTGACGATCCGCGCGTGCGCGAGGCGCGCGCGAGCGGCGAGGCGTACCTGCTCGAGCGCGACCTCCTGCGGCGGAGGACGACGGGCGAGATCCCGAAGCCCACCTACGCGATGCTCGCCTTCCCGCCGCGGCACGAGTACGACGCGCTGCGGGCGCTCGAGCACTTCCGCGCCGTCGGCGCCGTGCCCGACGAGCGGATGCGCGAGGCGATCGACCTCGTGCGGGCGAAGCGCCGCGACGACGGCACGTGGGCGCTCGACGTCGTGCACGGCGGCGACGCGGTCAACGACTACGGCGCGGTCGGGGCGCCCAACCGCTGGATCACGCTCAAGGCGCTGCGGGTGCTGCGCTGGGCCGAGGGCGGCTGAGCCTCACGGCAGGTCGTCGAGGAACGCGCGCATCGCGGGGACGACGACGTCGGGACGATCGCGCTGCACCCAGTGCCCCGCATCCGGCACGATGAGCGCGCGAGCGCTCGGCATCGACGCCGCTGCGCGGCGGGCGACGGCCGCGGGCACGCCGGCGTCGCGCTCGCCGTGGACGACGAGGGTCGGAGCTGCGATGTGCGGCAGGCGCGCGCTGTAGTCGGTCGACTGCCGCCGGGGGCCGACCTCGGCGCGCTGCCACTCGGCGAAGACCTCGAGGCTCGTGCCTCGCGCGGCCGCCTCGACCTCCGCGAGCAGCTCTGGCGTGCGGCGGTCGGGGTCGCGCAGCACGGGGCGCAGGCTGCGCTCGAGCAGCGCGCGGCTGCGGGTGGTCGCGCGCGTCGCGGCCGCGAGCACGCCGCTGCGCGTGGCTGCCCAGCTCGCGAGCTGCGCGACCGGCGCGGCGGCGCCCGGCACGAGCGTCGGCATGAGGCCGTAGCTGCCGAGCAGCACGAGCCCGCGCACGCGCTCCGGGTGCTCGAGCGCGTGCCCGATCGCGAGGCCGCCGCCGAGCGAGAGGCCGGCGAGCGCGCAGCGGCCAAGGGCGAGCGCGCCCGCGAAGGCGTCGACGTAGTCGAGCAGGGCGCGCTGCGTCGCCCGCCACGGCGCGCGCGGGCTGCTGCCGTAGCCGGGGTGGTCGGGGGCGATCGCGCGGTGACCGGCGGCGGCGAGCGCCCCGCCCACCTCGCCCCAGGAGAGCGACGCGCTGTCGAGGCCGCCGCCGTGCAGCAGGAGCACCGTCGACTCCCGACTCGGCTCGATCGGCGTCCACTCGAGGTAGGAGATGGGGCCCCACCGCAGGTCGATCGTGCGGCGCGCAGCGCGCGAGTGCGGTCCCATGGTCCTCCCGTCGTCGAGCCGTCGACGCTAGCGAGCGCCGGTGAACGGGCGGTGCTCCCGGGTGTGGACAACTTCCGCGGCGCTCGCGCGCCTTCGGCTTCACTGGCTCGCATGCGCCAGGCCGTCGCCGAGATCACCGCGAACGTGCGGGCGAGGGTGCGCCGCGACGGCGTCGACCTCGCGGGCGCCGGCGACCTCGCCGAGCGCTACGTGCGCGACGCGGTGCGCGCCTACGCCGAGCGCTCGCTGGGCGGGAGCCTGCCGTTGCTCGCCGACGAGCGGCAGGCCGAGCGCGACGTGCTGGCCGCGGTCTCGGGCTACGGGCCGCTGCAGCCGTACCTCGACGATCCGGAGGTCGAGGAGCTCTGGATCAACCAGGGCTCGCGCGTCTTCTGCGCGCGCGGCGGCGTGAGCGAGCAGCTGCCGCTGCGGCTCACCGAGTCCGAGGTGCGCGACCTCGTCGAGCGGATGCTCTCGACGACCGGGCGGCGCGTCGACCTGTCGACGCCGTTCGTCGACGCCTCGCTGCCCGACGGCTCGCGACTCCACGTCGCCTCCGGCGACGTCGCCCGGGGTGCGATGAGCCTCAACATCCGCAAGTTCTCCCGCCGGCTCTCGTCGCTCGCCGCGCTCGTCGAGCTCGGCGCGCTGAGCCAGCAGGCGGCGGCATTCCTCCGGCTCGCCGTCGTCGCGGGCTGCAACATCCTCGTCTCCGGACCGACGCACGCCGGCAAGACCACGATGCTCAACGCCCTGCTCGCGAGCGTGCGACCGGGGGAGCGCGTCGTCACCGTCGAGGAGACGTTCGAGCTCGACCCGCCCGTCGACGACCTCGTCGCGCTGCAGTGCAGGCAGCCGTCGCTCGAGGGCACGGGCGAGATCACGCTGCGCCGGCTCGTGAAGGAGAGCCTGCGGATGCGGCCCGATCGGCTCGTCGTCGGCCAGGTGCGCGAGGCGGAGGCGCTCGACCTGCTCGTCGCGCTCAACTGCGGCGTGAGCGGCATGTGCTCGATCCACGCGAACTCGGCGCGCGATGCGCTCGCCAAGCTCACGACCCTGCCGCTGCTCGCGGGCCGCAACATCGACGCCGGCTTCGTCGTGCCGACGGTCGCGCAGTGCATCGACCTCGTCGTGCACCTCGCGATCGACGCGCGAGGGAACCGGCAGGTGGTCGAGATCCTGGCCCCGACGGGCCAGGCGAGCGCGGGCGTCATCGAGGCCTCGACGCTGTTCGCCATGCGCGACGGGCTGCTCGAGGCGACGGGCTCCCACCCGGCCCGCAGCGCCAAGTTCACCGCGGTCGGCGCAGACCCGACGGCGCTGCTGGCAGGGGGCAGGGCATGACGTGGCTCCTCGGCACGGTGCTCGGCCTCGGCGCGCTGCTCGCGGTGAGCCCGTGGCTGTGGCCGCGGCGCGAGCGCGCCGTCGAGCCGCGCCCCCGCGCGCGCCTGCTCGACCGGCTCACCCACGCGGGGCTCGACGGCATCCCGCCGCTCGCGCTCGGCGCCGTCTCGCTCCTGCTCGGCGTCCTCGCCTGCGGGCTGGCGCTCGCGATCGCCCCCGTCGCCGCCGTCGCGGCCGCCGCGCTCGTCGTGGGCGCGGCGGCACCCGTGCTCGCGGTGCGCTGGAGAGCCGCCCGGCGCCGCCGAGCGCAGGCGAGCGTGTGGCCCGACGTCGTCGACCACCTCGTCTCCGCCGTCCGCAGCGGGCTCGCGCTCCCCGATGCCGTCGCGCAGCTCGAGCGCGCGGGTCCGGCCATCACTCGACCCGCCTTCGCCGCCTACGCCGCCGACCACCGCGCCACGGGCTCGTTCGGCTACGCGCTCGATCGCCTGAAGGATCGCCTCGCCGACCCGGTGGGCGACCGCATCATCGAGACCCTGCGCATGGCTCGCGAGGTCGGCGGCACCGAGGTCACGACCGTGCTGCGCGAGCTCGCCGCCTACTTGCGCGCCGACCTCGCCACGCGCGGAGAGCTCGAGGCGCGGCAGACGTGGATCGTGGGCGCCGCGCGCCTCGGCGTCGCCGCGCCGTGGATCGTGCTGCTCATCCTCTCGACGCGCCCCGAGGCGGCCCAGGCCTACAACTCCTCCGGCGGCATCGCACTCATCGCGGGCGGCGCCGTCGTCACCGGCATCGCGTACCGCGTCATGCTCCGCATCGGCGCGCTGCCGACCGAGGCGAGGTGGTTCGCGTGAGCGCCGAGCTCGGCTGGAGCCTCATCCTCGGGGCGAGCCTGGGCTTCGGCCTCTGGATGCTCGTGAGCCTCGTGCCGATCCTGCGGCGGCCGCTGCTGCTGCACCGCGTCGCGCCCTACGTGCTCGACGTCTCCGCCGGCGCTCGCGATCTCGTCGCGAGACGACGCGTGAGCCCGACGCGCGTGCTGGGCGTCGTCGCGTCGCCCGTCGGCGATCGCCTCGCGCCCGTGCTGCACGCCCTGCTCGGGGCACCCGAGGGCATCCGGCGCCGCTTGCGGCAAGCCGCCTCGACCGAATCGGTCGAGGAGCTCCGCGGTCGTCAGCTGCGCTGGAGCGTGCTCGGCGCCGCAGCGGGTGCGGCGCTCGGCATCGGCGGCGCACTCCAGGGCGGGCACGGAGCGCTGCCCGCCGTGCTCGCCGTCCTCGGCGCGGCCATCGGGGCGTTCGCCGTCGACTGGCGGCTGCAGCGGCGCGCGAAGCGGCGCCTCGCCCGCATCTCGAGCGAGCTGCCCTCGATCCTCGAGTTCCTGTCGCTGAGCCTCGCGGCAGGAGAGGGGCTGCAGGATGCGCTGCGGCGCGTCGGCGCCGCCGGTCGGAGCGCGCTCGGGCGCGAGCTCGCGAGCGCGGTCGCCGACTCGGCCGCGGGCGCGAGCCTGTCGACCGCGCTCGCGACGCTCGCCGACGAGCTGGGGCACCCTGGCGTGACGCGCAGCGTCGAGCAGATGCGCGGCGCGCTCGAGCGCGGGACGCCGCTCGCGCAGACCCTGCAAGCGCAGGCGCTCGACGCGCGCGACGCCGCCAAGCGCGACCTGCTCGAGGCGGCGGGTCGCAAGGAGATCTCGATGCTCGTGCCGCACAACAGTGACTTTAGGTACTGAGATGGCACGCGGCTGCTTCGACTTCCCTGGCGATGTCTGCCCGGATTGTCGGCACACGCTTGACGACGCGGGGACGTGTCCGCAGTGCGGCTGGATGTACCCGCCGATCCAGGTTCCGCGGCTGCCGGCTCGTCAAGGCGACGAAGTGCCCGGAATCCGCGGCTGGTAGGACCCGGTCAGCGAGTTTGCTCCTTCACCCACGCGCGCAAGAGGGGCACTCGCGGCAGCATCGCGTGCAACTGAGCGATCCGTCCCGGGACTTGCTCGACGATGCCGCCCACGATGTATCCGTCGTATCCGAGCCGATCCAGCAGCGGCGTGAGTTGCGCGGCGCGCGACGCCGACACGTGCCCGAGTTTGCGACCGGTCATGCCGTAGACCGCGATCGCGAACGAGTCGTGTGGATTCTCGGGTTCGCGCTTCAAGATGAGTTCCGAGCCGCCGTGTTGCGCCCGACCTCGGTCTGACACATAGTGCGCGATGCCGCGCAGCTTCAACGGAGTGGCTTCCAGGTGACGGAGATCAAGTAGCCGCATGTCGTCCGCGTCGAGGATCCGCGTGCGGGAACGCTCATTGCTTGATTTCGGGCTGACACGGGCGGCTCGCTCCTTCGGCGTAGCGGGGGCGCGGGAGCGCTCCTTGATTCGCAGAGTCTCATCGGCGACGTCGACGACGCTCAGCCCGTGCGCTTGCGCGATCGCCTCTCTCGCGCCCCATGCGCCGCTGTCGCCGTGGGCGGACTCGTACTCCACGATCTCTCGCGCCACGGCCGCGACGAGTTGTAGATCCGAAGCACGAGCCCGCTTGCGAACAGCGGGCCGCTCGCACTGAGGGCATGCCTGGCCCGAGGGGCTCTGGGATTCTTCTGCGGGCATGGGCGCGCGACCGGCGTCCCGCCCCGGCTTACGCTCGGATCCGCCGAAGAGGGACTGCAGCAAGTCATTGAGGAATCCCATGGCGCGAGCCTATGGGGGGGTCGACGACGCTGTGGCGCGGTTGCACGCCGCGTGTGGGCTCCAGATAGCCTGTTTCGACGAGCATGGAGGAAAATTGGCGCGGTGGAATCACGACAGCGACGTCTATCAGAACGTGGAGGAGATCGCGCGTTCGCAGGACCTCCTGTGGGATGGACAGTACGGCTCGCCGTACGATCTCGGCGAGATGGTTGATCCCAGCGTCGCGCACGCTGCGCGAGACCGGCGCTACCAAAGCCTCTTCGACCACACGAAGCGCTTCAAGCCGCGAGGCCCCGGGCGTCGACGTTCCGTGATGGCGATCTCCTCGCCCTACGTCGACCACACGCCTGCGCTGGAGTCGCTCGTGGATGAATTTTGCGACGTCACCGGTCTAGCGGCTCTTATCGGCGACGAGCGCTTCCGGATCTACAAGGTAGAGGCCACGCTCACGCTCGTGTTCTGGCGCCCAGACCTGCACCGCCTCGTGCACCTTTGAGCCAGAGAGACGTTGGTGCACGTAGGTACCTTCGATGAGTGACGATCAGACCTTGCGAGTGGGACGTGCTGCATCCCCTCGACGGGCGATCGATCGCGATCGTTCGCCTCGTTCTCCTCGGCCCGCGTCGCGAGCCCTACTACCGTGCTGTGTCGCCCGAGTCCGACCGTAGCCAGCGACGCCTCATCGGCTACTGGGCTCCCATCGACCACGCTCACGACGGCGCGCTCGCACTCTACGAGCAGCTGAGCGGCGAGTCGCTATCGGGCGGTGGTCGCGCGCCGACCCGGCAGCTCGTGCCGCAGAAGCCACCTCCCGGTGAACGCCCGCCCAGCTACGCCGCGAGGCCGGCGAAGCACGCCTCACGCGCCTGAAATGGGCGCCGGCGACGGCATGCGTCGGGGGCATGAGGCATCATCAGGGACATGACGACGAAGCCGCACCGCACACAGCGAGCGATCGCATGAGCGACCTCCCCGACATCTTCGGAGAAGCGTTCGCGAACGCTTGGGAGACACTCAACGCCGCCTACCCGGGCCTACCTTGGATCCTGCTCAGCCTGCTCGTCGGAGTCGCGATCCTAGGGGCCGCGGCAGCCGTGCGCTGCGGCGTCACCACGCAACGCGGCACGCCCTGCAGTAAGGGCAAGTACGGCACCACCTGCCACCACCACCGGCACTACGGCGGGTTCGGGCCGAACGCTGGCAAAGCGGGCGTGCTCGGCGCGCTCGCCGTCATCGCGTTCGCGCCGGCGGTCGGGCTCTCGGTAGGGCCTCTCCTCTAGGCCGCTCGAGACGGAGGACGCGCCCCGTCACTACTTGGCGAGCAGCCGTCGGCGCGAGCGGCTACTTCGTAGCAGGGCTCTCCGCGATGGCGTCGGCGTCGTCCTCGTCATCTGGTTCGTCCGACATCCGCTCGAACTCTGCCGTGGGGGCACGTGCTTCGAGCCGAACTCCCGAGTTCACCATCCCAAGCATGCCGCTGAGAATTCCGCGAGCGTAGTCGTACAGCGTCTCAATCGCATCCGAGCCAGCGAGTACCTCGGGGATTTCAGACTCGGGCACTTCTTCCACGCCCCCGATCAGTGCAGCTACTTCGATCTCCGCCCAGCCGCCTTGGCCTCCCGCGTGCAGGAAAGCGATCACGGGAAGCAGGGTCCGGTCGCCGAAGTTGTCCACGCTGGAGTGGACGATCCGCCAGACCACGTGGTCCTCGGATTCCAAGAACTGGTGGGCGCGGAAACGGAGCACTTCCGGCGCCAGCATCGTAGGAACGGTCATCGACCTCGCCAAACGTGCTCAAGTGCGCGCGGGAAGTCTCTTTCGTCCCCGTTCGGATCGGGCTTCCGGCTCAATCGGCCATGAGGGTGGCGGGTGCGCTCGACACGTCGCGCGAGCTGCTGGGCCCATCGCGCTCTCTCAGCCGGCATCGCTCGATAGTCGACAACAACGGACATGCCCGCGCTCAGCAGCCGAATCTCGTGCATCGTGAGATCGACTTCACCGCGAAGGATCGCCGCCGTATCTTCCTCGGGCAGCCCAAGAGCCTCAGCCACGTCGCTGAGACTCACCGGACCGTCCTCAACGATCTGGCAGAGGCTCCTAAAGAACCGATCTTGGTTGGCGAGGTTCTGCCGAGCCGCCCACGCGTCGAGGGGCTCGTCTGCGCGCGACCGGTGTGCATGCATCTCGAGATCTGTCATCTCAGTTCCTTGCCCTCCGACACGTCTGAAGCCTACGACGCCCATGCGCGCGCCCGGCTGATTGCTTCGTCGATCGCTTGATTCTGCTCCTCGAGCCCCTCCTCGGAGGCCTCCTTCGTCGCCAGGTGCAACGGAAGGAGCGTCTTGTCGAGGTCCCGCGGCTCGCCCAGGTACAGGCGAGGCACGCGCGGGACGCGTCCAAACGCGCGGACGGGCACGCGCGCATGAGCCAGTCTAACGATAACGTTTCGGATCGGCTTCGCTTCCGGGCCGTTGGCGTTCAGTTTCCCCATCTTGGCGGCGGTTTCAAGCCAGTCGATGTCACTCCCCATCACAATCTGCTCCGCAGGCGAGAGTTTAGGGTCCAGCCGGCCCTGCCGGAGCGCGTCCTTCTCCTGCGTGTACGCGACGATCTCCTCGCGCCAGTAGTTCACCGGCTTCCCTGAGTCGTCATACATCCCAGCTGCACACCGTTGCCCGACGGGTTCGTGAGGCACGTACGGCCACGCGTCGCCTCGGTTGAGATCCTGCCCCACCGCGTCAGGCTACAAGGTCGGCGGGGCAAGTGCGAGGAGAAGCAGGTGCGGTCGTACGGCGCGAGCGCATGAACCGCTTCGGTGGAGTCGAAGATGTCGCCGGCAGTTCGATGAGCAATCTGGCGGCGATGGTGCAGCACGCGCTTACTCAGGAGGTAGGCGGATCCGGGATTGGATGGCTCCACGATCGTCGCCTGTCGTCGCCGTCCCGACGCCACGTGAGCACGATGTCTCGGCGGAAGCCGTCATCGTAGGTGGCCGCAAAGGCGAACTTGAAGGCGCTCTTGGCACCAAGCCCGAACGGCACCTGATGACTTGAATCTAGAACAAGAGAGAGGTGCCGCGGTTCCGTGCCAATCACGACATCATGAGCGTCGACCGGGCTTTCGTTCGTGACGAGGAAGGTGTGTTCGCCCCACCACTCGATCCGCCACGGCGGGCCGTCGAAAGTACGTCCCTGGATCTGAGCGAGCCGCTCCGCCGCTCCTGCTGCGCGCTCAGACGCCTCCTGAGCGCGAGCGCCCGCCGACTTGGAGTCGGCTCTAGCGAGGAGCGCCACAACCACTGCCGCCACCGCAGCCGCTGACGCGATCCCCGTAGCGATCAGCAGCCCCACATCGATGCTCATGCCCCGTTCGTAGGTGCCGCCGCCCACGATGCTTGCCGGAGTGGGGTCGGCCGGCTACGCGTCCCCTCGCGCCGTCCTCGCCGCGCCGAGCTGCGTCACACGACCCGCGCCATCTCCGACACCGTGGGTCAGCCGGAAGCGCTCCAGAGCGTTCAACGGCAGCTCGGGCTCAACGGGCTCGCTCACCGTTGCCTCGACGGCCCGTGCCGCCGCCGACGAGCGCTCCGACGCGTCCTCGGCCGGTGGCACGCGCTCGATCGCTCGCAGCACCGCCATGTATGAGCCCAACGGCCTCACCGACAGCCCCTTCGCATCCAGCACGCGCGCGAGATCCCGCCCGAGTTCCACCAGCGGAGCGACCCGCGGATCGTCCTCTAGACCGCGAGTCCGCAGCATTCGATTGAACGCCACCAAGTGCCGCCTACTAGCCATCACAACCTCCAGGAGCGTGCAAAACGCGAACCCAACCCGGGGGGAGAGGAAGACCTAGCGAGGGGAGGCTGTCGCCCGGCGGTGGGTCGCTGAATTTTTGAGAGGGAGTGGGCTCGGCACCGTTGTGTGTTGGTGCCGAGCCCTTGTGGCGCTGGTCGAGTCTCCGCGAGCCGAAAGGTCCTCGCTCTTCGGCCATCGCTCCTCGGCTCCTGAACCATCGGTCAGAAGCGAGGTGACGTTGACGCCGTGCTGTGCGCGCTTGGGCCGTGTGTCAGCGGGCGCGGATCTTCTCGTCGACTTCAGTCGGGGTGTTGTAGTTGAGGCCGCCGACCGCGAGTGCGAGCCAGTCGAGCTGCTCGCCGGGCCGGCGGAGAATGTTGTACGTCTCGTCGTAGGCGAAGTTCTGGCCGGCGGCGAAGAGCACGGAGTAGGAGAGTCGGTCGGGCTTGACGTCCATGGCGCCGAGTGCCATGGCTGCGTCGTCGGGGGTGGGGGAGTGTCCGAAGGCCCGAGCCATTATGATCCGGAACTTCGCGAGGGGCTGCACCGCCGCCCATGCGTCGCGGGCGCCTCGGAACGCTTCGACGGCCCCCGGCTCGGTCATGTCGAGCACATCCTCGGGCCTGGTGCCGAACGTGAACCCGAACTCCTGGGCGGCGAGTACGAGCGGCGCGACCGCCTCATCGAAGCGCGGCCGCAACTCGATCACGATGCGCTCCAGGTCAGGCAGGATCGTCTCCTGCACCTCGGCGAGCAGCCGGGTACGGAAGTCGTTGATCCCGGGCTCCATGCCGCGCGAGGCGCCGTTGTAGCCCTCGTGGGCGCGGATCGACGAGACGGTGATCCAGTCGCGGGCCTCGTCGTCGGCGAGCTGCAGGAGCGAGCCAGCCGGCTTGATCGCGTGGCGCTGCGCGACCTGCAGCAGGTGCAGCGCGCGCTCCAGCGGCTCGGGGACGGCCACGCCGATCGCCTTGCAGCGGCCCGCGAACAGGCGGGCGTCGTTGAGGCTGATGGTCATCGTCGCACCTCCTCGATGAGTCCGGATTCGAGCAGGCGCTCGATGTGTGCGGGGCTGGCGTCGAGCGGGAGCATCTTGCCCTTGCCCGTGATGTACGTCTCGCCGCCGCCGACGTTCCGGACGACGACGATCGTCGTGAGCGTGCGGTAGCGGACAGTGTGTCCGAGCATGTAGCGGCTCATCGCGTGCCTCCCTTGGGGAAGCGGTCGCCGCCTGCGACTGCGTCTCGCGCGCCCCACGCGGCGTCGTAGAGGTCGTCGGACGGGCTCTCGGGGCGCGTGAACGGCTGCACCTGCTCGGATGCCTCATCGTCGCCCCAAGCGGCACGGTAGAGCGCGTCTGAGCCGCTCTCGGATGCGGCGGCGCGAGCGGTGATCGCGCGGTCGAAGGCCGCGAGGATCGTCTCCGCGTTCGAGTCGGCGCGGAGCCCGAGGCGGGTGGCGAGGCGAGCGTCGCCGTTGCGGGTAGTGCTGTTCATGGTGGACTCCTTCATCGATCGAGAGCGATCTGGACGAGACGGGCGGCGCTCGCGGTCGTGAGCGCGAGGCCCACGCTCCGCTCGCCAGCGGCAGCCGTGGCGACCGCGCCGCCTCCGGCGGCGGTCACGCGGTCACTGGCGGTGATGGTGCTCGCGGCGGTCAGTTCCTGCACGCCGCCGCGGAGCACGAGCACGTTGTCGCCTGGAGCTGCGTCGGTAGCGGCGACGCCGAGCACGCTCGCGTCGTTCGCGGTCGCCGTCGCGACTGCGCGCGGGCCGGCGACGGCGACGAGCCGGCCGCCGATGATCTCGCCGGCGGCGCGGTTCGTGATCGCTGCACCGGCGTCGAAGGTGTGAATGTGTGGACCGGGCATTGAAGCCTCCTGAGTGTCGTCGACCGCGCGCGATCGCGCGGCCCTCCGCTGGAGGCTCTGGTCTCGAAGCGCCTGCTGGGGCTCTCTCCGGTCCGGATCTAGGATACCGCCGCTTCCGCCCGCCGCTTCGGAGGAGACACGCCGCGCAAAGTGAGGCTTCCGACGCAGGAGATCGAGCACGAGCAGGTCGAGTCGGTGGAAGTCGATCCAGCCGTCCGGCAGCAGCACCGCCTCGACGCCGACCCACTTGTCAAAGTCGGTGGGATCGTGCATCACCTGACGCAGGCGAGCGTGCACGACGAGTCGCTGGTAGCGGGCGAGCATCGCATCCTGCTGCTGGATGCGCTCGCTCGCCGCCCGGAGTCGGTTGCGGTAGCCAGCGGCCTCGCGACTCTTCCGGGCGCTGTCGCCTCCCGCGCGAGCGCCGGCCGAGTGCCTCACGGCGCACCTCCCGCGTCCCCTGCGGTACGTCGGCGCATCGCCCGGTATGCCGGGCACATGTCGTCGTGGTAGATCCGCAGGTGGTAGAGCCCGAGGTCGTCGCGCTCCAGCCGGTGGAACGCTCCGCAGTCGTCGCAGCCGCCGAGAAGATCCACTCCGACCGGGAGGCCGAACGGGCCGAGCCCGAACGCCGCGCCGCCGCCGCTCATCGCTTCGCCGCCTTGCAGGAGCCCGTGTGCTTGCCAGCGCCCAAGCCGCAGATGGAGCAGTAAGCGGCATCCAAGCCCACCGGCTCTGCGTCCCGTCCCGCTGTCCCCACCGTCCCACCCATAGGGTGCTGGGACGGGGACAGGGAGGGCGAAGGGGTGTTGTCCCCGGCTGTCCCCGAGGGTTGGGGACAGCCCATACCCGCATGATCTCGCGGATTCTGGCTTCCGCTGTCCCGCGCTGTCCCGAACTGCGGGGACAGGTCGCGTCGAGCAGCGCTGTCCCCGACCGCGGGGACAGCCTTCCGGGCTCTCGCCGCGTCGCCAAACACATCGTTCCGACCGCCGATCCCGAATCGCTTCGCGAGGTCGCGGATGGCCTCACGGCTCGCGTCGGCAGGGAGCCCATTCGCATCGGCGAGATTCACGAGCTGCGCGATCTTGGCCTCGCGGCCGGTGGTCGCGCTCGACGCGTCGAGGCTGTGGTGCAGACGCGGCAGGCGGCGCCGAGTCAGGCTCAGCGACTTCGCGTCGATCTGCATGCGAGAGTCCGTGCACTCCAGACGGAACCGCTCGTCGGAAACGCGGCTGAGCCGCCACACGGCGTCGACGTCGCCAGACTTCGCTGAGCCGCCGCGCTGCCCCTTCGTCTCGTCCTTGCCCGTGTGATCGAGCCTCACGACCGCGACGCCGGCCTGCTTCAACTTCAAGCCGGTGTGGCGGTAGAGGCCGAGCCAGGTGTCGTTGCTGTTCTCCTCGCCTTCGACCGCCCGAGAAACGGTGTCGATCACGACGACCGTCGCGCGGTACGCGTTCACGGCTTCGAGCAGCTCGACCGCCCCGCGCGCCGTGTCCAGCCCCGCGAGCGTGGGGAACGACAGGTAGTGCAGCTGGTCGAGGTCGTCGGGACCGTAGT
This sequence comes from Agrococcus sp., assembly GCA_031179215.1. Classification (GTDB taxonomy): domain Bacteria; phylum Actinomycetota; class Actinomycetes; order Actinomycetales; family Microbacteriaceae; genus Agrococcus. The sequence goes on from JAPSIA010000006.1 coordinate 28,631, forward strand.
CCATCGCACGCAGACGCGCTCGGATGTCGCCCCGAGGGTCGTTCTCGAAGTCGACGTACAGCACGCGCTGCCGCTCCTTAATCTGATACCCGAGGAAGGACTCGGCTCTGGAGAGAGCGACCGCGAACTCCAGCATCAGGAGCGACTTCCCGACCTTCGGCGGGGAATAGATCACGACCGAACGCCGCGCGGGGAGCAACGGCTCGTGCAACCACTCCTCCTCGTGGTCGTCTGCGAAGAGCGAGTGCCAGTCGAGCGCGGGGAAGCGCTCGCGACCTTCGGAGCCGGACACTATGGCGATGGCGGAAGCATCGCCGGTCGGATCGGGGATGCTCATCGTCCACCTCCGATCGCGCCGCGCAGCACGTGCTCGAAGTACTCGGGGCTGTGCGGCTCGATGTTGGGCGGGCACGATGCGAGCGCGCGATCAAGGCGCCTCTCAATCGCTTCGCGCCGAGCCGGCTCGTTCATGGCGAGCGCGTAGAAGCGGTTCGCCGTGTGCTCCGCCTGCGCCACCCTCGCCGCTTGTGAATCGACGCCCGACTGCCAGCCCAACGAGAACATCGCGTAGAGCGGAGGCGACAGTTCGCGCAGCTCGGCGAGCGACATGGCGCCCGACGCGAGGTCGCACCACACCTGCTCGACGGCGGGCTCCGCGTCGCGCAGGTGAGTCGCCGCTGTGGCACCAGATGTGCCGCCGGTAACCTGAGAGGGAGTCAGCCAGACCCACTGAGAAGCCGCTTCGGCCACCGCATCGGGGCGGCTTTCTCGCGCGCTCACGACTGCACGTCCTTGGAACCGCCGAGCAGCGCCGCCAAGCGCGCCCGCGTGGCTTCATCGAAGGGCGGCGCCTCGGCGACGACCCGCTCGACGTGCGCGGCGATCGATGCCGCCGCGTGGTCGCGCTTCGCGTCCGCGATCTTCGCGGGATCTCCGGAGCGGGTTGCCGTCGCGAGACGCGATCGGGTTCGGGCAAGTTCAGAGCCGGCAAGTGATGGCACGACGAACCTCCAAGGGTTCGCACGTGCCCACTGTGCTTGCTACGCAGTTGCTGCGGAGGGCTCCTAGAACTACTAGAAGTAGATTACCGGCGGCACCTGCGCCGCTTCAGAGAGAGGGCGCCTGGCGTGTCGCGCCAGGGTATGGCGGCTCGTGCCCGCGAAGTGCCACTGTCGATTCGACGAAACGAACCGCCACGTCGACGGCCTTTCCGCGGCTCCATGCTGATTCGAGCGAGCTGCGCAGATCTCGCCAGGGGATCTCGCCGAAGGGCTGGACGCCGCCCTTGCCAGCGATCCACCTTTCGATTGCCACCTCGTTGGCATGCGCGTCGCTCGGAACATCGCAGTTCCGGCACCTCGGAACGCGCAGGTGTGACGACCAGTCGCCCGGGGCTTCATGAACCTCCGCGAGAACGCGCCAGCATCTCTTGCAGCGCACCCGCAGGAGTGGACGGCCGGTCATCGCGCACTCGCCCTCATCCATGGTTGCTGTCCCTCTCTCCTGAGGCGGTGCTCATTCCGTCAACTGCTCGGCGCGCTGAACTGTTCACCCAGTCGATCCGTACAGTCGCCGGATCGAAGTCGCGGCCGGGCCCGGACGGCAGGATCGTGACGCGTATCAGCGTCGCCAGAATGAGGCGTTGCGCGTCGATGTGCAAGAGCGCCCACCGCGCCGCCGCGTCAGGGCCCGCCAGGCCAGCGGGCAGAGCCGCGGGAAGCGCGCTGGCGATCGTCGCCTCGTGCGCCTCTCGATCCGCCCGCAGTTGCGCCGTGATCCGCGTCAGCTGCTCCAGTTCAAGCGCCCCATCGGCGTACGCGTCAGCCGCGTTCGACAGCCTCGCGTCGATCGCCGCCACCGCGTCCCGCGCCGCGCTCACCGAACCATCGTCCGCCTGCTGGAACACGGAGAGCGCATCCGGCAGTTCGAGGCGGCGCAGGAGCACAGCCGTCACGAGCGAATCGACGTCCTCCTGCTTCCGGCGCACTCCGTGGCATGCCGTGCACGCGTACGCCGCAGGCTGTCGCTTAGTGCCGCTCTTCGTCGTCGTCATACGCCCCGGCATGCGCCGCATCCGCGCCCCGCACTTGCCGCACAGCGCCAACCCCGACAGCAGATGCTTCGGCATCCGTCCCGCGTAGTGCTTCGATCGCGCAGGATCGTTCAGGACTGCCAGGAGACGGCTGTGCTCGTCCGGCGTGATGATCGGTTCCCACAGACCCGCTCCGACGACCTCGCCCCGGTAGCGGCGCAAGCCCGCCAGCGATTCGCGGCGCATCAGCTGCCGAAGCGTCGTCCCGTTCCACGAGCCCGCCCCCGCAGTGCGCCGCGGCGACTCGATGCCGCGCTCGTTCAGGTCCGCGGCGATCGCGCGCAACGTCTCCCCGCCGAGCACGCGCCGAGCCACCTCCCGCACGACCTCCGCCTCCGCGTGCACGACGACAAGGCGATCCCCGTCGCGCTGATAGCCGTAGCCGACCGAGGGAGCGGGCCGTCCCTGCTTCGCGCGCTGCACGTTCGCGGCGCGCTGCCGGAGCCCCTTCTGCTCTGTCTCGAAGGTAGACCAGGCCGCGACCGTGCGAGCCACAGCGCGACCAGCCGGGGTAGCGAGATCCAGCGAGCCCTGCGTCACCATGTGGACCGGAATGTTGAGGCTGATCACCTTCTCCAGATCGGCGGAGAGGCGGAGCAGGCGATCCTGAGCCCAGGTGACGATCGCGGCGGGCCGCTCGCTCAGCATCCGCTCGAAGGCCGGGCGCTCCTTGCCCGACGTTGCGCTGATGTCGTTGTCGACGTACACCGGCCCGACGTCAAGACCGAGCCGCTCAGCGAGCGCTCTGCACTCGACTTCCTGCCGCTCGACGCCGGCTGCCTCGCCTGTGCGATCGAGGCTGATGCGGCAGTAGATCGCAGCGGTGCCCGGCTGGTTCGTGCTCATGGAAGCAATCTATAGCGGATGCTATTGCCACTCGTGTTCGGCCTGCTGCCGACCACCGTGGCGTTCGCGCTGTGGCCGGGCATCCACGTGCTGCAGGTCGGATTCTGAAGGAGGAGCGATGTCGACGATCAGCCGACGATTCCAGCGCCTGGTGGGGCGCATCGAGCGGGAGGAGCGCGGCGACGTGCCGGGCTGGGTGCTCGTCACTCTCATGACGGCCGGGCTCGTCATCGTGATCTGGACGGTCGCGGGCCCGGCGCTGCAGGGCGTCTTCGAGCAGGCGATCGAGCGCGTCACGAGCTTCTGATGCGGCTCGCCGACGATCGAGGCTCGGCGGTCGCCGAGTTCACGATGGTCGCCGGCCTGCTCGTGGTGCTCGTGCTCTCGGTCATCCAGCTCGCGCTCGCGCTGCACGTGCGCGCGACCGTCGCCGACGCCGCCGCCGAGGGCGCGAGGCACGCGTCACTCGTCGGCTCGGATGCCGCGGCGGGCGTGGAGCGCACGCGGGACCTCATCACGACCGCGATCGGCCCGCACTACGCCGAGCGCGTCTCCGCGTCGAGGGCGACCGTCGCCGGTCTCGAGACGATCGAGATCCGAGTCGCGTCGCCGTTGCCCGTCTTCGGGCTCATCGGGCCCACGGCGCTGGAGGTGCGCGGTCATGCGCCGCTCGAGTCGCCCGGGTGAGCAGCCATCGCTGCTCGATCGAGCGCACCAGCGGCCATCGCTGCTCGACCGAGCGCGCGAGCGGCTCGTCGACGACGCCGGCACCGCGTCGCTTGAGTTCCTCACCGTCGGCGTGCTCCTCATGGTGCCGCTCGTCTACCTCGTGCTCGCGCTCGGCCAGATCCAGCACGCCGTGCTCGGCATCGAGGGCGCCGCTCGCCACGCCGCCCGCGTGCTCGCGCAGGCGGAGACGCACGAGGCGGGCATGGCCGCCGCCGACCGCGCCACGGTGGTGGCGCTCGCGGATGCGGGGCTCGAGCCCGGCGCCGTGGAGGTCGCCATCGCGTGCGCCCCCGACCCCTCGGCGTGCACGACGCCGCGCGGGACGGTGACGGTGCGGATCGACGCGCGGGTGCCGCTGCCGCTCGCGCCGCCTGTGCTCGAGCTCGACGTGGGCGTGGGCGTGCCGGTCTCGGCGCAGGCGACGCAGCCGGTCTCGGCCTTCGGGAGCGCGCCGTGACGCGCGCGCTGCGGCGGCTTGTTCGCGAGGAGGAGGGGTCGACGCTGCTGCTGACGCTCGGCTTCCTCGCCCTCGCGCTCAGCCTCGTCATCGCCGTCGCCGCGGCGACGAGCCTGCTCATCGAGCGCCGCCGCCTGTTCACGGTCGCCGACGGCGCGGCGCTCGCGGCAGCCGAGGCCTTCGCGCTCGAGCAGGTGCGGTTCGACGGCGCGAGCGCGACGCCTGAGCTCGCCGACGCCGCAGTCGACGCCGCGGCCGCCGACTGGGCCGCCCGTGCCGCCGGCGGGCTTGCCGACGTGCAGGTGGAGGGCGCGAGCGCCGACGCCCGCAGCGCCTCGGTCACCGTCTCGAGCGCATGGCGCCCGCCCGTCGTCTCGCTGCTGCTGCCCGAGGGCATGCGCCTCGACGTGACCTCGACCGCCCGCGCCGTGTTCATCGACTGACGCGGCACGATGGCCGATCAGCCGGTCGTGACCCGGTAGTCGTCGTAGTGCAGACGCGTCACCGGCACGGTCGAGCCGCCGGAGATGTACGAGTGGAGGGAGAGCGCGCCTGCCGTCTGCAGCGCCGCGGTCGCGTCGGTCGCCTGCACCTGCCAGGCGGCGGGCTCCGCGCCGCTCGCGCGCCACAGCTTCGCCGCGAGCGTCGTGGGCGACGTGCCGCTGACCCGCAGCCGCAGCACGAGCTCCTCGCCCGCGACGTACGCGCCCGGCAGCACGTAGCTGCCGAGCAGCGCCTGGTCGCGCAGCAGGTAGAGGCGGATGACGCCGCCCGGCTCGAGCCGCAGCCGCGCCGAGTAAGCCGCGCCGCTCACGAGCCTGCCGACGACCGTCGCGCTCGCGGTGCCGCCCGCGGACGCGGTCTCGGCGCTGATCCGCACCGAGATGTCGGCGTCCGTCGTCGTGACGCCCAGCAGCCGCGCCTCGCGCGTGTCGGTCGGGCGCAGCGCGACGATGCCGTCGCCGCCGCTCACGGAGTAGGCCGCGGAGCCGCCCGTCGCCGTCCACGCGCCGCCGACGTCGGCCGCGCCCCACCCGCCCGAGACGGTGCGGTCGAAGGCGTCGGCGGCGAGCACGGCGCCGCCGGGCGGCGGCGTCGCCGCGACCGTGACGCTGCGCGTGACCGTGCCGGTCGCACCGCCGTCGTCGGTGACGGTTAGCCGCACGGTGTAGGTGCCGTCGCTCGCGTACGTGTGCGAGGCGGTCGCGCCCGTGCCGCTCTGCCCGTCGCCGAACTGCCACGCGTAGGAGGCGATCGAGCCGTCGGCATCGCTCGAGTCCCGCCCGTCGAGCTGCACGGTGCGCTCGGACACCGCGGGCGCGGCGATCACCGCCGTCGGCGGCTCGTTCGGGGGCGGGGCCGCGGCGACCGTCACGCTCTGCGTCGCGGACGCCGTCGCGCCGTCGTCGTCGGTCACCGTGAGCCGGATCGTGTACGTGCCCGCGGCCGCGTAGGTGTGGGATGCGGTCGCGCCGGTCGCGGTGCCGCCGTCGCCGAACGCCCACGCGTACGAGGCGATCGTGCCGTCGGCGTCGCTCGAGCCGCGCCCATCCGTCGTCACCGCGAGCCCCGTGCCGCCCGTCGTGAACCGCGCGACGGGCGCCGCGTTCGCGGGGGCGGCACCCGCCGCGGTCACGCGGTACTCGTCGTAGGCGAGCCGCGTCGTCGCGACCGACGACGACGCGCTCACGGCCGAGCGGATGCTGACGGCGCCGGCCGACTGCAGCGCCGCAGCGCTGTCGCTCGCGGTCATCTGCCAGCCCGCGGGCTCGGCACCGGCCTGCGGCCACACCTTCGCGGCGAGCTGCGTCGGGCCCGTGCCGGTGACCGAGAGCCGGGCGCGGAAGACCTGCCCGGGCGACCACGTCGAGACCGTCGAGTCGAGCGCCGTGCCGTCGCGCATGAGGTAGAGCCGCAGCACCCCGTTCGGCTGGAAGCGCACGCTGAGCGCGTAGGAGGAGCTTCCGATGAGGCGGCCGATCACCGTGGCGCTCGCGGTGCCGCCGACCGCGGCGACGTCGGTGCTCACCTGCACGTCGACGACCGCGTCGGTCGTCGAGACGGCGGGCAGCCGGGCCTCGCGCGTGTGGGAGGGGGCGAGCGTCACGACACCGCGGCCGCCCGTGACGGCGAAGGCGGCGCTGCCGCCCGAGAGCGACCACGCGCCGCCCGCATCGGCCGTGCCCCAACCGCTGGAGACGCTGCGCGTGAAGGTGTCGGTCGCGATCGCGCGCACGGGCGGCGGTGGGGTCCGCAGGCTCCACGTCGGCGAGGCGGTCGTGGCGCTGCCGTCGTCGACCACGGCGCGCCACTCGTAGGCCGTGTCGTGCTCGAGCCCGGGCCAGTCGGCGCTCGCGGTGCCGCCAGAGGCGACGGTGCGCGCGGCGATCGGCTCGAACGGCGCCGGCTGCGGCGTGGAGAGCTCGAAGGGCAGCGTGAACGCCGAGCTCGCATCCGTCTCGAACCGGTCGAGCACGGGGGAGTAGGTCGTCGCGGTCATCGTGTTCGCGGCCGGGTCGAACGAGTAGTAGCGCAGCCAGCCGTCGCCGCCGTTCGCCCGCGCCTGGTAGTTGCTGAGGATCTGGTGCACCGGCTGCCCGCACGCGTTGTCGTCGGTGCGGCGCGCCTCGCCGAGGTCGCCCTGGTTCTCGTGCCCGGCGACGACGAGCCGGATCTGGCAGTGCGTGCGCACGAAGTCCTGCCACAGCTGCGCGGGCGAGGTGCCGCCCGGCCGCTGCGGCGTCGTCAGGCGCGTGCCGTTGACGGTGAGGAAGCTGTGCGTCGCCATGATGACCGTGCGGTCGGGATGCGCGTCGAGCACGCGATCCGCCCACGCGAGCGCGTAGCCGGGAGCCTCCCACTCGAGGTTCAGCAGCAGGAAGTCGCGCCCGCCGGCGGTGAAGAGCGCGTAGCTGTCGGCGTTGCCGCGATCGATCCCGTCGGGGCCGAACTCGTGCTGCCCGAGGTGGCCGCCGTAGCGGGTCGAGGCGTCGTTCCAGGATGCGCCGGCGTAGCGGGCGGGACCGAAGTGCGTGTTGTACGCGGTCACATCCCCCGTCGCGTAGTCGAAGTCGTGGTTGCCCGGCAGCACCGCGTTGGGCACCGCGGCGTCGTCGAGGATGCGGAAGGCGGTCGAGACGTTGCTCCACTGCCGGGGGATCGACCAGTCGCTCACGAGGTCGCCCACTTGCGCGACGAACGCCGTGCCGAGCCGCGCGCGGCTGTCGCGCACCCAGCGCAGCTGCTGCTCGAGGAGCGCCTGGCGCCCGTCGCTGTAGTTCTGCGTGTCGGGGACCACGACGAGCGTGAACGGCTCGGCGCTCGAGTCGCCCGGCACGGTCGCGCCGGCCTCCCGCCCCTCGAAGCGCACCTCGAGGTCGCCGCCGTCGGGATCGGACGCCGTGACCCTGAGCGTGGGCGTGACGGATGCGGTGGTGCCGCCGTCGGGCGGCCCGACGAGCGTCGCGCTCGCCGGTGGCGCCGCCGATGCGGCGGTCGGGAGGGCGAGGCTCACGACGAGCGCGATGGCGGTCGCGCTCGCGATGGTCGTCACGCGGAGCGGTCGAGCGCGCACGGGATCCTCCAGCCCTGGCCCGTGACGCCATCCCTCGCTTGGGAGCCGGATGCCGGCCCCTCCTCCGCGAATGCTCCCACTCGCCGCGCTGGGGGACAACGCAAGGTTCGGTCAAGAGGGGCAGTGGCGGCCCTCAGCCCGGGCACGCCCGGTAGCCTCGCGGCATGAGCGAGCCGACCGGCCCCGAGGGGCGCGACATCGATCCCGAGACCTTCCCCTACGACGAGGTCGCCGCGAGCCTGCCGACCGACGATCCCGAGCGCGCCGCCGACGGGCTCAAGGCGCTCATGCAGGACCCCGCCTTCCGGCAGCTCGTGCGCCAGATCCAGGCGGGTGAGCTCAACGACGACGAGCTGCGGGACGAGGCGACCTCGATCGCGCACGACCTCGCCGCCCGGCAGGAGCTGCGGCGCGACGAGCAGTAGCCCGCGGAGGCGGGCCGAGCGCCGCCGCCCGCGCCCTCAGCCGCGCGGCTTCCGCGGCAGCCAGCGCAGCAGCATCCCGGCGCCCACGACGCACAGCGCCGCGAGGCCGCCCGCGGCCCACGCGATCGACGCGACCGAGATGAGCAGCGAGATGAGCAGCGGCGCGACCGCGCCGCCCGTGTCGGTCGTGAGCCGCCAGGCGCCGAGGAAGGGCGCGGGGTTGCGGGGGTCTGCGAGGTCGGCGCCGAGCGTCATGAGGATGCCGGAGCCGAGCCCGTTGCCGAGCGCCATCACGAGCGCCGCGACCCAGAACCACAGCACGGCAGCGTCGACGTCGTGCGTGAGCGCGAGCAGCACGAACGACACCGCCATGAGCGCGAGCGACGGCACGACGCTCCACAGCCGCCCGAAGCGGTCCATGACCCAGCCGGAGACGAAGAACAGCGCGAAGTCGACGCCGCCCGCCACGCCGATCACGAGGCCCGTGGTGACGCCGTCGAGGCCGATCGAGACCGCCCACAGCGGCAGCAGCACGTTGCGCGCCTGCCGCGCGAGCGCGAGCATCGCGGCGCCGACGCCGACGGTCGCGAGCACGCGCCCGTTGCGGCGCACGACCCGTGCGATGCCGGTGCGCTCCGAGCGCAGCTCGATGACGCCCGTCGTCGGCGGCGTGCGCTCGAACACCGAGGCGGGATCCGGCAGCACCACGAGCACGACGATCGCGAGGATCGTGCCGATCGCGCATACGACCCACACCGACGCGACGCCGAGCCCGAGACCGAGCACCGCCGAGCCGATGAGCGGACCGACGAACATGCCCATGCGGAAGATGCCGCCGAGCGTCGAGAGCGCCCTCGCGCGGAACCGCAGCGGCACGTACGTCGTCATGAACGCGTGCCGCGCGAGCGCGAACACCGCGTGCCCGAGCCCCAGCACGAAGATCGCGACGCCGAGCATCCACCACTCGGTCGAGCAGAAGGCGAGCACGAGCGCGACGAGCACGAGCAGCCCGGCGCCGATCATCGTGGGGCGCTCGCCGAAGCGGGCCACGACGCTGCCGCCGGGCACGTCGCCGACGAGCTGGCCGACGGTGAGCATCGCGGCGACGACGGCCGCGAGCGCGAGCGAGGCGCCGAGCTCGCCGGCGATGAGCGGGATGTAGGGGATCACTGCGCCTTCGCCGATCGCGAAGGCCGCGGTCGGCGCATAGACCGCGCCCGCGACGCGGCGCCACGGGAAGCGCGCTGACTGATCGACCCCGCTCATGCCGCGAGCCTACGGCGATCGCCCGAGCGGCTCGTGCGAGCCCGCGCGGCGCGCGTCGGTAGGCTGGACGATCATGGCCGATCTCGACATCGCCGGCGCCATCGCCGAGCTGCGCTCCACGTTCTTCGACATCAAGTCGGTGCTCGACGCCGAGCGCCTGCAGGCCGACATCGCGCGGCTGTCGGAGGCGGCCGGCGCGCCGGACCTGTGGGACGACCCCGCGGCGGCGCAGAAGGTCACGAGCGAGCTGAGCCACGCGCAGGCCGACCTCAAGCGCATCCTCGAGACCGAGCAGCGCATCGACGACCTCGAGGTGCTCGTCGAGATGGCGAACGAGGAGGCCGACGAGGCCACGCAGGCGGAGGCGAAGAAGGAGCTCGCGAGCCTGCAGCGGCTCGTCTCGGAGCTCGAGGTGCGCACGCTGCTCGACGGCGAGTTCGACGCGCTGCCCGCCGTCGTCACGATCCGCGCGGGCGCTGGCGGCGTCGACGCCTCCGACTTCGCCGAGATGCTGCTGCGCATGTACCTGCGCTACGCCGAGCAGCACGGCATGCCCGTGAGCGTGCACGAGACGAGCTACGCGGAGGAGGCGGGCATCAAGTCGGCCTCGTTCGAGATCGACGCGCCCTACGCCTTCGGCAACATGTCGGTCGAGGCCGGCACGCACCGCCTCGTGCGCATGAGCCCCTTCGGCGCCGCCGGCAAGCGGCAGACGTCCTTCGCGGCGGTCGAGGTCGTGCCGCTGTTCGAGCAGGTCGACGAGGTCGAGGTGCCCGAGAACGACATCCGCGTCGACGTCTTCCGCTCCTCGGGCCCCGGTGGCCAGAGCGTCAACACGACCGACTCGGCCGTGCGCATCACGCACCTCCCGACGGGCATCGTCGTCTCGATGCAGAACGAGAAGAGCCAGATCCAGAACCGCGCCGCCGCGATGCGCGTGCTGCAGAGCCGCCTGATGCTGCGCCAGCGCGAGGAGGAGGCGGCGCGCAAGAAGGAGCTCGCCGGCAACATCTCGGCGAGCTGGGGCGACCAGATGCGCTCGTACGTGCTCGCGCCGTACCAGATGGTCAAGGACCTCCGCACGCTGCACGAGGTCAACAACCCCGACGCCGTCTTCAACGGCGACCTCGACGGCTTCATCGCCGCCGGCATCCGCTGGCGCAAGCGCCAGCAGCAGGAGAGCGACGACTAGGAGCACCATGGCCCGCGCCTACGACGGCCGCCCGCAGACCGGCAGCGACTACCTCGCGAGCCTCGACGACGGCCGCGTCGTCATCCACGACGGGCAGCGGGTCGAGCGGGTCGCCGAGCACCCAGAGCTCGCAGGGCTCGCGCGCACGATCGCCTCGCTCTACGACTCGCTGCACGGCGAGGGCTCCGAGGCGCTGCTCGTGCCGACCGCCGACGGCGCGGGGCTCACGCACGCGTTCTGGGCCGTGCCGCACACGCGCGACGACCTGCGGCGGCAGCGCGACGCGATGCAGGCGTGGCAGCGGCGCACGCGCGGCTGGGTCGGCCGCACGCCCGAGTTCATGGCCTCGGTCGTCACGTCGATGGCCGCGCACGCGCCCTTCTTCGGCCGCTTCGAGGCCAACGTGCGCGCGATGCTCGAGCGCGACCAGCGCGACGTGACGCACTACGCGCAAGCGCTCGTCAACCCGCCCGTCGATCGCGACCTCGCGCCCGACGAGGTGGGGGATGTGTTCCTGCACGTCGTGCGCGAGACCGACGAGGGCGTCGTGATCCGCGGCGCGAAGGCCGTCGTCACGGGCGCCGCGACCGCGCAGCGGCTGCTCGTGTCGCACTTCGGCGGCGAGGTGCAGACGGCCGACTTCGCGATCGCGGCCTCGGTGCCCGTCGCGAGCGAGGGCGTCCGCATCTACACGCGCGGCACCCCCGCGCGAGCCGACCAGCCCCTCGCGAGCCGCTTCGCCGAGCACGACGCGCTCGTGGTCTTCGACGACGTGCTCGTGCCGTGGGAGGACGTCTTCATCCGCGACCCCGAGACGATGCTCGCCTTCAACCAGGGCGCGGTCGGCTGGAACGTGCGGCTCGTGTTCCAGGCGACGACGCGCCTCGAGGCGAAGCTCGAGTCGATCGCGGCCCTCGCGGTGCGCGCGACCGAGATCATGGGCACGAGCGAGCTGCGCGGGGTGCAGGCCGCGCTCGGCGAGCTCATCGCCTACCGCGACACCGTCGCGGCGCTGCGCGACGCCATGATCGAGCAGGCCGCGCCCTCCGGCGACTCGATCGGCCCGGGACCGCACGCGGCGATGGCGTTCGCCGCCTACGGGCCCGACGCCTACAGCCGCATGCGCGTCACGCTGCAGACGACGCTCGCCTCCGCCTTCGCGCACCTGCCCGTGCCGCTCGACGCGCTCGGCAGCGAGCTCGTCGCGCCGATCGAGCCGCTCCTGCGCGGATCGGGCGGGGCGGATGCGCGCGAGCGCCTCGAGGTGATGGGCGAGCTGTGGGATGCGATCGGCACGGGCTTCGGCGCGCGCCACGAGCTCTACGAGCGCAGCTACTTCGGGCAGGCGGAGCGCATGCACGTCGGCATCCTCGGGGGCGCGAAGCGCACCGGCCGCATCGACGAGTGGCGCTCGCGCTGACCGCATCGCCCGCCGCGCCGACGCGGTGCCGGTCCCAACGCCTCCGTCGCCCGTAGCCTCGAGGGGCCATGATCCGCTTCGACGAGGTCTCGAAGACCTACTCCCGCAAGGCCCGCCCGGCCCTCGACGGCATCTCGCTCGAGATCCTCAAGGGCGAGTTCGTGTTCCTCGTCGGCGCCTCCGGCTCCGGCAAGTCCACGCTCATCCGCATGGTGCTCCGCGAGGAGACCCCCTCGAGCGGCGAGGTGCACGTGCTCGGCCAGCGGCTCAAGGCGCTGCCGAGCCGCCGCGTGCCCTTCTTCCGCCGCAACCTCGGCGTCGTCTTCCAGGACTTCCGCCTCCTGCACAACAAGACGGTCTACGAGAACGTCGCCTTCACGCTGCAGGTCATCGGCAAGAGCCGCGGCTTCATCTCGGAGGCCGTGCCCGACGTGCTGAAGATCGTCGGCCTCGCCGGCAAGGCGAGCCGCCTGCCGCACGAGCTCTCCGGCGGTGAGCAGCAGCGCGTCGCGATCGCTCGCGCCGTCGTCAACCGGCCTCCGATCCTGCTCGCCGACGAGCCGACCGGCAACCTCGACCCCTCGACGAGCGCCGGCATCATGGCGCTGCTCGCCCGCATCAACGAGGGCGGCACGACGGTCGTCATGGCCACGCACGAGGCGTCGATCGTCGACGAGATGCAGAAGCGCGTCGTCGAGCTCGACGCGGGCGTCATCATGCGCGACGAGGCGCACGGCAGCTACCGCCGGCACCTCGCCGAGCTCGACGAGGCGCTCGAGCCCGAGGAGGAGATCGCGTGAGGCTCCAGCTGATCTCGCAGGAGGTCTGGAACGGCCTGCGCCGCAACCTCTCGGTCGTCGTCTCGGTCGTGCTCGTGACCTTCATCTCGCTGTCGTTCGTCGGCGCCGCGATCCTGCTGCAGCTGCAGATCAACCAGATGAAGGGCTTCTGGTACGACCGCGCGCAAGTGGGGATCTACTTCTGCGGCCCCGTGGACGCGACCGAGACGTGCACGCAGACGGCAGCGACCGAGGAGCAGGTCCAGGCGGTGCGCGACGTGCTCGAGGGCGGCGCGATCGCTCCCTACGTCGCGCACGTCGAGTTCGAGGACCGCGCGCTCGCCTACGAGCACTTCATGGAGCAGTTCGGCGGCACGGCGAGCGCCGAGTTCGCGAGCCCCGAGACGATGAACGAGGCGCTGTGGGTGCGCCCGACGAACCCCACCGACGCCGACCTCATCCGCGAGGCGACGGCCGCGATGCCGGGGGTGCTCGAGGTGCGCGATCAGCGCGCGCTGCTCGAGCCGATCTTCCAGGTGCTCAACACCGCGAGCCTCGCCGCGATCGGGGTCGCGGTGCTCATGCTGGTCGCGGCGGTGCTGCTCATCTCCACGACGATCCGGCTCTCGGCGTTCTCGCGCAAGCGCGAGCTCGGCATCATGCGGCTCGTGGGCGCCTCGAACCGCTTCATCCAGACGCCGTTCATCATCGAGGGCGTCGTGGCGGCGCTCGTGGGCGCCGTGCTCGCCGCCGGCTCGGTGATCGCGGTCGTGCACTTCTTCCTGCAGGGGTACGTCGCGCCGATGCTGCAGACGATCGCGATCGTGACGATCGAGGATGCGCTCATCGTCGCGCCCGTGCTCATCGGGATCGGGGTGCTCTTCGCGGGCGTCGCGGCCGCGGTCGCGATCCGCCGCTACCTCAAGATCTGACGTGCCGCTAGACTGAACGGCTGCCCGGGCCTCGGGCGCTCGAGAAGCCACCGGAACCAGGAGCATGCCATGCCGCGCGAACAGGGCCAGAAGGTCGTGGCGCAGAACCGCAAGGCGCGCCACGACTACACGATCGAGGATCGCGTCGAGGCGGGCCTCGTGCTCACGGGCACCGAGGTGAAGTCGCTGCGCGCGGGCAGGGCGTCGCTCGTCGACGGCTACGCGTTCGTCGACGGCGGCGAGGCGTGGCTCGATGCCGTGCACATCCCCGAGTACGGGCAGGGCACGTGGACGAACCACCCGCCGCGGCGCAAGCGCAAGCTGCTGCTGCACCGCGACGAGATCGACAAGCTCGCCGCGAAGGTCGCGCAGGGCGGCTACACCCTCGTGCCCCTCTCGCTCTACTTCTCCGACGGGCGCGCGAAGGTCGAGCTCGCGGTCGCGAAGGGCAAGAAGGAGTACGACAAGCGGCACGCGCTGCGCGAGCGGCAGGACAAGCGCGAGGCCGAGCGCGCGATGCGCACGCGCAACCGGCTGGGGGAGTGACGGCGCTGCCCCGTTCGACTTTCCCAGCGGCCGCCGCTTAGATGGAGCCGCCGGCGGGGTTCACCCAGGGCCCTCCGGTGGAAGGCGAAATGCGAGTCGGCATCCTCACGTCCGGCGGCGACTGCCCCGGACTCAACGCAGTCATCCGCGCCGCGGTGCTCACCGGCATGGTGCACCACGGCCTCGAGTTCGTCGGCATCCGCGACGGCTACCGCGGCCTCGTGGAGGGCGACGTGCGCGTGCTCAACCGCTCCTCGGTGCGCGGCACGTCGCGCATCGGCGGCACGATCCTCGGCACGAGCCGCACGAACCCCTACGACCACCCCGGCGGCGGCCCCGAGCGCATCAGGGCCACGCTCGAGCGGCTCGGCATCGACGCCGTCATGGCGATCGGCGGCGAGGGCACGCTCGCGGCCGCCCATCGGCTCGCGAACGACGGCCTGCCGATCGTGGGCGTCCCGAAGACGATCGACAACGACCTCGACGCGACCGACTACACCTTCGGCTTCGACACCGCGGTGCAGATCGCGACCGAGGCGGGCGACCGGCTGCGCACGACCGGCGACTCGCACATGCGCTGCATGGTGCTCGAGGTCATGGGGCGGCACGTGGGGTGGATCGCGCTGCACACCGGCATCGCGACCGGCGCGCACGTGACGCTCATCCCCGAGCAGCCGCGCTCGATCGAGTGGATCTGCGACTACGTGCAATCGGTCTACGACCGGCGCCGCGCACCGCTCGTCGTGGTCTCGGAGGGCTTCAAGCTCGAGGGCATGGACGAGGAGTACTCGCGGAAGGGGCTCGACGCGTTCAACCGGCCGCGCCTGGGCGGCATCGGGGAGATCATCGCCCCGATGATCGAGGAGCGCACGGGCATCGAGTCGCGCGCGACGGTGCTCGGCCACATCCAGCGCGGCGGCGCGCCGAGCGGCGCCGACCGGGTGCTCGCGACGCGCTTCGGCCTCGCGGCGATCGACGCGATCGTCGATCGGGAGTGGGGCTCGATGGTGTCGCTGCGCGGCACCGACATCGTGCGCGTGCCCCTCGCGGATGCGCTCGGCGACCTCAAGCGCGTGCCGGAGCACCGCTACCGCGAGGCGGAGCTGCTCTTCGGCTGAGCGCGCGCTCATGGGCGCGCTCCACCGTCCAGTGGCGCCTCCGGCGATCGGTTGGCGCCTCCGGCGATCGGTTGGCGCCTTCGGCGATCGGTTGGCGCCTTTGGCGATCGGTTGGCGCCTTCGGCGATCGGTTGGCGCCTCCGGCGACCGAATGGCGCCCACGTGCACGTTGAGCGACAGCGCGCCAATCGATGCTGGGAGGCGCCAACGGATGCTGGGAGGCGCCAACGGATGCTGGGAGGCGCCAACGGATGCGGGGAGGCGCCGATGGATGCTGCGAGGCGCCACTGGGTACTGGGAGGCGCCACTGGGTGCCGGGAGGCGCCGATGGATGCTGCAAGGCGCCACTGAGGCGAGGCGGCGGGGAGCGCCGGGTCTTGCCGCCGAGAGCGCCCGCGCGCTACCATGGTGGGCTGGCTCTGCCAGCGCGCCGGATGCAACCGGCATTGGGAACTCAACAGCGTGCGACTCGCACCACTCCATGGGGATGATCGGTTTCGACAGCGCCTCAGTCGGAGCGGGAAGCGGGTAGAGGATGCAGGGTCATCTCTTCAACGCCCCCTGCAAACCCATAGGTGCCAACGCAAAGCGCACCGACTTCGCCCTCGCTGCCTAAGCGAGCCTGAAGTCCGTCAGGCCGGAGACGCCCTCGCTCCGGACCCTGGCGTCATCTTGAGGGCTTGCTGCGATGCTGCGTCACAGGGCATCGCGGGACTCTTGCTGTGACTGGGCTCGTCGACCTAGGTGCTCAGGACAAAGGTCGGAGCCGAGCAGAACGCCACCCCTGAGCTGCACCCGGAGAAGCCGCACGGTCCGAGCGTTGGACGGGGGTTCGATTCCCCCCATCTCCACCATCGGTCGAGTCGCACGCTGTTGATCACTTGATCACTTTCTTTCCGCGCGCCGGATACGCTGGGTCCACATCGATCCTGCGAGGAGGCAGAGCGTGAGCGAGTACCGGGTCACTGACCCCTACACCGGCCAGGTCGTCAAGGAGTTCCCGACCGCGACCGATGACGAGATCCGCGCCGCGATCGAGCGGGCGCACGCGGCGTTCGAGCCGTGGTCGAGGACGCCGATCCCCGAGCGCGCGGCGATCATCGCGAAGGCTGCGGACGCATTCGCGGCGCGGTCGCGCGAGCTCGCCGAGATCATCCGCACCGAGATGGGCAAGCCCATCGACCAGGGCGTGTTCGAGGCGGAGTTCTCGGGCGAGATCATCCGCTACTACGCCGACAACGCCGAGGCGTTCCTCGCCGACGAGGTGCTCGAGGTGCGCTCGGGCGTCGACGCGCGCGTGCGCAAGTCGGCCCAGGGCGTCATCCTCGGCATCATGCCGTGGAACTACCCGTACTACCAGGTCGCCAGGTTCGCGTTCCCGAACCTCGTGCTCGGCAACACGGTGCTGCTGAAGCACGCGCCGCAGTGCCCGTGGTCGGCGACCGTCATCGCCGAGATCCTCGAGGAGGCCGGGCTGCCGGCGGGGGCGTACGAGAACATCTTCGCCACGAACGAGCAGATCGGCGAGCTCGTCATCCCCGACCCGCGCGTGCGCGGCGTCTCGCTCACGGGCTCCGAGCGCGCGGGCGCGGCGGTCGCCGAGATCGCGGGTCGCCACCTCAAGAAGGTCGTGCTCGAGCTCGGCGGCTCCGACCCGTTCATCGTGCTCTCGACCGACGACATGGATGCCGTGGTCGAGTCGGCGGTCGAGGCGCGCATGGAGAACTCCGGTCAGGCCTGCAACGCCTCGAAGCGCTTCATCGTCGTCGACGAGCTCTACGACGAGTTCACCGCCAAGCTCGGCGAGGCGCTCGCGGCGCTGCCGGTGGGCGACGCCGACGACGAGGACGCGCTCGTGGGCCCCCTCTCGTCGCAGGCCGCCGCCGACCGGCTGCGCAGCCAGGTCGCCTCGGCAATCGAGGAGGGCGCGCAGGTGCTCGTCGGCGACGTCGCGGCCTCCGACGGCACGCGGGTGGCACCGGCGCTGCTCGGCGGCGTGACGGCCGACATGGAGGCGTACCGCGAGGAGCTCTTCGGGCCCGTCGGCACCGTCTACCGCGCCAAGGACGTCGACGACGCCGTGCGCATCGCCAACGACACGCCCTTCGGCCTCGGCGCGCGCGTGTGGGCGAGCGACCCGGAGCTCGCGCTCGCGGTCGCCGACCGCATCGACGCCGGCATGGTCGCGATCAACGGCGCGGGCGCCGAGGACTACGACATGCCCTTCGGTGGCACGAAGCGCTCGGGCTACGGGCGCGAGCTCGGCCCGCACGGCATGGAGGAGTTCATGAACAAGAAGCTCATCGTCATGCCCTGACGGACGTGCCCGCCCTGACGGGCGATGGCGCGGGGCTCCTCGGTCGAGGGGCCCCGCGTCGTCGTCCCGGGGTCGCGGCTGTCCGCGACGCGCCGACGACTACGCGACCGTGCCGACCATCGGGCGGCCCTCGGCCGCCCACGCGATCGTGCCGCCGGCGACGTTGACCGCGTCGAGCCCCTGCTGCTCGAGGTAGGCGACGACCTGCGCGCTGCGGGCGCCCGAGCGGCAGATGATCGCCGCGCCGTCCGGCACCTCGTGGAGCCGCTCGACGACCTCGCCCATCGGGATGTGCACCGCGCCCTCGGCGTGCCCCGCCTGCCACTCGTGCGGCTCGCGCACGTCGACGAGCGGGCGGTCGGCGACCTCGGTGGGCGTGATCTCTCGCATGCATCGAGGCTAGCGCGACGGTCGCGAGCGCGGCATCATGGCGGCCATGGCTGAGGTGCGCACGGTGCTCTGGTTCGACGGACGGATCGAGGAGGCCGCCGAGCTCTACGTCTCGCTGCTGCCCGACTCGTCGATCACCGCGATCACGCGGTACCCGGAGGGCGAGGATCCGTGGCCAGGCGAGCACGCGCCGGGGGAGGCGCTCACCGTCGACCTCACGATCGGCGGCGTGCCCTACCAGCTGCTCGACGGCGGACCGCAGTTCCCGCAGTCCGAGGTCGTCTCGATCGCCGTGACGGTCGACGGGCAAGCGGAGGTCGACCGCCTGTGGGAGGCGCTCATCGCCGACGGCGGCGCCGAGTCGGTGTGCGGCTGGTGCAAGGATCGCTTCGGCGTCTCGTGGCAGGTCATCCCGCGCCAGCTCTCCGAGCTCATGCAGGGGCCGCGCGCGATGGAGGTGACGCGCGCGATGCTCGGGATGCGCAAGATCGACGTCGCGGGGCTCGAGGCGGCCGCGGCCGGCTGAGCCGCACGGGAGTCGGCCCGCACTCCCATGGCGCGCCCTCCGGCCGCTATGCGAGGATCGCTCGACGCGCGAGAGCCGCGCTCGGAAGGACTCGTCATGCAGCTTCGTCCCATCGCCGGCCTCGCGATCACCGTCGGGCTCGCGCTCGGCCTCGTCGGCTGCGCGGCGAGCCCGCCGCCCGTCGCGGCACCCGCCTCCGAGTCCTCGTCGCCCGAGACCGACGAGGGCGCCGCCTCGACGCCGTCGGCCGAGGCGGAGGAGGAGTCCCCGAGCAGCGCCGACGCTCCCGTCGACGGCTGGCCCGCCGCGGTGCCCGTTCCCGACGGCGAGGTGCAGCAGGATGCCTCCACGGGCGGGCAGACGGTCGTCGCCTTCCAGGTCGACGACGCGGCCGCGGGCGAGGCGTACGCCGCCGAGCTCGAGGCCGCGGGCTTCGCCCCCATGGAGGCGGGCACCACCGAGATCGCCGGCGTCGTCGCCGAGGTGTTCCAGGGCAGCGAGCACATCGTGGCGGTCTCGACGGTCGAGGCCGGCGACATGGTGCTGCTGAGCGTCGCGATCCAGCCGCTCTGAGCGCGTCGCCTGCCGGCGCGAGCGACGATCGGCGTCGCGCGCGCCGGCGGGTGCCGTCCTCGCGTCAGTGGGCGAGCCGCCGCAGCAGCTCGTCGTGGAGGTGGCCGTTCGTCGCGAGCGCCGAGCCGTGCCACGGCCCCTCGTCGCCGTCGACCGACGTGAAGGTGCCGCCCGCCTCCTCGACGACGGGCACGAGCGCCGCCATGTCGTAGGGCTGCAGGTCGAACTCGGCGACCGCGTCGAGCGCGCCCTCGGCGAGGAGCATGTAGCTCCAGGCGTCGCCGTACGAGCGCGCGCGCCACACGTCGCGCTGCAGCGCGACGAGCTCGTCGATGCGGCCGGCGCCGTCCCAGCCCTGGATCGAGTTGTACGAGATCGCCGACCGCGAGAGCTCCTGCACGCTCGAGACGCGCAGCCGCGCCGCATCGTGCGCGCCGGCGGCGCGCTTCCACGCGCCCTGCCCCTGGGCGGCCCACCAGCGCATCCCGAGCGCGGGCGAGGAGACGACGCCGACGACGGGGCGTCGGTCGACGACGAGCGCGATGAGCGTCGCCCACACGGGCGCGCCGCGCAGGAAGTGCGCCGTGCCGTCGATCGGGTCGATGATCCACTGCCGCCGGCCCTCGCCCTGCTGGCCGTACTCCTCGCCGGTGATCGCGTCGTCGGGGCGCTCCGCGCCGAGCAGCTCGCGGATGCGCTGCTCGACCGCGCGATCGGCGTCGGTGACGAACGTCGTGTCGGGCTTCGTGTCGATCGTGAGGTCGCGCGCACCGAAGCGGTCGGCGGAGATCGCGTCGGCGGCGTCCGCGAGCCGCAGCGCCAGGGCGAGGTCGTCGTCGTAGCGGGTCACGGCTCCAGCGTACGCGGCGCCTGGCGCCCTCGGCCGCCGGCGCGACGCCCGCGC
This sequence comes from Agrococcus sp., assembly GCA_031179215.1. GTDB lineage: Bacteria > Actinomycetota > Actinomycetes > Actinomycetales > Microbacteriaceae > Agrococcus. The sequence continues at coordinate 48,717 of JAPSIA010000006.1, forward strand.
CGAGGCCGGGCCGGACCGAGGATCACTCCTCGTGGCGCAGCTCCCTCGCGGCGACGAGCGTGCCGAGCAGCCGCTGCATCGACTCGACGCGACGCGGCTCGAGCCGGCCCTCGCTCGCGGCGATCGCGAGCTCGCAGTACTCCTCGCCCTCGAGGTGCGTGCAGCCGCGCGGGCAGTCCTCGGCGACGGCCGAGAGGTCGGGGAAGCCGCGCAGCACGTTCGCCGTCGCGACGTGCCCGAGGCCGAACGAGCGCACGCCCGGCGTGTCGATGATCCAGCCCTCGCCGAGCCGGAACGACACGGTCGACGACGACGTGTGCCTGCCTCGGCCGGTGACCGCGTTGACGTGGCCGGTCGCGCGGTGGGCGCTCGGCACGAGCGCGTTGACGAGCGTCGACTTGCCGACGCCCGAGTGCCCGACCGCGACCGTCGTGTGGCCGTCGAGCCGCTGCCGCAGCGCCTCGACGGGCGGGTCGTCGATCGAGGAGCGCCACACCTCGATGTCGAGGCCCTCGAAGTTGGCCAGGAACGGCGCGGGGTCGGCGACGTCGGTCTTGGTGATGACCATGATCGGCTCGATGCCGGCGTCGAGCGCGGCCACGAGGTAGCGGTCGACGAGGCGGGGCCGCGGCTCGGGGTCGGCGGCGGCGACGACCATGAGCAGGAGGTCGGCGTTCGCGACGATCACGCGCTCGACGACGTCCGTGTCATCCGCCGAGCGGCGCAGCACCGTCGTGCGCGGCTGGATGCGCACGATGCGCGCGAGCGTGCCCTCCTCGCCGCTCGTGTCGCCCACGACGTCGACCCGGTCGCCCGCCACGATCGCCTGCTTCCGCAGCTCGCGCGCTCGCGCGGCCGAGACGACCGCCTCGTCGGGCTCACCGGCGCGCACGACGAGCGTGTAGCGGCCGCGGTCGACGGCGGTGACGATGCCGGTGACGGCGTCGTCGTGCTCGGGGCGGTGCTTCGAGCGCGGCCGGTTCGCCTTCGGGTTCGGGCGCTCGCGCACGCTCGACTCGTCGTACTGCTCGTACGGATCCTCGTAGTCGCCCAGCCAGCTCATCGCGCTCGGTCCAGTCCCGTCGCATCAGGCCGCAGCGAGCGGCCCTCGAGCATCGCGGCCCAGAGCTCCGGGAACTCCGGGATCGTCTTCGCGGTCGCCCCGATGTCGTCGACCTCGACGCCCGGCACGCGCAGGCCCACGACGGCGCCGGCGG
>JAPSIA010000058.1 GCA_031179215.1 Agrococcus sp.
GTTGATGATGCCCTTGGCCATGGGTGCCTCCTGCAGGTCGTTGCGGGCGCGGACGCGCCAGCGAAGCTCGTGCGCCGGTGGGCGCAAGCGACCAGTCTACCTCGTGGCCGCCCGCGCGCGCAGGCCGGCCGCGCAGCGGGTCAGGCGGAAGGCGGCGCGCCCTCTCGCGCGGGCAGCGCGGGCGGCGTCGCGCGTGCTCGCCGGCGGGATGCCGCGCCCGACGACCGCAGCCGCTTCCCCACGATCCACGTCGCGAGCGCGAGCACCTGGACCCCGAGGAGCACCGCGAGCACGACCGCGACGAACGCGGGCGCGAGGTCCACCGTCACTCCGCCCGCAGCGGGATCGCCACGCGCTGCGCGCCCCCGCGGCCGAGGGCGGCCAGGAACGCGCGCTCGTCGAGGAGTCGCCCGTGGCGCTCGAGCCAGGCTCGCTCTCGCGAGCGCACGCTCTGGGCCTGCGCGGGCTGTCGCCCCGCTCGGTCCTCTTCAGGACCTGTCCGGCTCTCCATGATCGCCTCTTCCGCGTCGAACTGGCGGTGTGCCAGCGACGCGTGCTCCGAGGTCTGGAGAGCACATTGCCTCCAGTCAGTATGGGCTGGCGCGAGCGGAGCGTCAAGTCGACGCTGCGCCCGCCTCCTCTGCTGCGCGGCTCGGCGACGGGCCGAGCCGGAGGGCGCGGGAGACGACCGCTTCCGCGACGTCGTGCAGCTTGCGGTTGCCGTCTCGAGCGTGGGCGCGAAGCATGCGGAAGGCCTCGTCCATGTCGACGTCCTCCGAGGCCGCCAGCACTCCCTTCGCCTGCTCGATGAGCACCCTGCTGTCGAGCGCCCGCTGGAGCTGCTCAGCGACGATGGAGCCCTCGCGGATCGCGCGCTCCTGCACGATGCCGATCGAGGCCAGGTCGGCGAGCGCCCGAGCCGCGCGGACCTCGCGGGCCTCCAGGTCTCCGGCGCGCGCTCGGAAGAGTCCGATCGATCCGACGGTGGCGTCGCGCACGCGAAGCGGCACTGCGTGGACGGAGCGGAAGCCGTGCGCGAGCGCAGCGCTCCGGAACGCCGCCCACTCCGGGCGCGCCTCCTCGACGTCGAGGATCGACACGACGCGGCCGCTGCGCGCGCACTCGACGCAGGGGCCGTTCCCCGCGTTCAGCTGCATGACCTCGACGAAGCTCGCTGCCTCGCTCGTCGAGGCGACCAGCTCGAGCTGGCCCTTCGGGTTCTTGAGCAGCAGCCCGCCCGCTTGCACGTCGAGCAGCGCCACGCACTCGCGCATGACGGAGTCGAGCAGCTGCGCGACGTCGTAGTCGGAGGTGAGCGTCTCGGCGAGCATCGCGAGCGTCGCGGCGAGACGGCCCTCCATGGAGGCCTGCGTCACGGGGTCATCCCTTCCAGCAGTGCCGTCGAAGGAACTCATGCGGCTGCCGCCCCGTCACCGGGCGCCAGTCGTCGCGTCACCACATCCTGTGTGTGTGGCACTGATCGTACTCGCGCGGGCGCCCGAGCGCTGACCCGCTCGAGGCGCGGTCGTCAGCTCCCCGACGCGGCACCCGTGGCGCTCGGCGAGGCCTCCGCTGCGAGGATGTGCTCGACGACCTCGCGCGCCGCCTCGGCGACATCCGTGTTCACGATCGTCGCGTCGAACTCCGGCTGGCTCGCGAGCTCGACCTTCGCGGTCTCGAGCCGGCGCGCCCGCTCCTCCTCCGTCTCGGTGCCGCGGCCCACGAGCCTGCGCACGAGCTCGTCCCACGACGGCGGCGCGAGGAAGAGCAGCACGGCGTCGGGGAACGACGCTCGCACTTGCCGCGCGCCCTGCAGGTCGATCTCGAGCAGCACCGATGAGCCCTCATCGAGCGCCGCCTGCACGCTCGAGCGCGGGGTGCCGTAGCGCGACTGGTTGTGCACCGTCGCCCACTCGAGGAACTCGCCGTCCTCGATCATGCGGTCGAAGTCGGCGTCGGAGACGAAGGCGTAGTGCACGCCGTCGATCTCGCCCGGCCGGGGGCTGCGCGTCGTCGCGCTCACGGAGTGGCGGATCTGCGGGAAGTGCTCGCGCACGTACTGCGCGACCGTGCCCTTGCCGACGGCCGTCGGTCCGGCGAGCACGATGAGGCGGGGGCGACGCGAGGGATCCACGGCGTCCAGCCAACCGCGTACGCGCTCGCGCTGCAAACCGCCGAGCCCGCCGAGCCGCTTCGACGGCGCGATGCCGAGGCTCGCCATGAGCGCCTCGACGCGCTTGGGACCCATGCCGCGCAGCGAGCCGAAGTACTCCGCGACGCGGAGCCGCCCCTCGGGGCCGTGCGGCTCCTGCCAGGCTCGCTCGGCGACGTCGCGGGCGCTGCGCTCCCCCGCGCGCAGCGCGCGCTTGACGGCGGCGCGCGCTCGGCGTGCCTCGATCGCCGCCCGGCCGGCAGCTGCCGGGTCAGGCACGGTGCGTGCGCGCTGCGGCTCGGTCGCGCTCACGCGGGCAGCTCGGCGCGCGCCGCCTCGATCGCCGCGACGAGCCCGGCCTCGCCCGCCTGGAGGATGCTGCGGGACGCGCTCGCGAGCACGAGCGCGTCGGTCGGGAACAGCTCGCGCAGGTCGGCCAGCCGCGCCCCTTGCGCGCCGAACCCCGGCGCGAGCACCGGCATCGCGGCATCCGGCTCGAGGCCGTAGCGCGCGCGATCGATCGTCGCCCCGATGACGAGGCCGTGGCCGGCGCCCGTGCGGGCGTTCCGCTCGGCGACGGCCGCGGCGACGGCCGCCGCGACAGAGCGGCCATCCGCGGTGCGCGCGAGCTGCAGGCTCGCGGCCTCGGGGTTCGAGGTCGCGGCGAGCGCGAAGACGGCCTTGCCGCTGCGCTCTGCGGTCTCGAGCAGCCCCGTGAGCGCGCCGGCACCGAGGTACGGGCTCACGGTGAGCGCGTCGGCCTCGAGGCTCGAGCCCGGCGTGAGCCACGCCGCCGCGTATCCCGCGTTCGTCGAGCCGATGTCGCCCCGCTTCGCATCGGCGATGACGAGGAGCCCGGCGTCGCGCGCGTCGGCGAGCACGCGCTCGAGCGCCGCGAAGCCCGCCGCGCCGTGCGCCTCGAACAGCGCCACCTGGGGCTTCACGACCGCGACGCGGCCGGCGGATGCGTCGACGACCGCGCGCCCGAAGCGCTCGAGCGCCGGCGCATCCGAGCCCGGCAGCCCCCACGCCTCCAGCAGGGCCGGGTGGGGGTCGATGCCCACGCACAGCGCGCCGCGCTCGGCGACGGCAGCGCGCAGGCGCGCGAGGAACGTCACGCCGAGCTCCGCGCGTGGTACTCCTGCAGGCTCGTCACCTCGAACGGCTCGCGCGAGGCCTCGACGGCCGCGACCGCCGCGCCGAGCTGCGAGACCGTCGTGAAGAGCGCCTTGTCGGCGGCGACCGTCGCGGCCCGGATCTCGTAGCCGTCGGCGCGGGCGATGCCGCCCGTGGGCGTGTTGATGATGATGTCGATCTCACCCGCATCGATGAGGTCGACGATCGAGGGCTCTGCGCCCGCCTCGGAGTGCTTGCGCACCGTCTCGACCCGGATGCCGTTGCGCGCGAGCACCTCGGCGGTGCCGGCCGTCGCGACGATCCGGAAGCCGAGCTGCTGCAGGCGGTGCACGGGCAGCACGGCCTGCCGCTTGTCGCGGTCGGAGAGCGACACGAAGACGGTGCCGGAGGTGGGCAGGCCGCCGTAGGCCGCCGCCTGGCTCTTCGCGAACGCCGTCGGGAAGTCGCGATCGATGCCCATGACCTCGCCCGTGGAGCGCATCTCGGGGCCGAGCAGGCTGTCGACCATGCGGCCGTCGGCGGTGCGGAAGCGGCGGAAGGGCAGCACGGCCTCCTTGACGGCGACCGGCGCGTCGATCGGCAGGATCGTGCCGTCCTGCTCGGGCAGCAGCCCCTCGGCGCGCAGCTCCGCGATCGAGGCGCCCGCGAGCACGCGCGCGTTCGCCTTCGCGATCGGCGTGCCGATCGCCTTGGCGACGAACGGCACCGTGCGGCTCGCGCGAGGGTTGGCCTCGATGACGTGCAGCACGCCCGTGGCGTAGGCGAACTGCACGTTGATCGGTCCGCGCACGTCGAGCCCCTGCGCGATGCGGAGCGTGGCGTCGCGGATCTCGAGCAGCTGCGCGCGGCCGAGCCCGACCGGCGGGAGCGTGCACGAGGAGTCGCCGGAGTGGATGCCGGCCTCCTCGATGTGCTCGAGGATGCCGCCGACGAAGAGCTCCTCGCCGTCGTAGATGGCGTCGACGTCGATCTCGATCGCGTCGTCGAGGAAGTGGTCGACGAGCAGCGGCGCGGAGGGGCCCACGATGCCGTGGCTCGCGATGCGGTCGAAGTAGCCGTGCAGGCTCGCCGTGTCGTAGACGATCTCCATGCCGCGCCCGCCGAGCACGAACGAGGGGCGCACGAGCACGGGGTAGCCGATGCGCTCGGCGATCGCGACCGCCTCGTCCTCGGTCGTCGCGGTGCCGTTGCGGGGCGCGACGAGGCCGGCCTCGTCGAGGATGCGCTGGAACAGCCCCCGCTCCTCGGCGGCGTCGATCGCGTCGGGCGTCGTGCCGAGGATCGGCACGCCCGCGGCCTCGAGCCCGCGCGCGAGCCCGAGCGGCGTCTGCCCGCCGAGCTGCACGATGACGCCGACGAGCTCGCCGGCGGCGCGCTCGGCGTGCACGACCTCGAGCACGTCCTCGAGCGTGAGCGGTTCGAAGTAGAGCCGGTCGCTCGTGTCGTAGTCGGTCGAGACCGTCTCGGGGTTGCAGTTGACCATGATGGTCTCGAAGCCGGCGTCGGCGAGCGCGAAGGACGCGTGCACGCACGAGTAGTCGAACTCGATGCCCTGACCGATGCGGTTCGGGCCGGAGCCCAGGATGATCACCTTGCGGCGGTCGCTCGCCTCGACCTCGGTCTCGAGGTCGTAGCTCGAGTAGTGGTAGGGCGTGAGCGCCGGGAACTCCCCCGCGCACGTGTCGACGGTCTTGTAGACCGGGCGCAGCCCGATCGCCCACCGCGCCTCTCGCACCTCCGCCTCGCTGAGCCCGCGCAGCTGCGCGATCTGCGCATCCGAGAAGCCGTGCTCCTTGGCGAGGCGCAGGGTGGCCTCGTCGAGCGCGCCGGCGGCGCGGATCTCGTCGGCGACCTCGTTGATGAGCACGATCTGGTCGAGGAACCACGGGTCGATGCCCGTCGCCTCGTGCGCCTGCTCGATCGTCGCGCCGGCGCGCAGCGCCTGCTGCAGCGTGACGATGCGGCCGTCGGTCGGCACGCTCGCGGCCTCGAGCAGCGCGATCTGGTCGCCGGGCTCGCCCTCCCAGTGGAAGGAGGAGCCCTTCTTCTCGAGCGAGCGCAGCGCCTTCTGCAGCGCTTGCGCGTAGGTGCGGCCGATCGCCATCGCCTCGCCGACCGACTTCATGGTCGTCGTGAGCGTCGCGTCCGCCGCGGGGAACTTCTCGAAGTTGAACCGCGGCACCTTGACGACGACGTAGTCGAGCGCGGGCTCGAACGACGCGGGGGTCACCCTCGTGATGTCGTTGGGGATCTCGTCGAGGCGGTAGCCGAGCGCGAGCTTGGCGGCGATCTTCGCGATCGGGAAGCCCGTCGCCTTCGACGCGAGCGCCGAGGAGCGCGAGACGCGGGGATTCATCTCGATGACGATGATGCGGCCCGTGCGCGGCTCGACGGCGAACTGGATGTTGCACCCGCCGGTGTCGACGCCCACGTCGCGGATGATGCGGATGCCGATGTCGCGCATCCGCTGGTACTCGCGGTCGGTGAGGGTGAGCGCGGGCGCGACGGTGATCGAGTCGCCCGTGTGGACGCCGACGGCGTCGACGTTCTCGATCGAGCAGATCACGACCGTGTTGTCGGCCGTGTCGCGCATGAGCTCGAGCTCGTACTCCTTCCAGCCGAGGATCGACTCCTCGAGCAGCACCTCGCCGATCGTCGAGGAGTGGAGGCCGTCGCCGACGAAGCGGCGGAGCTCCGCCTCGTCGTGCGCGAAGCCGGAGCCGAGGCCGCCCATGGTGAACGAGGGGCGCACGACCACGGGGTAGCCGTACTCCTCGGCGAACGCGATCGCCTCGTCGACGCTCTTCGCGATCGCGCTCGAGGCGACGTCGGCGCCGGCGTCGAGCACGAGCTGCTTGAACAGCTGGCGGTCCTCGCCGCGCTGGATCGCCTCGACCTTGGCGCCGATGAGCTCGACGCCGTGGCGCTCGAGGATGCCCTGCTCGTGGAGCGCGATCGCGGCGTTGAGCGCCGTCTGCCCGCCGAGGGTCGGCAGGATCGCGTCGGGCCGCTCCTTCATGATGATCGTCTCGATCACCTCGGGCGTGATGGGCTCGACGTAGGTCGCGTCGGCGAAGTCCGGGTCGGTCATGATCGTCGCCGGGTTGGAGTTGACGAGGATGACGCGCACGCCCTCCTCGCGCAGCACGCGGCATGCCTGCGTGCCGGAGTAGTCGAACTCGGCCGCCTGGCCGATGACGATCGGCCCCGAGCCGATGACCAGGACGGAATTGATGTCGTCGCGCTTCGGCATCAGGCCTGCGCCCCCTTCTTCGCCAGGACCATCTGGCGGAACTTCTCGAACAAGTGGCGGGCATCGTTGGGGCCCGCCGCAGACTCCGGGTGGTACTGCACGCTGAACGCGGGGATGTCGAGGGCGCGCAGCCCCTCGACGACCCGGTCGTTGAGCGAGTAGTGGCTCACCTCGACGCGGCCGAAGCCCGCGGGGCTCGCGAGCTCCTCGCCGATCGTCGCGTCGACGGCGAAGCCGTGGTTCTGGCTCGTGATCTCGACGCGACCCGTCGCGACGTCGAGCACGGGCTGGTTGATGCCGCGGTGGCCGAAGGGCAGCTTGTACGTGCCGAAGCCGAGCGCGCGGCCGAGCAGCTGGTTGCCGAAGCAGATGCCGAAGAACGGCAGCTCCTGGCGCAGCAGGCCCTGCAGGAGCTCGACCTGGCTGTCCGAGGCGGCGGGGTCGCCGGGGCCGTTCGAGTAGAAGGCCGCGACGGGCTCGTAGGAGAGCACCTGCTCGAGCGTCGCATCCTGCGGCAGCACGACGAGGTCGAAGCCCTGCTCGCGCAGGTAGGTGAGCGTCGACGTCTTCACGCCGAGGTCGAGCACCGCGAGCGTGCCGATGGCCTCGCCGACGGCGGGCAGCCGGTAGGGCTCGCGCGTGCTCACGACCTCGGCGAGGCTGCGTCCGGCCATGCCGGGGCTCTGCCGCACCGCGGCGAGCATCTCCTCGTCGCTCGAGAGCGCCTCGCCCGAGAACACGCCCGCGCGCATCGCGCCCGCATCGCGCAGGCGGCGGGTGACCGCCCGCGTGTCGACGCCCGCGATGCCCACGACGCCGTCGCGCTCGAGCTGCGCGCCGAGCGGCTCGCGCGATCGCCAGTTCGAGGTGATGCGGCTCGCTGCGCGCACGACGTAGCCGGCCGGCCACATGCGCGCCGACTCGTCGTCCTCGTCGTTGACGCCGGTGTTGCCGATGTGCGGCGACGTCTGCACGACGATCTGCCCGGCATAGCTCGGGTCGGTGAGCGTCTCCTGGTAGCCGGTCATGCCCGTGGCGAAGACGGCCTCGCCGAGCGCCTGCCCGGTCGCGCCGTACGCGGTGCCGCGGAAGATGGTGCCGTCCTCGAGGACGAGGGCCGCGGGGGCGTTCGATGCTGCGTCGATCATGGGGTCTGTCCTTCCCCTGCTGAGGTGGTCGTGGTGCCGCGCACGAGGCCGTGGAGGGCCTCGAACGCGGGCGCGTCATCGCCGATGACGCGGATGTAGGTGTCGACGTCGGCGCCGAGCTCGTGGCGGATCACGATGATCCCCCCGGGCTCGACGACGCGGTCGATGGTCCAGGTCGCGCGCTCGACCGAGCGGATTCGCTCTGCCGGGATGCGCAGCTCGCGCCGGTCGGCGAGGAGCTGCGCGCCGTCGGCGTCGATCGCGAGCGTCGTGCGGCCGCGGAAGCCGAGGCCGTGGGCGAAGATCCGGTCGTACGGGTCGCCGGCGCGGGTCGTGGCGACGTAGAGGGCGTCGACGACGAGCGAAGGCACCGCATCGGTCCACGGGTGCGGCTCGTCGACGTCGCCCTGGCGTCGTCGTCGGCCGCGCAGACCCAGCACGACGAGCACGGCGAGGATCGCGACGAATGCGGCGCACAGCAGCGCGAAGACCTCCTTCGTCATGCCTGCACCTCCCCGTCGACGACCGTGCGCCTGCCGGCGTGCCACACGTGGCGCACGCTGCCCGGCAGCTCGACGCCGAGGAACGGCGAGTTCGCCGAGCGGCCCTTGAGGTGCGAGGCGTCGATCGTCGTGCGCGCCGCGGCGTCGACGAGCACGACGTGCGCGGGCGAGCCGATCTCGAGCGGCGCGTCGTAGCCGGGCTCGCGCCCGATCGCTGCGGGCGCGGTCGACATGACGCGCGCGACTCCCGCCCAGTCGAGGAGCCCCGTCTCGACCATGCTCTGCTGCACCGCGCCGAGCGCGGTCTCGAGACCGACCATGCCGAAGGCCGCATCCGCGAACGCCGTCTGCTTCGCCTCGGGCGCGTGCGGCGCGTGGTCGGTCGCGACGATGTCGATCGTGCCGTCGGCGAGCGCCTCGCGGAGCGCGCGCACGTCGCGCTCGGCGCGCAGCGGCGGGTTGACCTTGAAGCGGCCGTCGTAGCTGCGCACGAGCTCCTCGGTCAGCAGCAGGTGGTGGGGCGTGACCTCGGCGGTGATGCGGATGCCGCGAGCCTTCGCGGCGCGCACGACCTCGACGGTCTCGACGGTCGAGACGTGGCACACGTGCAGCCGCGCGCCCGTCGCCTCAGCGAGCATCGCGTCGCGCGCCACGATCGACGCCTCCGCGACCGACGGCCACCCGGTGAGGCCGAGCTCGGCCGCGAGCGGGCTCTCGTGCATGACGGCGCCGCGCGTGAGCGCGGGGTCCTGCGCGTGCTGCGCGATGACGGCATCGAGCGACGCGGCGTGCTCGAGCGCCCGGCGCATGAGCTCGGCGTCGGCGACGCAGTGGCCGTCGTCGCTGAACACCCGCACGCGAGCGGCCGAGCCCGCGAGCATGCCGAGGTCGGCGAGCCGCTCCCCCGCGAGCCCGACCGTGACGGCGCCGATGGGCCGCACGGTCGCGAGCCCCGCATCGAGGCCGAGCCGGTGCACCTGCTCGACGACCGCCGGGGTGTCGGCGACGGGGCTCGTGTTCGCCATCGCGAACACGCACGTGTAGCCGCCCGCCGCAGCGGCGCGGACGCCGGTCGCGACCGTCTCGGCCTGCTCGCCCCCGGGCTGGCGCAGATGCGTGTGGAGGTCGACGAGCCCCGGCAGCGCGATGAGGCCGGAGGCGTCGAGGACGTCGGCGCGGTCGCGATCGACGGTCGCGGGGTCGACGAGCAGGCCGCCGTCGATCGCGAGGTCGCGCGACTCGCCGCCGAGGATCGACGCGCCGACCAGGATGGTCGCGCGAGTCTGCATCGAGGTCATCGGGAGCCTCCCTGGTCGGACGCGAGCAGCGCGTAGAGCACGGCCATGCGCACCGACACGCCGGCGGTGACCTGCTCGAGCACGGTCGACGCGTCGCTGTCGGCGGCGCGGCTCGAGAGCTCGAGGCCGCGGTTCATGGGGCCGGGGTGCATGATGCGCGTGCCCGGCAGCCGCGCGAGGCGCTCGTCGGTGAGCGACCAGCCCGTGATGTACTCCGCGGGGCTCGGGGTCACCTTGCCGGCCTGCCGCTCGAGCTGCACGCGCAGCAGCATGAGCGCGTCGGGCTGCTCGGCGATGACGGCGTCGAGGCTCGTCTCGGCGCGCACGCCCAGCCGCGTGCCGTCGCTCGCGGCGGGCGGCAGGAGCGAGGGCGGACCCACGAGCGTGACCTCCGCGCCGAGCGCGGGCAGGAGCAGGGCGTTGGAGCGCGCGACGCGCGAGTGGGCGATGTCGCCGACGATCGCGACGCGGACGCCGTCGAGGGCCTTGCCGCGCGAGGCCTCGCCGTGGATGCGGCGGCGGAGCGCGAACGCGTCGAGGAGCGCTTGCGTCGGGTGCTCGTGGGTGCCGTCGCCCGCGTTGACGACCGGGCGGCCGATCCAGTCGGCGAGCAGCGCGGGCGCGCCGGATGCGCCGGAGCGCACGACCACGCCGTCGACGCCCATCGCGGCGATCGTGAGGCCCGTGTCGCGCAGCGACTCCCCCTTCGATGCGCTCGAGCCCTTGCCGGAGACGTTGATGACGTCGGCCGAGAGCCACTTGCCGGCGATCTCGAAGGAGGAGCGGGTGCGCGTGGAGTCCTCGAAGAAGAGGTTCACGACGGTGCGGCCCCGCAGCGCGGGCAGCTTCTTGACCTCGCGCTCCTGGATCTGGTGCATGTCCTCGGCGAGGTCGAGCAGCGCGACGGCCTCCTCGCGGGGCATCGCGGCGGTCAGCAGGTGCTTCATGCGACGCCGCCCTCGATCGTGACGGCATCGCGCCCGTCGACCTCGTCGAGCAGGATCGACACGTGCTCGCTGCGCGCGCTCGGCAGGTTCTTGCCCACCGAGTCGGCGCGGATGGGCAGCTCGCGGTGGCCGCGATCGACGAGCACCGCGAGGCGCACGGCGCGGGGCCGGCCGAGGTCCGAGAGCGCGTCGAGGGCGGCGCGGATCGTGCGGCCGGAGTAGAGCACGTCGTCGACGAGCACGACGACCTTGTCGTCGACGCCGGTCGCGGGGATGCGCGTGGGGTGCGAGGCGCGCGTGGGGCGCGCGCGCAGGTCGTCGCGGTGCATCGTGATGTCGAGCGCTCCCGTGCGGGCGGTGAAGTCCTCGCCCGTGATCGCGGTCAGCCTGGTCGCGAGGCGCTCTGCTAGGTGCACCCCGCGCGTCGGGATGCCCAGCAGCACGAGGTCGTCGGCGCCGTGGTTCGCCTCGAGGATCTCGTGGGCGATGCGCGTCAGGGCCCTGGCGATCTCGTCGGGGCCGAGCACGGTGCGTGCGTGAGTCACAAGCGACTCCCTTCTCCGCCTCACGGGACGGGCTTCAAGGTTGTCTGATGACTCCACCCTATCGCGTCCGAGCGCGCCGGACCGCGATCGGCAGGGCGGCGCCGCGCCGCCGGGTCACTCCGAGCGGACGTGCTCCGGCCGCAGCCCGAGCCCCACGAAGCGCCCCGTCAGGTGCCGGATGGCGGGCACGTGCTGCACCACGCGCAGCGGCAGGGGCACGGGCACGGGCTCCCCCGGCTCGGCGAGCCGGACGAGCACGGTCTCGAGCCGCCGCTGGAACGCCTGCGTCGCGCGCGCGGGCCACGCCCGACGGCGCTGGATGCGCTGCAGGAGCGCCTCCGTCGGCCGCGCGTGCGCGAGGCCGGGTGCGAGCGCGTTGGCCGCGGCGACCGCATCTTGGATCGCGAGGTTGACGCCCACGCCGCCGGCCGGGGACATCGCGTGGGCGGCGTCGCCGATCGCGAGGAGTCCGTCGCGATGCCACCGCTCGAGGTGCTCGATGCGCACGTCGAGCACGCGCACGTCCTCGACGCGCAGCGCCTCGAGGCGCTCGGCGAGGATGGGCGCGAGCGCACCCGCGCGGCGCCGCAGGGCCTCGAGCGAGCGGGTGTCGCCGAGCCACGCGCCCTTCCGCACGATGTGCGCGCACTGAGAGAAGTCGCCGCGCGGGATCGTGAGCAGCGCGCCGTCACCCGCCTGCATGAAGGGGATCTCCTCCCCCTGCTCGCGCGGCAGGCGGAACCACAGCACGTCGATCGCGCTCCGCCGTCCTACAGGTTCGAGGCCCGCGTGCGCGCGCAGGGTCGAGTCCCGGCCGTCGGCGAGCACCGTGAGCTTCGCGCGGATCTCGACAGGGCCATCGGGACCCTCCGCGCGCACGCCCGCGATGCGCTCGCCGTCGCGCAGCAGCGCGGTGCCGGCGGTGCGCATGCGCAGTTCGAAGGCGGCGTGCGCGCGGCCGGCGTCGGCGAGCAGGTCGAGGAAGTCCCACTGCGGCATGAAGGCGATCGCCTTCCGGCGCGTCGGCAGCCGCGTGAAGTCGGCGAGCACGAGCGGTCGACCCGAGAAGCGCAGCGCGACGTGCGGCACGTCGGCGTGCGGACGCTCGAGGAAGCGCTCGAGCAGGCCGAGCTCGTGCAGCAGCTCCTGCGTCGAGGGATGGATCGTGTCGCCGCGGAAGTCGCGCAGGAAGTCGCCGTGCCGCTCGAGCACCGTGACGCGCACGCCCCGCCGCGCGAGCAGCAGGGCGAGCATGAGGCCCGCGGGGCCGCCGCCGACGACGACGCAGTCGGTGCTGACGCGCGCGACCTCGTCGTGCTCGGTGCTGCTCGGCTCGGTGCTCGGGTTCGCGTCCATGCCCGTCATCGTGCGCCGCGCGGTGGCATCATGCGAGGGTGGTCGATTCCTCGCGCCCGCGCCGCGGCCGCCCGCCGGGAGGCGGCGATGCGCGCGAGCGGCTGCTCGCCGCGGCGCAGCTGCACCTCGAGCGCGGCGACCTCGCGGCGACCTCGTCGCGCGCCCTCGCCGCCGAGGCGGGCGTCAGCCACACCCTGGTCAATTTCCACTTCGGCGACCGGCAGGGCCTGCTCGCCGCCGCGACGGCGCTGCGCATCGCCCCGCACGACCTGCTCGAGGCCGCGACCGTCGGCGAGCACGGGCTCGACCTGCAGCGCCTCGTGCACGGGATCGTCGCCCTGTGGGAGCACCCGGAGCACCGTGCGGCGCTCACGCGGCTCGCGCGCGAGCTCGCGGCGGGCGGGCCGCGCGCGCAGGCCTTCGTCGACTACCTGCAGCGCTCGGTGCTCGAGCGGCTCCAGCGCGCGCTCGGGCTCGAGCGCGGCCGGGTCGCCGCCGCGGTGATCGCGGGCACGCTCTTCACGCGCTACGTCATCGGCCTGCCGTCGATGACCGCGCTCGAACCGCGCGACGTCGCGCGCCTCATGCTCATCGGGATGGGCGAGCGGCCCTAGCGTCGCGTCAGAACCCGACGTCGGTCGACAGCAGGGCGTCGGCGGGCGGTTCCCAGACGTCCCCCCGGTCGCGGAACGCCGGCACGACCGGCGTCGGCTGGTCGATGGCTCGCTGCCCTGTCGGCGAGACGAACTCGAGCACGCCGGCTCCCAGCTGCCGCACCTTCCATCGGCGCGCCCCGGCGAGCGGTGCCCCCTTGAGTGCGTGATGCCGACGGCACAGGTGGGCGAGGTTGCCGAGCTCGGTCGGGCCGCCCTCCGCCCAGGGGATGGTGTGGTCGACGTCGCAGCGCATCGCGCGCTGCGTGCATCCCGGCCATCGGCAGTGCTGGTCGCGGGCGCGCAGCAGCTTCC
>JAPSIA010000059.1 GCA_031179215.1 Agrococcus sp.
GCCCCCCCCGGGGGGGGGGGGGGCCCCCCCCCCCCCCCCCCCCCGGCTCCACCGGATAGCGTGAGCACACACCTGCGGAAGGAATCGACGATGACGTCAATCGCCTGGATCGGACTCGGCAACATGGGCAGCCGGATGTCCGCCCACCTCGTCACTGCCGGCCACGACGTGAAGGGCTTCGACGTCGTCGATGCCCTGCGGGAGGCCGCCGCCGAGCACGGGATCACCCCCGTCGCCTCGATCGCCGAGGCGGTCGAGGGCGCCGAGGTCGTGATCCTGAGCCTGCCGAAGGGCGAGCACGTGCGCGCGGTGCTCGCCGACCCCGACGGCGTCTTCGACCACGCCGCGCCGGGCACGCTCATCCTCGACACCTCGACCGTCGACCTCGAGACCTCCCGCTGGTGCCACGGCGAGGCGGGCTCGCGCGGCTTCCGCTTCGTCGACTCCCCCGTCTCCGGCGGCACCCAGGGCGCCCAGGCCGCGACGCTCGCCTTCATGCTCGGCGGCGACGAGGCCGACGTGGCCGACGCGAAGGCGATCGTCACGCCCATGGCGGGCAACGTCATCGCGGTCGGAGAGGCGACGCACGGCATCGCGGCGAAGCTCGTCAACAACATGATGCTCGGCGTCTCGATCCTCGCGATGAGCGAGGGCTCGCAGCTCGCGGAGCACCTGGGGCTCGACGCGCAGGCGTTCTACGACGTCGTGCGGGTCTCCTCCGGCGACTCCTGGGCCGTGCGCACCTGGTACCCCGTGCCGGGCGTCGTGCCGGGCGCGGCCGCGAACTTCAACTTCGACGCCTCCTTCTCGGCGATGCTGTGCCACAAGGACGTGACGCTCGCGGTCGCGGGCGCCGAGGCCGCGGGCGTGAAGGTGCCGGCGGCGACGCTCATCCGCGACCAGCTCCAGCGCCTGCTGGATGACGGCTTCGGCGGCAAGGACTGCACGCTCGTCGTGCGCGAGGCGAGCCCCGACGGCACGGTCGAGGGCTGGGACGGGCGCTGATGCGCATCCGCGGCGCCGTACTGCGCGCGATCGGCGCCGAGCGCCCCTTCGCGCAGGCGCGACCGCTGGAGCTCGTCGACCTCGAGCTCGACGAGCCCGGACCCGGCGAGCTGCTCGTGCGCGTCGAGGCCGCGGGCCTGTGCCACAGCGACCTCTCCGTCGTCGACGGCGCGAGGCCCCGTCCCGTGCCGATGCTGCTCGGGCACGAGGCGGCGGGGATCGTCGAGGCGCTCGGCGAGGGCGTCGACGACATCGCGGTCGGCACGCGCGTGGTGACGACGTTCCTGCCCCGCTGCGGCGAGTGCGCCGCGTGCGCGACCGACGGCCGCCTGCCGTGCGAGCGCGGCAGCGCGTCGAACGCGGCCGGCGAGCTGCTCGGCGGCGGTCGTCGGCTGCACGAGGGCGATCGCGAGGTGCACCACCACCTCGGCGTGTCGGCATTCGCCACGCACGCGGTGCTCGACCGCCGCTCGGTCGTGCCCGTGGGCGACGACGTGCCCCCGCACGTCGCCGCGGTGCTCGGCTGCGCGATGCTCACCGGCGGCGGCGCCGTCATCAACGCGGGCAGGCCCGTCGCGGGCGACGACATCATCATCGTGGGGCTCGGCGGCGTCGGCATGGCGGCACTGCTCGCCGCGGCGTCGCTCGGCCACGGGCGCGTCATCGGCGTGGATGCCGTGCCCGCGAAGCTCGACCGGGCTCGGGAGCTGGGAGCGCACGACGCGCTCTCCCCCGATGCGGCGGTCGAGCAGGGACTGCGCGCTCCCGTCGTCATCGAGGCGGCGGGACACCCGAAGGCGCTCGAGACCGCCTTCGCCCTCACGGCTCCCGGCGGGACGACGGTGACCGTCGGCCTCCCCCATCCCGACGCGCGCTCCTCGTTGCCGCCGCTGACGTTCACGGCAGAGGCGCGCACGCTCGTGGGCTCCTACCTGGGCTCGGCGGTGCCCTCGCGCGACATCCCGCGCTACGAGCAGCTGTGGCGCGAGGGGCGACTGCCCGTCGAGGAGCTCGTCACGAGCGAGATCGGCCTCGACGACCTCAACGAGGCGCTCGACACGCTCGCCGACGGGCGCGCGATCCGCCAGGTCGTGCGGTTCGTGTAGAAGGGCCGCGCCAAGCGGCGAGTCAGCAGTACGCCGTCGAGGGGTGCCGACGTTGAATCATCAACCACCATCCTCGGTCGTCTGTGCCAAGTCAGCGGCGTCGGGGTCAGCACCGCTCGCAGTTGCCGTAGCGAGCCCTACATCGCGAGGAGATTCGGGGGACAAGAGGGGGACCGACGAACCAGGCATCGCCGCCCCCCCCCGTCATGTCGTGCTTCGCACTATGAACGCAAACCCGATCTAAGGACGTCAGGCCCCGCTGAACTTAGGAGGAGTACCAACCGCATCGGAACGAAGTCGGCTGGAACGCGTAGAGCGTTCCACTCGTCGCACGTCCCACCACCATCCCGCCGATCCAATCGGTGCGCTGGATCTGATAGCTGTAGCGGCTCCCCACGAGGCGTGCCCGATAGACCTTGCCCACGGTCGTCGAGGTGACCTTCGGCGACGTGCACGTCGTGCTGAAAGAGACGCTGCGTGCGTAACTGATGCCCAAATTCGCGGATGCCCAAGCCGCGGTTGCGCCGACTCCGCCCTGAGCTGTTCGCGTGTAAGTTCCAGTGACAGAGACTTGGCAAGTCGAGCCGATGGACGCGCTGCAGCCCCATCCGATGTACGAGCTTTGATACGTCGAAGAAATCAGCCGACGATTGATCACTTGATATGTGGATTGCATGACGTCGCTGCCGTCATTCGGCGAGGCGTCAACCCGTGCGTTCGCCGGAGAAACCATACCGAAGGAAAGCAGGCTCGCGAAGACAAGCACGACTATCGAACCACGAATTCTTCTAACCACTCTGGCCTCCTTGCAAGAGATGGCTGCGCTGCCGGATTGGCATTGCTTCGAAGTATGCCGACTTTCGGAACCGTGTCAATACGCTGCGGAGTACTTCCGGCCGAGCCATCAACCCCGCAGGGTCCAGTGGTGAGACGCCGACGCCTACAGCGAGTGGAGGCGCAGGGCGGCGCGCGGCCGCTCGCTCTCGTCGAGGAGAAAGAAGCAAGCGACGGCTGTCCGTGTGCGGGCACGTCGTGCGCACCGCGCTCTGACAGCACGTTAACGCTGGGCCGCAACGTCTACGAACAGGAGCGACTACGAGCAGCCGACTCCCTTGCGAAAGCGCGGAGAGCCAGTGGCGATCCGTCATCTTGAAGCCAGCGGCGCGAGCCGTGCGCACAGCCTTCGCGTCTGGGACCGGAGCCGTCGCGCAAGGACGTGGCCCCGTGGCTCGCGTCTTTCGCGTTGGCTGGCGATCGAGGGGACAACACGGACTACTACGACGGTAACGAGGGCTGCCACTCGCCACTTGCGCATGCGACGATCCACGATTGGCCGCAACCCGACGCTCCACTTCGTCTCGGCGAGCACGCTCGTCGGCTCTTACCTGGGCTCGGTGGTGCCCTCGCGCGACATCCCGCGCTACGAGCAGCTGTGGCGCGAGGGGCGACTTCCCGTTGAGGAGCTCGTCACGAGCAAGATCGGCCTCGATGGCCTCAACGAGGCGCTCGACACGCTCGCCAACGGCCGCGCGATCCGCCAGGTCGTGCGGTTCTGACGGCGGGGTGCCTCACCGGCGCCCGCGGCGGGCGTCTCGACGCTCCGAGAGCTTCCTGCCGATGAAGCCGACGACGGCGGTCGCGATGGTCATCATGAGCCACTTGCGCACGATCGGTTCCTCTCCTCGTTGATCCTCGGTGGCCCAATGCGCCTCGTCGGCACTGGGCGGCTCATCCCACCCTGCCCGCTGCGCCTGGACGCGCGGTGCACGTCCTGATGAACGCCGCCTCGCGCGCCTTGCGCGGCGCGCGAGCCGGGCAGATGCTCAGTTTTGTATGAAGTTCGCTTCGCGAGAGTTGCCGAACCCGCAGACTGATTCCATGTCCCAGCACGAACCGCAGTCCCAGCTTCCGAATCCCGCTCAACACCACGTCCCGGCTCCGGGCGCAGGCGCTCCACCCTCATATCAGCCCGTCGCCCAGGCTCCGGCTGGCGCTCTGCCCGGCGGCCCAGTGAAGAAGGCCCGAAACGTCGCGGGCCTCGTCGCCCTGATCGTCGCCGTCGTCGGCTTCATCTTCGCGTGCATCCCCGGTGCATTGATCGTCGGTTGGGTGCTCTTGCCCGTGGCGTTCATCCTGGCGATCGTGTCCTTCTTCATGCGAGACAAGGGCAAGGGCCTGGGGATCGCGGCTCTGATCATCGCGGTCGTTGGAACCGTGGTCGGAGCCGTCGTATTCATGGCGGTCGTGGCCTCCTCCTTCGAGCAGGCGTTCGATCAAGACTCGACCATCGTGGAGCCTGACGGCGCCGGCGCGCCCGCAGACGACGGCGCTGGTGCGACGGACGACGACAGTGCAGAGCCTGCCGCCGTTGCCGCGCCGGCGGAGCAAGCCGAGGGATCCAGGGAGAATCCCGTACCGGTGGGCGCCACCATCAGCAGCGACGAGTGGACCGTGACGGTCGACGGTGTGAACCGCGACGGCGATCAGCTCGTCGCAGACGGCAACATGTTCAACGAACCTGCCGAGGCCGGCTTCCACTACGAGATCGTGACCTACACCGTGACCTACACCGGTGAGGAGTCGTCGATGGCAGCCATGGTCGGGCTCGACATGGTGACCGAGAGCGGCAACGTCATCAACGGGTACGACTCCATGGCCGTGCTCGAGGACGAGATGGGCATGGACGAACTCTTCAACGGCGCCACTGCCAGCGGATCCACTGCGTTCTTGGTGCCGGATGGCGAGTCGACGCTCGTGCGCGTACGTCCCGGGATGTTCGCTGACGAGGTGTTCGTTCAGCCGTAGCGCTCAGGTACGGCAGGCGGCGTGCCCCGAGCAATCAACTGTTCGGGCACGCCGCTTCGGCCTCAGCAGTGCCGGGCGATTAGGCGAAGGCGCCGAAGCGCCGCAGCGGCACGCGCAGCTCATCCGGGGTCAACGAGCCGTGCTGCCCGATCATGCCGCGGCCGGGATCGGCGGCGTCGACGTAGAGCGCGCGGCGGCCTCGCGCGGCGACGAACACCTCGCCCAGGCGCGGCGCCACCTCCGGGTCGACGAGGCCGAGCCAGCCGGCGTCGATCACCTGCTGCCGCGTCGCGACCCACGCCGCGTCGCCGAGCCACGCGTCCCACGCGCGCGCGAGCGCGTCGGCGTCGACACCGGCGCCGACCGCCGACGCCGCGAGGTGGAGCTGCAGGCATCGCGGCTCCCCCGCGACGTGCTCGACGTGCTCGAGCAGCTCCGGCGGCACGACGAGGTGGGCGGATGCGTCGACGTCGACCATGCCGTGGTCCGCGGTCGCGACGAGCCCCACGTCGCGCGGCAGCGCCGCGACGAGCGCCCGGACGTAGCCGTCGAGCTCCTCGAGCGCATCCACCCACGCATCGCTCTGCCAGCCGCGCTCGTGCGCCAGGCGATCGAGCTCCGGCACGTAGAGGTACACGAGCGAGCGCTCACGAGCGGCCGCCTCGGCGAGGGCGAACCGGTCGGCCATCGTGCGGCCGCCGCGGTACTCGGCCCCGCGCAGCACCGCGCGGGTGAAGCCGCCAGCGGCGTGCCTCGGCTCGCCGATCGCGATCGAGGGCTCCCGCTCGAGCAGCGTCGGCACGCGCTGCCACTCGGCGGGATCCATGGGGCCGCCCCAATCGCGCAGCTGGTTGCGCACGCCGGCTCCGGGCACGACCGCGTCGTAGCCGACGATGCCGTGCTCGCCCGCGAGGGCGCCGGTCGTGAGGCTCGCGAGGGCGACGGCGGTCGTCGACGGGAAGCCCGCCTCGATCGAGCCGCCCGGCGCCGTCGCGAGCGCTCGCGCGTGGCCCGCCCGCTGGCCGAGCTGCGCAGCGCCGAGCCCGTCGACGAGCAGCACGATCGCTCCCGCGACCCTCGGCAGCGAGAGCGGGTTCTGCTCGCCCCGCATCGCGAGCGACGCGCTGCGCAGAACGTCGGCAAGGCTCCGGGATCCGGGCCCTCGCGTCGGTAGCATGCCGTCAGCCTATGACTGCCACACCCGCCTCCGACTCCGCCGAGCGCATCGACGACATCGACGTCGCTGCCGAGATGCAGGACTCCTTCCTCGAGTACGCCTACTCCGTCATCTACGCCCGGGCGCTGCCCGACGCTCGCGACGGGCTCAAGCCCGTGCAGCGGCGCATCCTCTTCCAGATGTCGGAGATGGGGCTGCGGCCGGAGAAGGGCCATGTCAAGAGCGCGCGCGTCGTCGGCGACGTCATGGGCAAGCTGCACCCGCACGGCGACACGGCGATCTACGACGCGCTCGTGCGCCTGGCGCAGCCCTTCAGCCTGCGGCTGCCGCTCATCGACGGGCACGGCAACTTCGGCTCGCTCGACGACGGCCCGGCCGCGGCGCGCTACACCGAGGCGCGGCTCGCTGCCGCGGGGCTCTCGCTCACCGAGGGCCTCGACGAGGACGTCGTCGACTTCGTGCCCAACTACGACAACTCGTACCAGCAGCCCGACGTGCTGCCCGCCTCCTACCCCAACCTGCTCGTCAACGGCGCGAGCGGCATCGCGGTCGGCATGGCGACCAACATGGCGCCGCACAACCTCGTCGAGGTCGTGCAGGCTGCCAAGCACCTGCTCGCCGACCCGGCCGCGACCACGACCGAGCTCATGCAGCACGTGCCGGGCCCCGACCTGCCGGGCGGCGGCGTCGTCGTGGGCCTCGACGGCATCCGCGACGCCTACGAGACTGGCCGCGGGGCGTTCCGCACGCGCGCGCGCTCGTCGATCGAGCGCCACGGACGCAAGACGCAGATCGTCGTGACCGAGCTGCCCTACCAGGTGGGCCCCGAGCGCGTGATCGAGAAGATCAAGGACGGCGTGCAGTCGAAGAAGCTGCAGGGCCTCAGCGACGTGCAGGACCTCACCGACCGCAAGCACGGCCTGCGGCTCGTCATCGGCGTGAAGACCGGCTTCGACCCCGATGCGGTGCTGCAGCAGCTCTACCGCTACACGCCGCTCGAGGACGGCTTCTCGATCAACAACGTCGCCCTCGTCGACGGCAAGCCCCAGACGCTCGGCCTCAAGGGGCTCCTGCGGGTCTACCTCGACCACCGCGTGTCGGTCGTGCGCCGGCGCAGCGAGTTCCGCCTCGCGAGGAAGCGCGACCGGCTGCACCTCGTCGAGGGCCTGCTCATCGCGATCCTCGACATCGACGAGGTGATCCAGGTCATCCGCTCCTCCGACGACGGCGAGCAGGCACGCGGGCGGCTGCAGGGGATCTTCGACCTCTCCGAGGCGCAGGCGGAGTACATCCTCGAGCTGCGGCTGCGGCGGCTGACGCGGTTCAGCCGCATCGAGCTCGAGGCCGAGCGCGACGAGCTGCACGCGCAGATCGCGGAGCTCGAGCGCATCCTCGGCTCGGACGCGGCGCTGCACCAGGTGGTCGCCGACGAGCTCGACGAGGTCGCCGAGCGCTTCGGCACGCCGCGTCGCACGCTGCTGACCGAGGCGAACGGGCAGCAGTCGACCTCCGGTCGTACCTCGGCCGCGAAGCTCGCCGCGAGCCTGCAGATCGCGGATGCGCCGACGCGCGTGCTGCTCTCGGCGACTGGCCGCGTCGTGCGCGTCGACGGCGAGGAGCCCATCCCGGTGCCCGCACGCCGCAGCCGGCACGACGCGATCCGCTCGTCGGTCGTGACGACGACGCGCGGCACGTTCGGGCTCGTCACCTCCTCGGGCGCCGTGCTGCGACTCACGCCCGCCGACCTGCCCTCCGTGCCCCCGGCATCCGTGGGGCTGACCGCGGGCGTCAAGGTGCGCGACCTCGGCGCCTTCGAGCGCGGCGAGGAGGCCGTCGGCCTCATCGACCTCTCCTCGCCCGCCGAGGGCGAGGCGGTGCCGTGGCTCGTCGCCACCGCGAGCGGCACCGTGAAGCGCGTGCGGCCGACCGAGCTGCGCGAGCGCGATCGCGAGTCGCTCATCGCGCTGAAGGCCGGCGACCGCGTCATCGGCATCGCTCCCGCGCCCGACGACGCCTGGATCGTGCTCGTCACCTCCGACGCGCAGCTGCTGCGCTTCCCCGCCTCGCTCGTCAACCCGCAGGGGCCGGGCGCGGCCGGCATGCGAGGCATTGCCCTCAAGGCGGATGCCTCGGTGCGGTTCGCGGGCGCCGTCGCCGACGGCGCCGAGGTCGTGACGGTCACCGAGGCGGCCGAGACGCTCGCGGGGCTCGACGAGCCGCGCGTCAAGGTCTCGAGCCTCGACGAGTTCCCGCCGAAGGGGCGCGGCACGGGCGGCGTGCAGGCCCACCGGCTGCTGAGGGGCGAGGTCGGGCTCTCGCTCGCGTGGGCGGGCTCCTCGCCCGTCGCAGTGGGCAGCGACGGCTCGCAGCGGCAGCTCCCGCCGGGCGGCGCTCCCCGTGCCGGCTCCGGGGTGTCGATCGACGGCGCGATCGGGGCGCTCGGAGCGCGCATCGGGACGTAGCGCGACCGCGGCGCCGCCGATCGTCGGCGGCAGCGTGCTCCGGGCTGCGGCGCTTGCACCCGGTGGTTGGCACCGCAGCCGCATCCGAGCCACCTCGTGCAGGTGCCACGGCGGCACCTGCACGCGACGGCGGTCATCCGCGCGGCATCGCAGCCACCTCGTGCAGGAGTCGCGGCAGCGCCTGGACGGAACGGCGGTCACTCCCGCGGCACCCCAGCCACCTCGTGCAGGTACCGCGGCACCTGCACGGAACGGCGATCATCAGCGCGGCATCTGAGCCAGCTCGTGCAGGAGCGAGCAGCGCCTGCACGAAACGGCGGTCATCCGCCCGGCGTCGCAGCCATCTCGTGCAGGCGTCGCGGCGGCACCTGCACGGAACGGCGGTCATCAGCGCGGCATCCCAGCCACGTCGCATGAGTCGCGGCAGCACCTGCACGGAACGGCGGTCATGCCCGCAGCATCCCAGCCACCTCGTGCAGGTACCGCCGCACCTGCACGAAACGGCGGTCATCCGCGCGAGAGCCCAGCCACCTCGTGCCGGCGTGAGCAGCGCCTGCACGGAACGGGGGTCACCCGCGCGGCATCCCAGCCACCTCGTGCAGGTACCGCGGCAGCACGTGCACGGAACGGCGGTCACCCGCACGCATCCCAGCCACCTCGTGCAGGTGCAGCGGCACCTCGTGCAGGTGCCGCTGCGGCACGCGGCCTCGGGCGCCGCTACGCGTCGATGCGCTCGCGGTCGACCTGCGAGGTGACGATGAGCTCCCGGCGCGGGGCGACGTCGTTGCCCATGAGCAGCTCGAAGATCTCGCTCGCGCGCTCCGCGTCGCTGATCGTGACGCGGCGCAGCGTGCGGCGCGAGCGGTCCATCGTCGTCTCGGCGAGCTGATCGGCGTCCATCTCGCCCAGGCCCTTGTAGCGCTGCGGGGGCTCGTGCCACGACTTGCCGGCCTTCTTGAGCCGCGCGAGCGTGCGATGCAGCTCGGCGTCGGAGTAGGTGTAGACCGCCTCGTCGGGCTTGCCGCGGTGCTTGACGAGCACGCGGTGCAGCGGGGGCACGGCCGCGAACACGCGGCCCTCCTCGATGAGCGGGCGCATGTAGCGGTGGATGAGCGTCAGCAGCAGGGTGCGGATGTGGGCGCCGTCGACATCGGCGTCGGAGAGCATGATCACCTTGCCGTAGCGCGCCTGGCTCAGGTCGAAGGAGCGGCCGGAGCCCGCGCCGATCGACTGGATGATCGCCGCGCACTCGGCGTTGCCGAGCATGTCGCCGATCGACGCCTTCTGCACGTTGAGGATCTTGCCGCGGATGGGCAGGATCGCCTGGAACTCGCTGTCGCGCGCGGGCTTCGCCGTGCCGAGCGCGCTGTCGCCCTCGACGATGAAGAGCTCCGTCTGCGCGACGTCGTTCGAGCGGCAGTCGACGAGCTTGACCGGCAGCGACGACGACTCGAGCGCGCTCTTGCGCCGCGCGGTCTCCTTGAGCGAGCGCGCCGAGATGCGCGCCTTCATCTCGCTCACGACCTTCTCGAGCAGCTGCGCCGCCTGCGCCTTCTCGTCGCGCTTCGTCGAGGTCAGGATGGCGCCGAGCTCGCGCTGCACGACCTGGGCGACGATCTGCCGCACGGCCGGCGTGCCGAGCACCTCCTTCGTCTGCCCCTCGAACTGCGGCTCCGGCAGGCGCACCGTGACGACCGCCGTGAGGCCCGCGAGCGCGTCGTCCTTCTCGATCCGATCGTTGCCGGCCTTGAGCTTGCGGGCGTTGGCGGCGACCTGGTCGCGGATGAGCTTGAGCAGCGACTGCTCGAAGCCCGCGAGGTGCGATCCGCCCTTGGGGGTCGAGATGATGTTGACGAAGCTGTGCACGACGGTGTCGTAGCCCGTGCCCCAGCGCAGCGCGACGTCGACCTCGCACGTGCGATCCACCTCGCGCGTGACCATGTGGCCGGTGGCCTCGTCGAGCACGGGGATCGTCTCCTGGAAGGCGCCCTCGCCCGTGAGTCGCCACGTGCCCGTCAGCGCCGCGTCGGGCGCGAGGTACTCGACGAACTCGCTGATGCCGCCGTCGTACCGGAACTCCTGCACGACGGGCTCGTCGCCGCGCTCGTCGACGATCGAGATGCCGAGGCCCGGCACGAGGAACGCGGTCTGCCGCGCGCGTCGCGCGAGCTCGTCGGCGAGGAACTCGGCGCCCTTCGTGAACACCTGCGGGTCGGCCCAGTAGCGCACGCGCGTGCCCGTGACCCCGCGCTTGACCTTGCCGACCTTGCGCAGCCTCGACGCATCCGTGAAGGGCAGGAAGGTCGCCGTCGGCGAGGGCTCCCCCTCGTCGAGGAACTCGCCGGGCTCGCCGCGGTGGAAGGACATCGCCCACGTCGCCCCGTCGCGGTCGACCTCGACGTCGAGGCGCTCGGAGAGGGCGTTGACGACGGATGCGCCGACGCCGTGGAGCCCGCCGGAGGACTGGTAGGCGCCGCCGCCGAACTTGCCGCCCGCGTGCAGCTTCGTGAAGATCACCTCGACGCCCGTCAGGCCCGTGCGCGGCTCGACGTCGATGGGGAGCCCGCGCCCGCGGTCGCGCACCTCGACCGAGCCGTCGGCGTGCAGCACGACCGCGATGTCGGTGCCGTGGCCGCCGAGCGCCTCGTCGACCGAGTTGTCGATGATCTCCCACAAGCAGTGCATGAGGCCGCGGGAGTCGGTCGAGCCGATGTACATGCCCGGGCGCTTGCGCACCGCCTCGAGGCCCTCGAGCACCGTCAGGTGCCGTGCCGAGTAGTCGGAAGCCACGCTTGCCAACCGATCCCCCATCTGTGTGCGTCGATCGCCTCGAGCGCCGGCGCCGTGCTCGGCGTCGCCGCGAGGGCATCTACCAGCCTACGACCGCGCGGCCCCGCTGCCGGGCAGGCCACGCGGCGCGCTCACGGGTTGCGCCGCTGGCGAACCGCCGCCCTCAGCGCAGGCGGATCGCGCCCCCGCGTGCGACGATGGACTCCAGGCAAGAAGCGAGGAGGGCACCGTGAACGACACCCAGACCACGACGCTCGAGGCAGACGAGGCGAACGCGCCGCTCAGCGCGCTCGACCGCTGCGACAGCTGCGGCGCCCAGGCGTACGTGCGCGCGACCATGGAGAGCGGCACGCTCCTCTTCTGCGCCCACCACGCGGCGAAGCACCGCGAGGCGCTGCAGCCGCTCGCCAAGGTGTGGCACGACGAGTCGGAGAAGCTCAACGAGCGCTGACGAGGATTCGACAGCGGCCCGTCCCCGATCGGGGGCGGGCCGCTTCGCTGTGCGGGTCAGGTGAAGGGGCCCTGGAGCCGCTGCAGGAAGCGCTTCGTGCGCTCGTGCCGCGGGTCGCCGAAGACCTGCGCGGGCGTGCCGCGCTCGACGACGACACCCTCATCGAAGAACGACACCTCGTCGGCGACCTCGCGAGCGAAGCCGAGCTCGTGGGTCACGACCGCCATCGTCCATCCCTCCGCCGCGAGCTCCGTCATGACGGCGAGCACCTCGCCGACGAGCTCCGGGTCGAGCGACGAGGTCGGCTCGTCGAACAGCAGCATCGACGGCTGCAGCGCGAGCGCGCGCACGATGCCGACCCGCTGCTGCTGCCCGCCCGAGAGCGACGACGGGTAGGCGTCGGCCTTCTGCCCCAGGCCGACGCGCTCCAGCAGCGCGAGCGCATCCGCCCTCGCCTGCGCGCGGTCGCGCCCCTGCACGCGGATCGGGCCGATGGTCACGTTGCCGAGCACCGTCAGGTGCGGGAAGAGGTGGTGCTGCTGGAAGACCATGGCGGAGGCGCGGTGCAGCGCCGCGCGCCCCTTGCGGCCGAGCGGTCGTGCGAAGTCGATCACCTGGTCACCGATGCGGAGTGTGCCGCGGTCGGGCGTCTCGAGCCCGTTCAGCGAGCGCAGCACCGTGGTCTTGCCCGAGCCCGACGGGCCGATGAGCGCGTGCACCGTCCCTGGCGCGATGTCGAGGTCGACGCCGCGCAGCACGTGGGCGTCGCCGAACGACTTGTGCAGGCCGCGCGCCGAGAGGAGGGGTTCAGACGGCATAGCGGTCGAGCCTCCGCTCGAGTCGGTCCTGGCCCGCGGCGAGCGCGAGGCAGATGACCCAGTAGATCGCCGCGGCGACGAGGTAGATGGTGAGGAACTCGCCGCTCGGTGCCGCGATCCGCTGCGCGACGCGGAACAGCTCCGTGACGAGGATCACGGACGCGAGCGAGGTGTCCTTCACGAGCGAGATGAAGGTGTTCGACAGCGGCGGCACCGAGACCCGCGCGGCTTGCGGCAGCACGATCCTGCCGAGCGCCTGGCCGCGCGACATGCCGATCATCGCCGCAGCCTCCCACTGGCCACGCGGGATCGAGAGGATCGCGGCCCGGATGATCTCGGCCGCGTAGCCGCCGACGTTGAGCGAGAGCGCGATGATCGCGCTCGGCCAGGGGTCGAGCGTGATGCCGATCTGCGGCATGCCGTAGAAGATCACGAACAGCTGCACGAGCATGGGCGTGCCGCGGATCACCGAGATGTAGGCCCGCGCGAGGCCTGAGAGCCACGCGATGCCGGAGGTCCGCGCGAGCGCCATGCCGAGGGCGATGACGAGGCCCAGCGAGAACGACGCGAGCGTGAGCGGGATCGTGCCGGTGATCGCGCCGAGCGCGATGGGCCCGATCGAGTCGAGCACGAGCTGCCAGT
>JAPSIA010000174.1 GCA_031179215.1 Agrococcus sp.
GCGGACGCCGGCGTGCTCGAGGCCGAGGTCGTCGACATCGGCGGGCCAGCCCGCGGCCATCACGACGGCGTCGAAGCGCTCCGACCGCGGCGCGCCGTCGGCGCTCCAGCGCAGCTCGATGCCGTCGTCGGCCGCGCGATCGAGGCCCTCGATCGCGTCGATGCCCGTCGCGACCGCGATGCCCGCGCGCCCGAAGGCCGCGGTGACCTCCGCCGAGATCGCGGCGTCCGACGGCATGAGGATGCGCGGGGCGATGTCGAGGAGCGTCACGCGCGCCCCGAAGGCCGCGAGGACCGTGACGAGCTGCGCGCCGGTGTTCCCGCCGCCGATCACCGCCACGCGCTCGGGCAGCGACTCGAGGTGGAGCACCTCCTCGGGCATCGTCGCGAGCTCGGCGCCCGGCACGGGCAGTCGACGGGAGCGACCGCCGACGGCGATGAGCACGGCATCCGCCGTGATGCGGCGCCCGCTCTCGAGCACGAGGGCGTGCGCATCCGCGAAGCGTGCCCGGCCCTCCTCGACGAGGTCGATGCCCGCGGCCGCGAAGCGCTCGGCCTCGCGCTTGAGCGCGCGCACGTGATCGACGCGCTCGTGGACGCGGTCGACGACGGTGGGCCAGTCGATGCCGACGCTCGTGATGTCGACGCCGTGCTGGTGGGCGCTGCGCGCGTCGCGGATGAGCCGGGCAGCTCTCGCGAGCACGCGCGTGGGCACGCAGCCGCTGTTGACGCACGTGCCGCCGAGGTGGCGCGACTCGAGCACCACGACGCTCGCGCCCAGCTCCCGCGCGCGCAGCGCGGCAGCGGTCCCCGCCGGCCCCGCGCCGAGCACCGCGACGTCGTAGTGGTCGGCTCCAGCACCCATGTCGGCTCCCTCGCTCGACGCCCACTGTGCCACGGCCGGGCGGCTCGCGCCGAGCCCCGGCCGACGCGCGGCGGCGCGGTCGACGGCGACGGGATGGGTAGCGTTGAGCGGTGCGATCGAAGCCGGATGCCCTCGACCGGGAGATCCTGCGGCTCGCCGTCCCCGCGCTCGGAGCGCTCATGGCGGAGCCCGCCTTCCTGCTCGTCGACACCGCGCTCGTCGGTCACCTCGGGGCGGCGGAGCTCGCGGGGGTCGGCATCGGCGTCGCCGTGCTCTCGACCGCCGTCGGCCTGCTGATCTTCCTCGCCTACGGCACGACGCCCGCGGTCGCGCGCCTGCTGGGCGCGGGCGACCGTCCGGCGGCGATCCGGGCGGGCATCGACGGCATCTGGCTCGCGATCGTCGCGGGACTCGTGCTCGTGCTCGCCACGCCGCTCGCGCACCCGCTCGTCGCGCTCTTCGGAGCGGCACCCGAGGTCACCGAGCACGCGGCGGTCTACGTGCGGATCTCGATCCTCGGGCTCCCGGCGATGCTCATCGTGCTCGCGGCGACGGGGCTCCTGCGCGGGCTGCAGGACACCCGCACGCCGCTCGTCGTCGCGACCGCCGGCTTCGCCGCGAACGCCGCGCTCAACGCCCTCCTCATCTACGTCGCGGGGCTCGGCGTCGCGGGCAGCGCGCTCGGCACCGTCATCGCCCAGTGGGGCATGGCGGCGTGCTTCGTGTGGTTCGCGGTGCGCGAGGCGCGGCGCGAGGGCGTCTCGCTCGCGATCCACTGGGGCGACCTCGGCCGCACCGCCTCCACGGGCGGCTGGCTCTTCGTGCGCACGCTCTCGCTGCGCATCGGCCTGCTCGCGACGACCGTCGTCGCGACGCAAGCCGGCACGGTGACGCTCGCGACCACGCAGATCGCCTTCACGCTCTTCTCGACCCTCGCGTTCGCGCTCGACGCGCTCGCCATCGCGGGGCAGGCGATGCTCGGCAAGGCGCTCGGCGCGGGTGACGTCGCCGAGGCGCGCGCGGTGACGCGGCGGCTGCAAGCCTGGGGCGTGGGGTTCGGCTGCGTCGTGGGCGCCGCGCTCCTCGCGCTCGCGCCCGTGCTCGGCAGCGTGTTCACCTCGGATGCGGCAGTGCGCGAGGCACTGCCGATCGCGCTCGTGCTGCTCGCCGTCGCCCAGCCGATCGCGGGCTTCGTGTTCGTGCTCGACGGCGTGCTCATCGGCGCGGGCGACGCGCGCTACCTCGCGTGGACGGGCGTCCTCAACGTGCTCGTCTACCTGCCGCTGCTCCTGCTCGCGCTCGTGCCCGGATGGCCGGCACTCGCGACCATCTGGGCGGCGTTCTCCTTCGGCTACCTCGGCGCGCGCGCGGTGACGCTCGGTCTGCGGGCCCGCGGCGACGCCTGGCTGCGCGTCGGTCGCCACTGACCACGGGCTCCGCACCCGCGCCCTTCCGCACAACGCAAGCCCGAGCGGGCGATCCCGCGGGCTGCGAAGGTGCGGCGGCCGATCCGCCGCGGATCGGGAACCGGAAGCGTGCGTCGTGCGGGGCGGCTGCGCAGCGCTGGTCGCCCGCGCACGGCAGAATGGGCCGGTGCCCAACGTGACTGCCTGGCGGAACGCCGTCTTCGCGACCTTCTTCGCGATGGGATTCGGCTACGCGAGCTGGATGGCGCGCGTGCCGCACGTGCGCGACATGCTCGACGTGTCGACGGGCGAGATGGGCCTCATCCTGCTCGGCATCTCCATCGGCTCGGTGACGGGCCTGCTGCTCGCGAGCCACATCATCCACGCGCTCGGCACGCGGCTCGTGGTCTCGCTCGGCATGATCGTCGTCGCCGTCGGCCTCGCGCTCGCCGGCTGGGCGGCCGACGGCGGCACGATCGCGCTCGTCGTGGGCGGCTTCGTGCTCGGCGGCAGCGTCACGGGCATCACGGATGTCGCCATGAACATCTCCGGCGCGGCGAACGAGCGCGCGCTCGGCAAGCCCATCATGCCGATCTTCCATGCCTTCTTCTCGCTCGGCACCGTCGCCGGCGCCGGCATCGGGGGCCTCTGCGAGCTGCTCGGCATCGGCGTCGGCTGGCAGACGACGGGCGTCGCGATCGCGACGGTCGCGCTCGGCCTCACCGTCTACCGCTTCCTGCCCGCCGACGTGCAGGAGGAGGACGAGGAGCCCGTGACGCTGCGCGAGCGGCTTGCCGTGTGGAAGGACCCGCGCACGATCCTGCTGGGCCTGCTCGTGCTCGGGATGTCGCTCACCGAGGGCAGCGCCAACGACTGGCTCGCGCTCACGATGGTCGACGGCCACGGCTTCTCGAACGAGGGCGGCGCGTTCATGCTCGCG
>JAPSIA010000175.1 GCA_031179215.1 Agrococcus sp.
AACCGGGGCGGAGCGACGGGGGAGGAGATCGCCGAGCTCGCCCGCTTCGTGCAGGCGCGCGTCGAGAACCAGTTCGGCGTGCACCTCGTGCCCGAGCCCGTGCTCGTCGGCCTCACCCTCTAGCCCCGCCACCGCCCCGGGCCCGGCTCCGGCGGCCCCCCGCACCACGCAAGCCCGGCCGGCCGATCTCGCGGCCGTAAAGCTCCTCGCGTGCCGATGGCCGCGCATCCCACCGCTCCGGCTTGCGTTGTGCGGGGCTGGGCGCACGACGTGCGCGTGGCCTGCGCGGTCGGCGGGCGGCAGACCGCGAGGAAGGCCGCGGCGCGGACCCCCCGCACAACGCAAGCCCGGCCAGCCGATCTCGCGGCTGGCTGCCGCTCGCAGCGCCGGTGACCGCGGCTGCCGCCGCTCGAGCTTGCGTTGTGCGGGGCTGGGTGCGCGTGCGCGTGTCCTGCGCCGTGGGGCGGCTGGCGGACCGCGGGGAAGGCCGCGGCGCGGACCTTCCCGCACAACGCAAGCCCGGCCGGCCGATCTCGCGGCTGGCTGCCGCCCGCGGCGCCGGCGACCGCGGCTGCCGCCGCTCGGGCTTGCGTTGTGCGGAGTCCGGCAGATGCGCGGGGCGGGGCTGGACGGGGCCGGGCGGAATGCGCCGCGAGCGGGCGGCGTTGCGCCCGGCATGGCAGATGCACCGAAGCAGCTCAGGCTCGTCGTCGAGGTGGAAGACATCGAGGCGGCGCTCGCCTTCTACCGCGACGCGCTCGGGCTGCCCGAGGTCGCGGCGTTCGAGGGGGAGGGCGACGCGCGCGTCGCGATCCTCGAGGCGGGCAGGGCGACCCTCGAGCTCGCCAACCCTGCGCAGAAGCGGATGATCGACGAGGTCGAGGCGGGCGGCCGCCCGAGCCCGCGCATCCGCGTCGCGTTCGAGGTCGACGACAGCGAGGGCGCGACCCGCAGGCTCGAAGCGGCGGGCGCGAGCGTCGTCGCCGAGCCGATCGAGACGCCGTGGCGCTCCCTGAACTCGCGGCTCGACGCGCCCGCCGGCCTGCAGGTCACGCTCTTCCAGGAGCTCGACGGCGAGGAGCGCTTCTCGCCGCCTCGAGCGGACTAGACGAGCCCGCGCTGCAGCGCGACCGCGACCGCGCTCGTGCGGTCGCGCACCCCGAGCTTCGCGAAGATCGACTGCACGTGCGACTTCACCGTCGCCTCGCCGATGAAGAGCGCCCTGCCGATCGCCGCGTTCGTCGAGCCCTCCTTCATGAGCGCGAGCACCTCGCGCTCGCGCGCCGTCAGCACGAGCGCCGGTGCCCCCTGGCGCTCCGCGAGCGCCCGTGCGACGCTCGGCGCCATCGCGCGCTCGCCGCGAGCGACCGCGCGCACCGCGGCGAAGATCTCGAGCGGCGGCGCGGCCTTGAGCAGGTAGCCCGTCGCGCCGGCCTCGGTCGCGGCCAGGATGTCTGCGTCCGTCTCGTACGTCGTGAGGATCAGCACGCGCGTCGCCTCGAGCTCCGCGAGGATCCGTCGCGTGGCCTCCGCGCCGCCGACCCGCGGCATGCGCAGGTCGGTCAGCACGACGTCGGGTCGCTCCGAGCGGGCGACGCGCACGAGCTCCTCGCCGTCCGCCGCTTGCCCGACCACGTCGATGTCGCTCGCCTCCGACAGCAGCGCGACGAGTCCGCCGCGCACGACGGGGTGGTCGTCGGCGACCACGACGCGGATCACGCGGCCCCCGCCGGCTCGACGCCCGCGTCGGCAGCGAGCCGCGCGGTCACGGTCGTCCCCGCGGTCGACGAGACGACGCCGAGGCTGCCGCCCGCGAGGGCCATCCGCTCGTCGAGCCCCTGCAGGCCGAGCCCGCGGGTGAGCGATGCGCGGTCGAAGCCGCGACCGTCGTCGGCGATCGCGAGCGCGACGCCCGACGCATCCGTCGTGAGGGTCACGGCGACCGCGCGCGCCTCGGCGTGCTTGCGCACGTTCGCGAGCGCCTCCTGCGCCGTGCGCAGCAGCGCGACCTCGGCGTCGACCGGCAGCTCGGCCGGCGCGGCCTCGACCGTCACGGTGATGCCGGTCTCGGCCTCGAAGCGAGCGCCGAGGCGCTCGAGCGCGACCGGCAGGCCATCGTCGAGCCCGACACCGCCGTGCGCGGCCACGATGCCGCGCACCTCGGCGAGCGCGTCCTGCGCGAGCTGCTCGATCGACCGCAGCCCCGCGGCGTCGAGCTCGCTCCGCTGCGCGAGCATCGCGATCGCGGTGAGGTCCTGCGCGATCGTGTCGTGCAGGTCGCGGGCGATGCGCGCCCGCTCCGCCGCCGTCGCCCGCTCGCCGCTCAGCCGGGCGACGTGCGCCTGCGCGCGCTCGAGCTCGGCGATGAGGCGGTCGCGCTCCTCGGTGGCCCGCGCGAGACCGGAGATCCACACGCCGATGAGCATGCTGAAGGCGAAGCTGAGCGCCTGCGTCGCCGCGAGCAGCGCGACGGGGCCGTCCCGCAGCCAGAACGCCGCGAGCACGGCGCCGAAGAGCCCGACGTTCGCGACGACCGCGCGTCGCGTGCTGCCGCCGGAGGCGACCCACAGGAGCGGTGCGGCGAGCGCTTGCGCGGCGCCGAGCGGCCCGAAGGCGAAGGCCGCGACCGCCGTGCCGACGACCGCGGCCACCTGGAAGCCCGCGCTGGGGCGATCCGCGAGCATCCGCCGCCGAGCCGCGACGTAGGCCGCCGCGGTCGTGAGCACTCCCACGGCGCCGAGGCCGACCCACTGCGGCGCGCCGGCGAAGCACGCGACGCCGAGGAGCACGATCGTGCCGACCGCGACGAAGGCGTCCCACGTGCGGGGGTCGTCGATGTGCGACCGCCGGAGCGCTGCATCCGTCATCGTCGCCCCTCCCGGCGTCGCCCCGTCATCCGCGCTTGATCCAGCGGAAGGTCGTCGCCGCCACCACCGTACCCACGACCGCCCAGAGGCCGAGCGTGAGCGCCACGGTCGGCAGCTGCCATGCCTCGCCCGTCTCCATGAGCCGCGCGACGTCGGGCAGCAGCGCGGCGCGCATGCCGTGGCCCACCCACGCGAGGGGGAGGGCGTTGGCGATCGCCTGCAGCCACTCGGGCAGCACCGAGAAGGGCAGGTAGATGCCGGAGATGAACTGCA
>JAPSIA010000176.1 GCA_031179215.1 Agrococcus sp.
GCGTCCTCGGGCACGAGCGGGTCGTCCTCCTCGGCGCCGACCGGTGCCCCCTCGACCCGCTGCGCAGACACCGAGGAGACGAAGGTCCAGTGGCGCGCGCGATCGCCGAGCGCCTCGAGCGCGCTCGCGGCGTGGGCGGGGGTGCTCGTGACGTCGAGGACCTCGTCCCACTCGCCCTCGAGCGCGGCGTAGGCGTCCGGCACGTCGCGGTCGCCGACGACGAGCCGGGCGCCCTCGGGCGCGCGGCCTCCCGTGCCGCGCGCGAGGCATGTCACCGCCGCTCCCCGCTCGACGTGCGCTCGCGCGACGAGACCACCGAGCCAGCGCGTGCCGCCGAGCACGAGCACGCGCGCTTCCGTCCGCTCCATCGCCATGGCGCAAGCACACCACGTCGAGCGCCGCTGTCGCAGCGCCGTTCGCCAGGGGCGCACGGGCCGACGCGGCTCGAGTCGCGCGCTCGGCTAGCGTCGAGGTGTGCATGCCGAGCCAGCTCCCCCGCGCGGCGCCTCCGATCTCGCCGGTCCCCCGCCTGCCGGCACGCGCGTCCCGCAGACGATGGCGCGTCGCGCCGGGCATCATCCGCTCGAGCTCGTCTGGCAGAACGAGCGCGGCGGTGTG
Organism: Agrococcus sp.; assembly: GCA_031179215.1. GTDB lineage: Bacteria > Actinomycetota > Actinomycetes > Actinomycetales > Microbacteriaceae > Agrococcus. The sequence continues at coordinate 619 of JAPSIA010000176.1, forward strand.
ACGGCGCGGATCGACCGGCCAGACGGCGCCGTGTTCGTGAAGTGGAATCCCGTCGGGTCGGGCGAGTCGCTCGCGGCAGAGGCGGCGCGGATGCGCTGGCTCGCGGCCGAGGGATCGGTGCCGGTGCCGGCGGTGCTCGAGCACGACGACGGGGGCGACGGCGAGGTGCTCGTCACGCGAGCGCTCGAGGGTGCGTCGATCGTCTCCGCCGAGGGACTGCGGGATCCCGAAGCCGCGGCGGCCGCGCTCGGCGCGGGACTGCGGCGCCTGCACGCCGTGCCCGTCGTCGACTGCCCGTTCCCCGCGCCCGATTGGACCGCATCCGCCGACGTCGACGACGCCGTCGTGTGCCAAGGCGACCCGTGCGCGCCCAACACGCTCATCGCTCGCGGCCGCTTCGCGGGCCTCGTCGATCTCGCGCGCGTGGGCGTCGGCGATCGGTGGTCGGATCTCGCGATCGCGTCGTGGTCGCTCGAGTGGAACGGCCTCGCCGACGCAGAGCCGGCGTTCTGGCGCGCCTACGGCGCCGCGCGCGACGCGACGCGCATCGCTGCCTGGCGCCGGCTGTGGGACGCGCCGAGCGTCGGCTAGCGCGTCAGTCGACCCCCGCGTCGCGGGCAGCGGCGACCGCGGGCGCGATGCCGCCGAGCCAGGGCTCGCCGTGGCCGGGGAGCACGGCGCTCGCCCCGGTCTCCTCGAGCGCCGCGAGGGAGGCGATCGCCTGCCGCGGGTCGGCGGTCGCGGCCGCAGCGACCACCCGCGGCCCCGTCTTGGCCGTGTAGGGGTCGAGCGTCACGAGCGCGTCGCCGCTCAGCAGCGCGTCGCGCCCGTCGAGCGCGAGCGCGACGTGGCCGTCGGTGTGGCCAGGCGTCGCGATGACGCGCGGCGAGCCCGGCAGGTCGAGGACGGCGCCGTGCTCGAGCGCGCGGTGCTCGCGCACCCCGCGCACCTGCAGGGCGCCGACGGTCGTCATGGCGCCGAGGATCGCGATCGACGCCGGGTAGCGGAACGGGTAGGCGAGCCGGGGGCGCGCGGCACGGTACCGATACGGATGCGCCGCGATGCGCGCGTCGGCCGGGTGCAACCACATCGGCATGCCCCCGCGATGCAGCTCGTCGGCCATGCCGAGGTGGTCGAAGTGCGCGTGCGTGAGGACGAGCGCGCGCACGTCGTCGATCGTCCGCCCGATCGCGGCAAGCGCTCGGTGCAGGTGCGGCGTGCTCGCGGGGAAGAGCGCATCGACGAGGGTCACCGAGCCGGCCTCCTCGATGAGGTACGCGTTCGTCGACGCGTGGCGGAGCCGGTGCACCCCGGGTGCGACGTCGCGATCGAGCCGCGCTTGGCGGCGGCCTCGCAGGGACAGGGGACGAGTGGACTCGGGCGCGACGGGCATGCCCCCACTCCACCGCGTGCGGCGCGATCGCGCCAGGGGCCACCTGCGCGGCGTGTCGCTAGAGCGCGAGCAGCTCGTCGGCGACGCGCAGCCCCAGCACCGGCCGGTCGGCGCTCCACACGGCCGCGCACGCGGCGCGGATGGTGTCCACCGGGCGCTCGCCCGCGCGCACGAGCGTGATGTCGATGCCGCTGCGCCGCACGGCTGCCCTGCCGACCTCGAAGTAGGTGTCCCCCGTCGACCGCTCGAGCGTCTCGCGCAGCGGCGCGATCGGCTGGGTGAGGCCCCGGAGGTCCTCGACGATGTGGTCGGGCCGCATCGACGGGTCGGCGCCGATGAGGTGCGCACCGCGGTCGACGCCCGTGAGCACCATGATCGAGCGGATCCCGGCGCGGCGCGCGCCGAGGATGTCGGTGTCGAGCCGGTCGCCGACCATCGCCGGGGTCGTGGCGCCGAAGCGCTCGGTCGCCACGTCGTACATGTGGCGCTCTGGCTTGCCGGCGAACTCCGCGAGCCTGCCGACCGCGGTGTGCACCGCCGAGACGAGCGTGCCGTTGCCGGGAGCGATGCCGCCGGCGACGGGGATCGTCCAGTCGCCGTTCGTCGCGATCCACGGCAGCTGCGGGTCGCGCTGCAGGGCGAAGGACGCCTCGGCGAGCTCCTTCCAGCCGACGGAGGGGTGGAACCCCTGCACGACGGCCCTGGGCCGCTCGCCGGCGGTGCGCACGACCGACCAACCGCGCGCCTCGACCTCGACGACGATGCCCGCCCCGCCGACGACGAGCACGGGATCGCCAGGAGCGAGGTGCGGCGCGAGGAGGCGCATCGCCGCTTGCGGACTCGTCACGACATCCTGGGGCCCCACGTCGAGTCCGAAGGACGACAGGTGCTCCGCGACCTCGGCATCCGTGCGCGAGGCGTTGTTCGTCAGGTAGATCGATCGCGCGCCGAGCGCGCGGATGCTCTCGACCGCGTGCGGGACGGCGTCGGGGCCCTTGTACACGACCCCGTCGAGGTCGAAGTAGATGCAGTCGACGCCGTCGATCGGCGTCGGCTCCTTCGGGGCCGTCCGGTGGAAGAGGCCCATCAGCGAGCGTCTCGCTCGCGCGTGGTGGGT
>JAPSIA010000177.1 GCA_031179215.1 Agrococcus sp.
TCATCGCGCGGCCCGTCGGCGCGATCATCTTCGGCCACCTGGGCGACCGCATCGGCCGCAAGAAGACCCTCATCGTCACGCTGCTCGTCATCGGGCTCTCGACGGGCATCATCGGCCTGCTGCCGACCTTCGACGCGATCGGCTTCGCCGCGCCCATCCTGCTCACGACGCTGCGCTTCATCCAGGGGCTCTCGCTCGGCGGCGAGTGGAGCGGCGCCGTGCTCCTCGCGGTCGAGCACGCGCCGGCCAAGCAGCGCGCCTTCTACGGCGCCATGCCGCAGTACGGGTCGCCGGCCGGCACCCTCCTCTCGTCGGGCGTCGTCGCGCTCGTGACGCTGCTGCCGGAGGAGCAGCTCATGGCCTGGGGCTGGCGCATCCCGTTCCTGCTCTCGTTCGTCTTCCTGGCCGTCGCGCTCTACATGCGGCTCAAGGTCGAGGAGTCGCCCGTCTTCACCGACGTCGTGCAGGTGCAGCGCGCGCAGCAGGAGACGCCGGCCAAGCTGCCGCTCATCGAGGTCTTCCGCCACGCGGGCGGGCGCGTGCTCATCGTCGTCGCCACGGTGCTGTTCGCCTCCGGCGGGTTCTTCCTCATGACCACCTACGCCGTCAACTTCGGCACGGGCGAGCTCGGCATGGAGCCCTGGAAGCTGCTCATCGCCACGATGCTCGGCGCGGTGCTCGAGGCCATCGGCATCTACATCGGCGCGCGCCTGGGGGACCGCTGGGGCGCTTGGAGGACCGTCGTCTTCGGCGGCGCGCTCGCGGTCGTGCTCGTGGTGCCCATCGCGCTCATGCTCGGCTCGGGGGTCGAGGTGCTCGTCATCGCATCGGTCGCGATCGGCATCGGCATCCTCGGCCTCCCGTACGGCCCGCTCGGCACGATGCTGTCGGAGCTCTTCAGCGCCCGGTACCGCTACTCGGGCGTCGCCGTCTCGTACAACATCGGCGGCCTGATCGGCGGCTTCGTGCCCTCCATCGCCGCCGGGCTGGCGCTCGCGGTCGGCAGCGCCGTCGTGGTCATCCCGGTGCTGCTCGGCATCATCATGCTGCTGTGCGTGGGCGGAGGCCTCATCGCCGGCCGCGTGCTCTCGCGGCAGGAGGAGACGATCGCGGCGTGAGCGCCGGGGCTGCGCCGCCCGCGATCGGCGGCGCAGCCCCGGTGGCCGTACGCTCGAGCGGGTGCTGCGAGAGGGGGAGGCCATGACGGTGAGCGCGTCGGTGCGGGAAGCGTGGTCGGGCGTCTCCGGCACGGTCGGCAGCCTCAAGAGCGACCGGGTGCGCGCCGTGCTCGAGCAGCAGATCCTCAGCGGTCAGCTCGCTCCCGGCACGCTGCTGCCGACGGAGCCCGAGCTCTCGGCGGCGCTCGGCGTGAGCCGCACGGTGCTGCGCGACGCCGTGCGCGCGCTCGTCGCGCGGGGCCTGCTCACGGTGCGGCAGGGCCGCGGCACCATGGTCGCCGAGCCCAACGACGAGGCGCTCGCGACGGCGATGATCGCGCGGCTCGCGCGATCCACGCTCACGGTCGGCGACGTGATGGATGCGCGCATCACCCTCGAGACGCTCGTCGTGCGGCTCGCGGCCGAGTCGGGCACCGGCGAGGACTGGGTCGAGCTCGAGCGCCAGGAGCGGGCCCTCGTCGACGCGATCGCCGCGGGCGACGAGGCGCGCGCGCACGACGCGCACGCAGCGTTCCACGCCGGCATCCTCGCGGCGACGCATCAGCCGGCCCTCGTGCTGCTGCTCAATCCCATGAACACGATCGCGCTGCTCACCGGGTCGTCATCGGTGCGCACGGGGACCACCGAGGACTGGAACCTCGACGCGCACCGCGCCATCCTCGATGCCCTGCGCCTCGGCGACGCCGACGAGGCGGAGGCCGCGATGCGGCGGCACTTCGCCGATCTCGAGGATCGGCCGCAGTACGTCGGTCTCCTCGAGCAGCCGTTCGCGGAGGCGTACTTCGGCGCGCCGTAGGCTACGGCTGTGCTCGACCTCCACCGACTCGTGCTGCTGCGGGCGGTCGCGATGCACGGCAGCATCACCGCCGCCGCCCGCGAGCTCGCCTACAGCCACTCGGCGATCTCGCAGCAGCTCGCGCTCCTCGAGCGCGAGACCGGCGCGGTGCTGCTCGAGAAGGTCGGCCGCACCTCGCGCCTGACGCCCGTCGGCCTCGAGCTCGTGCACAACACCGAGGCGGTGCTCGCGGCGCTCGAGCGCGCCGAGACCGAGCTCGCCGCCTCCCACGAGCAGCCGCGCGGCGTCGTCTCGGTCGCCGTCTTCACCTCGATCGGCCGCATCGTCATGCCCGCCGCGCTCCAGCGCCTCGCGCAGTCGCACCCTGGCCTCGAGGTGCGGCTGCGGCGCTCCGATCCGCAGGACTCGGTGCAGCAGCTCGTGGCCCGGCACGTCGACGCGGTCGTCACCGACACCTTCCCCGGCACGCGGCTCGCACCCGTCGGGGGCGTGCGCGCCTCGGCCATCGGGAGCGACCCCGTGCGCGGCTACCTGCCGGAGGGCCTCGCCGATGCGCCGCTCGACCGCATCCCCTGGGTGATGGAGCCGCCGGAGGCCGCCTCGACGCAGTGGGCGCTGCGCGTGTGCCGCGAGCGCGGCTTCGAGCCTCGCATCGCCCACGTCTCCTCCGACATGCTCTTCCACTTGCGGATGGTCGAGGCGGGCCTCGCGGCGGCGTTCCTGCCCGATCTCGTGGTGCGCGAGGCGGGCACCGCTGCCGCGCCGAGCCCTCGTCTGCCGACGAACGAGCACCGCGACATCCTGCTCGTCACGCGCGAAGGGGCGGAGGCGCATCCGGCCCTGCTCGCCGTGCGCGATGCGATCGCCGCGACGTTCGCCGAACATGTAAGCGGAACCGACTGATATCGGTCAGCAACCGTCGCTGTACCTGACGCTTGCGGCGGTCTACCGTTGCCGAGGGCCAGCTGCGCCGCGCTGGTCGCGCCGACACCTTCGCAGAACGAGGAGGAGCGATGACGCTCACCGAAACCACCCCCGCCACGACGGCGGGTGCCGTGCTCGACGGCCCCGCGCTCTGGTCGGCCCAGGCGCACATGCCGTCGGTGCTCGGGCGCCAGCTCGTCATCGC
>JAPSIA010000178.1 GCA_031179215.1 Agrococcus sp.
CGACACCGGCGCGCCGTCGACGAGCACGCCGTTGGCGGAGCCGCGGTCGACGACCTCGATGTGCGTGCCGACCTCGATGCGCGCGTGCCGCTTCGAGACGAGCGGGTCGGCGAGCACGATGTCGTTCGAGGGGTCGCGGCCGATCGAGGCGTGGCCGCGGCCGAGCTGGAACTCCTGGCCGGCGAGCGGGCCGCCGATCGCGCGGAGCACCGCGACGACCTCGAGCGCGGAGCCCGCGGGACCGCCGTGCCGCGCGCGCGTTGCGCCGAGGTTGACGACCTGCGCGTGGAAGCCCGAGCCGATCGGCGCCTCGGTGATGAGCGCATCCGGCTGCAGGTCGACGAGGTGCTGCTCGGTCGGCGGCGCGACCGCGAGCGAGAGCGTGTCGCCCTCGGCGAACGCGATCGACCGCGCGGGGTCGGCGAGCGCGATCTGCTTGGCGACGTCCTCGACGGTCGCGGTCGAGTCGGCGGTGATGACGACGTCGGTCGGCTCGGCCATCGGCCGGTGCAGGGTCAGCTTGACCTTCACTGGGCTCCTCCGTCGGTGGTGCGCTCGTGCATCAGTCCTGGCTCTCGTCCGCGTCGCGCAGCGCGGGGTCGTCGAGCAGCGCGAGGTCGGCGCGCGTGACGAGCTGCGACGAGACGGCGTACTCGACGAGCCGCGCGCGGCGGTTGCTCGCGAGCTTGCCGACACCGCCCCGCAGCCCCTGCACGCCCATCCGGTCGAGCTTGTCGCAGACGTTGTCGAGCTTGCGGTTGAACCGGCTCATGGTCCAGCCGAGGCGCTCGGCGGCGGCCGCGCTCGAGGGCAGCTCGCTCACGCCCACGCCGTCGCGCCGCAGCATCGGCTCGGCGAGGGCGACGATGAGCAGCTTCTGCAGCTGCGTGAGCGCGACGGGCATGACCGTCGTCTCGCCCGAGGAGCGGCGCCGGTGCTCCGTCGACATCGTGAAGGCCGCCTCCTGCGAGTGGAGGCCCAGCTCGTAGGTCGTCGGACCGGCCGTGAACACGATCGAGCACTCCGAGAAGACGATCGGGAGCCGAGCGCCCGGCGAGAGCCACGACTGCACGGCACCGCCGCCGGAGGAGACGGTCGCCGAGAGCCGCGAGCCGAGGTTCGAGAGCCACCACAGCCCCTCCTGGTGCCGCAGCTCGAGGAACTGGCGGTGGAGGTACTGGTTGTCGTCGACCGTGAGGTCGCCCTCGCGCCCGATGACGAACGGCCGCGAGGGATCGAGGCGGATCCACTCCCCCGCGAACTCGATCTGCAGCTCGGGAACCTGCTCAGCCATCGACGCAGCCCTCCGTGTCGTTCGACGATCGCCCGTCCACGCGCACCACGCGCACCAGGATGCACGAGCTGCCGTCGCCGTCGCGCTCGAGCACGACGCCGGGCTCGGTGACCTGCGCCGTGATCGGATCGGCGTCGCTGCGCTCGTAGCGGTACTGGAACGAGTCGCCCTCCTGCGGCTGCGCGTTCGTCCACGTGAAGCGCACGGAGTCGCCCTCGACGGTGCCCGTGACGTTGATGGGCGCGCTCGGGCGCTGCGGGGCGGCGGGCGGCGCGACGGTCTGGGTGGGGTTGGCCTGCGGCTGCCGGCGGTCGCCCGCGCTGAGCGCGAGCCACACGATGCCGAAGCCGAGCACCGCCACGAGGGCGCCGCCGACGATGGCGAAGACGGTCGTGCGCCTCGAGCGCCGAGCGGCGGGCGCGGCGGGGGCGGCCGACGGCGCGGCGTGCTCTGGGGCCGCTGCGGGCGCGCGGCGGACCGTCGCGTCGGAGACCGCGCCCGGGGCGCCGGGGCGCTGGAAGGCGGGCGGCTCCCCCGCGTGCGGGTCGATCGAGACGACCCCGCGGATGCGCGTCGCACCGCCGTCCTCCTCGTCGACCGCCTCGGGGTCGAGCGAGTCGTCGAGCACGTCGAGCGGCGTGACGGGCAGCGCCATCTCGGCCTCGACCTGCTGCAGCGCGCGGCCGAAGGCCATCGCCGACTGGTGGCGGCGAGCGGGATCGGGATCCATCGCCGAGACGAGCACCGCCTCGAGCCGCTGCGGCACGTCGTGGCGCGCGAGGGGCGAGATCTCGCCGCGCTGGATGCGGTGGATGAGGTCGACGCTCGTGTTGCTGCCGCCGGGCAGCTCGAACGGCGTGCGGCCCGCGAGCAGGGTCGAGAGCGTCGCCGCGAGCGAGAACACGTCGGATGCGGGGCTGGACCTGGGCGGATCGAGGAACGACTCGGGCGGCGACCACGGGATCGACATGCCGCTCGCGTCCTCGCCGACGCCCGAGCTCGTCGCGATGCCGAAGTCGGTCAGCGCCGGGCGGTTGTACGCCGTCACGAGGATGTTCGCGGGCTTGATGTCGCGGTGGAGGATGCCGGCGCGATGCGCCGTCTCGACCGCGCCGGCGATCTGCACGCCGAGGGAGAGCACCTCCGGCACCGAGAAGCGCTCGCGGCGATAGCGCACGCCGAGGTTGGGCCTCGGGCAGTACTCCATCGCGAGGAACGGGCGGCCGTCGGGCGCGACGGCCGCGCCGTAGATCGTCACGATCGAGGGGTGCGTCGAGAGCTGCGCCATGACGTTGGCCTCGTGCCGGAAGTTCTCGATGAGCTCGCGGTTGACCGCGTCCGGCAGCAGCACCTTGATCGCGACCTTCCGCGACGGCAGGAGCTGCTGGTAGAGGAACACGTCGGCGAAGCCGCCGGAGCCCAGCAGCGACACGTAGTCGTAGCCGGGCAGCTCGGGGGGCGCTGAGGGCGCGCGCTTCGGGCTCACGGCAGGGTCCCGCTCGAGATGGGCTCGATCGCGACGACGACGCCGTCGCCGAGGTCGAGCCGATCGCCCAGCTGCAGGATCGTCGACGCCTCGGGCCGCAGGCGCTGCGGCGCGGCCCCCTCGCGCAGCAGCAGCGTGCCGTTGGTCGAGCTGAGGTCCACGGCCACGAGGTTCCAGTCCTCCACGCGCAGCTCGACGTGGCTGCGCGAGATGTCCTCGTTCGGGCTCTCGACCGTGACGAGGCGCGGCACGCGGCCGTCCTCGACGCG
>JAPSIA010000179.1 GCA_031179215.1 Agrococcus sp.
TTCCTCGCGGTCGTGCTCGCGGTCTCGAAGCCGGCTCGCGCCGGCGTCGTGCGGCTCGTGGCCGTCGTGCGCGACGGCACGATGCCGTGGTGGTACCTCACGACCGGCTGCATCGGCGCGCTCGTCGTCGCCTCGCAAGGGCTCGTCGCCGGCATCATCGGCATCGCGCTCTTCACGGTCGGGCAGGTCGCGGGGCAGACGATCAGCGGCCTCGCCGTCGACCGGATGGCCTTCGGCGGCCTCGCTCGCAAGCCCATCACCGCGCCCCGGCTCATCGGCGCGATGCTCGCGCTCGTCGCCGTCGGGCTCGCGCTGTTCGGCACGGGCGAGCTCGAGGGCGCGTGGCTCGTCGCGCTGCCCTTCGCGGCGGGCCTGCTGCAAGCGCTGCAGCAGGCGATGGGTGGCCTCGTGCAGCGGCACACCGGCTCGGCGATCGCGCAGAGCGCCCAGAACTTCGCCGTCGGGACGATCCTGCTCGCGGTCATCGTCGGTGCGCAGGCGCTCGCGGGCGTCGCGGCGCAGCCGCTGCCCGCGGAGCCCTGGCTCTACATCGGAGGCGCGCTCGGCGTCGTCGTCATGGCGCTCGTCTCGGTCGCCGTGCACCACTTGGGCGTGCTGACGCTCGGGCTCGCGACGATCTGCGGCCAGGTGATCGCCTCGGTCGTGTTCGACCTCGTCATGCCCGCCGATCACCCGGTGACGGTGTGGTCGCTCGTGGGCGCCGCCCTGACGATCGTCGCGGTCGCGATCTCGGCGATCCGTCGGCCGCGAGCGCGCGGTGGGCGGGCAGGAGCGCGAGCACCCCGATAGCTGCCGCGACGGCGAACGCGACGGCGGGCCGCGCACCGACGAGCGCGCCGACCGCCGCAGCGCCGGCCGCCTGCCCGATGGCGAGGGCGATGAAGAGCGCGACCGCGCCCTGCGCGGCGCGCCCCGCGTCGATGCGCGCGGCCCAGAGCAGCAGCACACCGCTCAGCGCGGTGTAGCTCGCGCCGAACGCCGCCGCCGCCGCGAGGGCGACCGGTGCCGCGCCGGGGGCGAGCCCGAGGGCGAGCGTCGCCGCGACCATCGTGAGCGTCGTCGCCGACCACGCGGTGCGGAGGCTCCAGGACTGCACGATCCGCGCCGCCCAAGCACCCGCGACGCCCGCGGCGCCGAGGACGAGCCACGCCACGACGGGCGATCCCGGCCCCAGCGGCTGCGCCTGGGCCAGCACCGTGCTGCCGAACGTCCACACGCCCGCGCTCGAGGCGCCGGCGAGCAGCGCAGCCGCCAGGGGAGCCGCGAGCGGGCGGAGCGTGGAGCGTGCCCGCCGCTGCGGGACGCGCCCGGGCTCGTCGCGCAGCCCCCGCGCGCTGCGCAGCACCGCGATGCTCGACGCGGCGGTCAGCGCGGCGATCGCCGCCCACGCGAGGCGCCAGTGCTCGCCCGCGACGACGAGCAGCAGGGCGGCGACGACGATCCCCGCTCCCGTTCCCGCGTTCACGGTCGTCTGCGCGCGCTCCTCGCGTGCGGGCGGCACCGCGCGCTGGACGAGCGCGACGAGCGCCGGCGTCGCGAAGCCCGCGCCCGCTCCGGCCACGATCGCGCTCGCGGCGAGGACTGCTGCGCCCGGCGCGAGCGCCACCCCCGCTGAGCCGATCGCAGCGGCGGCGCCCGCGCTCGCGACGCCCGCGCGCGGGTGCCTCGACATCCGTGCCGCGACGGCTGCCGCGCAGCAGTAGGAGAGGAAGCTCCCCGCTTGCACGAGGCCCGCGCCGCCGGGCGTCAGCCCGAACTCGTCGCTCAGCGCCGGCAGGAAGAGCCCGTAGCCGAAGCGCGCCATGCCGTAGGTCGCGGCGATGAGCGCCATGCCGCCGAGGACGAGGGCCCGCACGTCGCCTCCTCTCGCAGCCTGCTGCAACGCACGTTCTACTTGAGCAGAACGAGCGTTGCAAGTCAATGCTCGGTACCGTGGGGCCGTGGCATCGATGCAGCGACCTCCCGCGCGCGAGCGACTGCTGCGCGCCGCCGACCGGCTGCTGTTCGACCGCGGGATCCGTGCGACGCCGGTGGACGAGCTGCTGCGCGAGGCCGACGTCGCGGCGGCGACGCTCTACGCGCACTTCGGCACGAAGGACGGGCTCGTCGCAGCCGCCCTCGAGGCGCGCGCCGACGCCTGGCGGCGAGTCTGGGATCGGCACATCGTCGAGGCGGCCGACGACGCCGAGCGGCTGCTGGCGATCTTCGACGCGCTCGCGGACTACCGCACCGGCGTGGGCGGAGCCGCGCGCTGGTGCGCGTTCCTCGCGGCGAGCGCGGAGCTGCGCGATGCCGCAGAGCCGATCGCCGCGGCGCTCGCGGAGGACACGGCACTGCTCGGCGAGCGCCTGCTGGCGCTCGCGCGCCCGATCGCCGGCGATCGCGCGCCGGAGCTCGCCGACGCGGTGCTGCTCGCCTACACCGGTACCCTCGCGGGCTTCCTCCGCGGGAGCCCGAAGGATCCGGTCGCCGTCGGCCGGCGGGTCGCCGCCGCGGCGATCGCGGCCGCGGAGCCGCTCAGCCCTCGGGCGTGAAGCTCAGCGCGACGGAGTTCATGCAGAAGCGATCGCCCGTCGGCGTCTGCGGCGCGTCGTCGAAGAGGTGCCCGAGGTGGCTGCCGCACTTCGCGCACCGCACCTCGGTGCGCACCATGCCGAGCGAGCGGTCCTCGATGAGCTCGACGGCGTCCTCGCGCACGGTCTCGTAGAAGCTCGGCCAGCCGCAGCCGGCGTCGAACTTCGTCTCGTCGCGGAACAGCTCGTTGCCGCACGCGCCGCACGAGTAGACGCCCTGCCGCTGCTCGTCGAGCAGCGCGCCCGTCCACGGGCGCTCGGTGCCGGCCTCGCGCAGCACCGTGAACGCTGCCGGGTCGAGGATCTCGCGCCACTCGGCGTCGGTGCGCTGGATGCGATCGGTCATGCCTCGAGCCTACGCCCACTCGACGCGCGTTTCGCGGCCGGCGGAACCCCTGCCCGGCCGTAGGATCGACGGCATGCCGACGCACCCGCGCCCGCGCCG
>JAPSIA010000060.1 GCA_031179215.1 Agrococcus sp.
CGGCACCCGCCGCCCCGCCGCGGCCGACGGCATCGGCCCGTTAGGCTGGAGCCATGCCTCGCATCGCCGTCGTGCCCGGTTCCTTCGACCCTGTGACCCTGGGCCACATCGACGTGATCGCGCGGGCCGCGAAGCTCTTCGACGAGGTGCACGTCGTCGTGACCCACAACCCCGACAAGCAGGCCTTCCTCCCGGTCGTCGAGCGCGAGCAGCTCATCGAGCGGGCGATCGAGGAGGCGCGCGTGGCGGGCGAGATCCGCATCGCGAACTGGTCGATGGGCCTGCTCGTCGACTACTGCCAGCAAGTGGGCGCCGAGGTGCTCGTCAAGGGCATCCGCTCGTCGACCGACCTCGCGTACGAGACGCCGATGTCGATCGTGAACCGCAACCTCGCCGACGTCGAGACGATCTTCATGCTGCCGAACCCCGAGAACGCGCACGTCTCCTCGAGCCTCGTGCGGCAGGTCTCCGAGCTCGGCGGCGACATCAGCCCGTACGTGCCGCGCGCGGTCGCGACCTTCCTGCAGTCGCGATGAGCGACGCCGAGCCCCGCGCCGACCTCGAGCTCGTGGCCGTGCGCGGCATGGGCGAGATCCGCCCGGGCGACGACCTGCCGCGGCTCGTCGCGGCCGCGCTCGAGCCCCTCGCGCCGCGCGACGGCGACGTCGTCGTCGTCACGAGCAAGGTCGTCTCGAAGGCCGAGGGGCGCATCCGCCCTGCCGCCGAGCGCGAGCAGGCGATCGACGAGGAGTCGGTGCGCCTCGTCGCGAGCCGCGAGCACCCCGGGGGCGTCACGCGCATCGTCGAGCACCGCTCGGGGCTCGTGCTCGCCGCCGCGGGTGTCGACGCGTCGAACACCGACGAGGGCACGATCCTGCTGCTGCCGATCGACTCGGATGCGTCGGCGCGCGCGATCGCCGAGGCGCTGCGGTCGCGCTTCGGCGTGCGCATGGGCGTCGTGGTGAGCGACACGCTCGGCCGCGCCTGGCGGGTCGGCCAGACCGACGTCGCCATCGGCGCCGCTGGCATCCGCGTGCTCGAGCCGCTCTCGGGGCAGCTCGATGCGGCCGGGCGCCCATTGACCGTCACGGCTCCGGCCATCGCCGACGAGATCGCCGGCGCCGCCGACCTCGTGGCGGGCAAGGCCGACGGGGTGCCCGTCGTGCTCGTGCGGGGGATGGGCCGGCACGTGACCGAGCTCGACGAGCCCGGCGCGAGGCGGCTCGTGCGCGACGCGGCCGATGACATGTTCCGCCTCGGCGCCGACGAGGCCTTCCGGCAGGGGCTCGAGACCGGTCGGCGCGAGGCGACCGCGCAGCGCGAGGCGATGGCGCGGCGCGAGGCGATGGCGGACGGGGCGCCGATGGCGCAGGCGGGGGTCGAGGGATGAGCGCAGCGGGGCGCGACGAGCAGGAGCCTGCGCGCTCTCGCGGCGAGGCGCGCGGGCGCGCGGCCGCGGATGACCGCGCGCAGCGCGCAGCGACGGCCGGCGAGCGCATCGAGCGCGCGGTCGCGAGCGTCATCGCGGGCAAGGCCGACGAGATCCGCACGGTGCTCACGGTGCTGCTCGCCGAGGGGCACGTGCTGCTCGAGGACGTGCCCGGCGTCGGCAAGACCCAGCTGGCGCGCGCCTTCGCGGCGGCGATCGGCGGCACCGTGCGCCGCATCCAGTGCACGCCCGACCTGCTGCCGAGCGACATCACGGGCATGTCGGTGCTCGACCAGCGCTCGGGGGAGCTCCGCTTCCAGCCCGGCCCGGTCTTCGCCAACATCGTCATCGCCGACGAGATCAACCGCGCGAGCCCCAAGACCCAGGCGGCGCTGCTCGAGTGCATGGCAGAGGGGCAGGTGACGGTGGACGGCGTCACGCACGTGCTCCCGACGCCCTTCCTCGTCGTCGCGACGCAGAACCCGATCGACATGGAGGGCACGTACGCGCTGCCGGAGGCGCAGCGCGACCGCTTCATGGCCCGGCTCGAGCTCGGGTATCCCGACGAGGACGCCGAGCACGCGATGGTCGCGGCGCGCGAGACCGCGCAGCCGCTCGACGCCGTGCGCGCCGTCACGACGCAGGAGCAGTTCCAGGCCGAGATCGACGCCGCGCACGCCGTGCGCGCCCACGAGCTCGTCGAGCGCTACGCCGTGCGCATCGCGCGCGCGACGCGCTCGCACCCCGACGTGCGCCTCGGTGCGAGCCCGCGCGCGACCCTGCAGCTCGTGCGCGCCGCGAAGGCGCACGCGCACCTGCTCGGCCGCGACTGGCTCTCGCCCGACGACGTCAAGGCGCTCGCGCCGCACGTGCTGCCGCACCACCTCGTCATGCACGACCCGCACGCGCGCTACGACGACGCGCGCGCGGTCGTCGCCCTCGCGCTCGCATCGACGGTCGCGCCCGTCATGCGCTGATGGCCGCGGCAGCCCGATCGAGCGCGCGCGAAGCGCGCGATCGGCGCGCCGCGCGCCGCGCAACCGCCGATCGCGTGCGCGCGCGCCCGACGGCGCGCGGCGTCGTGCTCCTGCTCGCGGGAGCGCTCCTGCTCGTCGCCGCCTACTGGGAGCGGCAGGCCGTGCTGCTCGTGCCGGCCTCGCTGTGCCTCGCGATGCTCGCGCTCGGCGCCTGGTGGTCGATCGGCGCCGTCGGCAGCGTGCGCATCGGCGTGCCGGGGGTCATCGCCGAGGGCCAGGAGGCGTCGCTGCGCATCGCGGGCGAGCCGCGGCACGCGGGCGCGAGGTGGTCGACGTGGGCGCCGGGCCCCGAGCGCTACCTGCTGCTCGAGGGCGAGCTCGGTCCGGGCGGTCGCGACGAGGTCGGGCTCGGCGCGCACCCGCGCGGCCGCTGGCGGCTCGCGCCCGTCGCCATCACCGCGCTCGACCCGTTCCGCGTCATGCGCACGACGCGCACGGTCGACCCGCGCGCGAGCCTCGTCGTCGGCCCCGAGGTGCTGCCGATCCCGAGCGCGGCGCTGCGCTCGAACCGCGAGGAGGGCAGGCTCGCGCAGTCGCGCGCGGCCGACAACGTCGACGCGATGGTGCGCCAGTGGCGCCACGGCGACCCCCAGCGGCGCGTGCACTGGCGCCAGACCGCCAAGCGCGGGCAGCTGATGGTGCGGCAGGAGGCGAATCCCGCGAGCGACGACGACGTCGTCGTGGTCGACACCGCGGGCGCCGCCGGCGCCGATCGTGACGCGCAGGATCGGCTCGCGCGCGCCGCGTGCTCGCTCGTGCGCGCCTTAGCAGGCAGCGATCGCACCGTCGACGTGCGCGAGACCGGCGAGCCGAGCATCGAGCGCGCCGACTGGCGCGACCTGTCCGCGGCGCTCGCGGCGTTCGCGTCGATGGAGGCGGTCGCGCGCGAGCGGGCCGCGCCGCGCGACGGCGTGACCGCCCACGTCGTCGCGCTCGAGGAGCGCGCGCCGGAGACATGGACGCTGCCGCCGGGATCGACCCTGTGGCTCGTCGCCGCCCGCGACGCCGCGCCGCGGCGCATCGCCCCCGGCTCCCGCGTGCGCATCCAGCGCTGGATCGACCGCGTCGGGCCCGTGCGGGAGCTCTCGTGAGCGCGCGCGAGCTGCTGGCCGACCGCGCTCCCGAGCGCGGCGACGACGAGCGCGATCCGCGCGTGCGGCTGCCTCGACGGGGCAGCGCGGGCGCCGTCGAGACCATCGCGCTCGCCGCCCTGCCGATCGCCTGGCTGTGGTCGGCCGTGAGCGTGCTCGGCGAGGCGTGGCTCGGGCCCGTCGCGCTCGCCCTCGGCTCGATGGCGCTCGTGGCGGCGCTCGTGCGCTCGGTCGCTCCGTCGCTCGTGGGCACCCTCGCGGCGGGGGTCGTCGGGGCCGGATGGATCACCGCCCTCACCGCCGCCGACGAGGCGCTGCTCGGCGTCGTGCCGACGCCCGAGTCGTTCTCGGAGACGATGCTCGTGCTCAGCCGCGGCGCGACGGACATCGCGTGGGCGGCGTCGACGCCGATCGACGCGAGGGGCGCCGTGCTCGGCGCGATCGTCGCCGCGGCCATCGCGATCGCCGCGATGGTCGACGTGCTCGGGCACGTGCTGCGGGTGCCGGCGATCGCGGTCGTCTTCGCGGCCGTGCCGCTCGTGCTGCCCATCGCCTTCCGCATCGACGTGCCGTGGTGGCACGCGCTGCCGGGCGCGATCGCGACCGCGGCGGTGCTCGCCGCTCCCGCGATCGACGAGCGGCGCTCGCGGCCTCGAGGCTGGCTCGCACCCGTCGCGCTCGTCGGCGCGGCGGCCGTGCTCGCCGCGGCCGTGCCGCTCGTCGCGCCGAGCCCGCGCGCGACCGACGTCGACCTGCCGACGCTCGACGAGCTCTTCGCGCCCGCGACGCCCGTGCTCAGCACCGAGATCGACCTCGGCGACCAGTTGCGCCGCCCGGCCGACCGGCCGGTGTTCACGTACTCCACGACCGACGGCGAGCCGATCGTGACGCGCCTCATGACCCTCCCGAGCGCGGGCGACGCGGGCTTCGTCGCCGTCGAACCCGAGCCCGGCAACCCCGAGGAGCTCGTCGAGGGCGCGAGCACGGGGGCGCCCGTGCAGATGACCGTGCGGATGGGCGAGGTGCGCGCCGAGAGCCTGCCGACACCGGAGCGCGTGGCCGGGGTGGGCGCTCCGGAGGGCTCGAGCTGGGACGACGCGAACGATGCGCTGCGCATCAGCGCCGACGTCGAGACGGACGCGCTCGAGTACACGGCGAGCGGCTCGCGCTCGCGGCCGCTCGACTCGCTGCCGGCCGACGCCGGCTCGACGGGCCACGACGCCTACCTCGCGATGCCGGAGGCCGCGGCGGGGATCGCCGCAGCGGGCGCAGCGCTCGTCGACGACGGCATGAGCACCGCGCAGCGCGTCGCGGCCGTGCACGCCTTCATGACCGATGGGCTGTGGAGCTACTCCGAGCAGCTCGACCTGCCGGGCTTCGCTGGCGCCGGCGGCGACGGCTGGGCGGCGCTCGCGGGCTTCCTCGAGACGCGCAGCGGCTACTGCGTGCACTACGCGAGCGCGACCGCGGGACTGCTGCGGGGCGCGGGCGTGCCGGCGCGCGTCGTCGTCGGCTTCCTGCCCGGCACCGCCATCAGCGGCGGCTGGGCGGTCACGACGAACGAGCTGCACTCGTGGGCGGAGGCCTGGATCGACGGAGCGGGATGGGTGCGCGTCGAGACGACGCCCGGCGCCGGCACGGGCGCCGCGAGCCCGGAGGGTGCGGCGATCACGCCGACCCCGACGCCGTCCGCGAGCGATGCGCCCGAGCCGGCACAGACGGAGGCGCCCACGCCGACGCCCACGCCGAGCGCCTCGACGGCGGCGCCGACGCCGTCGGTGAGCGCCGCTCCCGGCGAGCCGGGCGGGCAGGCGGCGCCGCTGCTCGACCCCGCCCTCGTGCGCGGCATCCTCACCGCGCTCGGCGTGCTGCTCGTGCTCGCGCTCCCGGCGCTCGTGCGGGCGGCGCAGCGGGCCGTGCGGCTGCGGCGCGGCGCCCCGGGCGGCTGGCTCGAGCTGCGCGCGACGCTCGCCGACCTCGGTGCGCGCCTGCCCGCATCCGCCACGCCCGGGCAGGTGCAGGCGGCCATCGTCGCACGCGTGCCGCAGCTGGGGGCAGCGAGCGATCGCGTGCGGCTCGCCGCCGAGCGCGCCGTCTTCGACGCGGGGCCGCGCGACCGCGGCGCCGTCGACGACGACGTGCGCGCGGTGCGGCGCGCGCTCGGGCGCGCCGCTCCCGCCTGGCGCCGGGCCCTCGCCGCGATCGCACCGCCGAGCCTCGTGGGCGTCGTGGCGCGCGAGCGCGACGACTGAGCGAGTCCTGAGCGCGATCGGTCTCGACGGGCATCCGGCGCGACGTACCCTGGATCGCATGCAGTGGTCGGTCGTGATCCCCGTGAAGGGCTCGATCGGCAAGTCGCGCCTCGATGCGGGCGACGCGCGCGCAGCGCTCGCGGTCGCCTTCGCCCGCGACACGATCGCGGCAGCCATCGCCGCGAGGAGCGTCGCGCGCGTCGTGGTCGTGACGGGAGACGAGCATGTGCGCGCCGGGCTCGCGGGCGCTCGCGTCGTCGACGACCCGGGTGCGGGACTGCTCGCGGCGGTCAGGGCAGGCGCGGCCGCCCTCGACGCCGACCGGCCCGCGGCGGTCATGCTCGGCGACCTGCCCGCGCTGACGCCGGAGGCGCTCGAGGCGGCCCTCGAGCTCGCCGCCGAGGAGCCCCGCTCGTTCGTGCCCGACGCGCTCGCGACCGGCACGACGCTGCTCGCCGCGCGGCGGGCGGACGCGCTCCGACCCCGCTTCGGACCGGACTCCGCGGAGCTGCACCGACGCGCGGGCCACGTCGCGCTGCCGGTCGCGCCCGACTCGCCGCTGCGGATCGACGTCGACGAGCTGGCCGACCTGCACCTCGCGATCGACCTCGGGGTCGGCGAGCACACGCGCGCCGTGCTGCGCGCCGCGGCCGTCGCGGCCTAGGCGCGCGGGGCTTCGAGCGCGAGCGCGAGCGCGTCGCGCGCGACCTGCGCCGCCGGCCCGCCGGGCGTGAGCAGCAGCGGCCGGGCGTCG
This sequence comes from Agrococcus sp., assembly GCA_031179215.1. Classification (GTDB taxonomy): domain Bacteria; phylum Actinomycetota; class Actinomycetes; order Actinomycetales; family Microbacteriaceae; genus Agrococcus. The sequence continues at coordinate 6,564 of JAPSIA010000060.1, forward strand.
GCGCGGATGCCGAGCCGGCGGAGCGCGTCGAGGCCCGAGGCGTCCTCCTCGGCGACGAGCCACGCGTCGAGCAGGCCGCCGCGCGAGCGCGCGCCGTAGTGCTCGGCGACCGCGACCGCGTCGGGCTCGACGCCGATGACCTCGAGGCACGTCGCCGCCATGCCGCGCACGGCTCGCCCGCCGATGAGGGGGGAGACGCCCACGACGGGCGCGCTCGCCGCAGCGATCGCGTCGCGCACGCCGGGGATGCCGAGGATCGTGCCGATCGAGACGACGGGGTTCGAGGGCGCGACGAGCACCACGTCGGCGCCGCGGATCGCCTCGAGCGCGGCGGGCGAGACGCGCGCGCGCTCGGCGCCGTGCTGGACGAAGCGGTGCGCGCGCGCCGTGGCGCGCGTGCGCACCCACCACTCCTCGAAGTGGATGACGCCCGTATCGGTCACGACGTGGGTCGGCACCTCGTCGTCGGTGACGGGCAGCAGGGTCGCGCCGAGCTCCCAGCGCCCGCTGAGCCGGGCGGTCGCCTCCGTGAGGGTCGCGCCGTCGCGCAGGAGCGCGGTGCGCGCGAGGTGGGTGCCAAGGTCGAGGTCGCCGAGCGTGAACCAGGGCCAGCCCACGCCGTACGCGCGCAGCTCCGCCGAGACGCGCTCGCTCTCGCTCGCGCGGCCCCAGCCGCGCTCGGTGTCATTGACGCCCGCGAGCGCGTACATGAGCGAGTCGAGGTCGGGGCACACCTTCACGCCCGCGAGCCACAGGTCATCGCCGACGTTCGCGACGATCGCGATGTCGGCATCCGGCGCGGCCTCGCGCAGCCCGAGCGCGAACCGCGCGCCCCCGACGCCGCCGGCGAGCACGGTGATCCTCACGCGTCCACCCTCCGGTAGCGGATCGCGACGCCGTCGGCGTCGGCGTCGATCGACGCCTCGACGCCGTAGACCGAGCGGATGCGCTCGCTCGTGAGCACCGCCTCCGGCGCCCCCTCGTCGAGCACCCGCCCGCGGTCGACGAGCACGACCCGGTCGGCGTGCGTCGCGGCGAGGGCGAGGTCGTGCACCGTGAGCACGACGGGCCGGTCGGCGGCGAGCCGGCGCACGAGCGCGAGCAGCTCGAGCTGCGCGGCGATGTCGAGGTGGTTCGTCGGCTCGTCGAGCAGCAGCGCCCCGCCGGCGGGGGAGCCGGCCTGCTGCGCGAGCGCGCGCGCGAGGGTCACGCGCTGCAGCTCGCCGCCCGAGAGCTCGCCGAGGCGCCGCTCGGCGAGCACGCTCGCGCCCGCGTCGGCGAGCGCGGCGTCGACGTGGTCGTCGTCGCCGAGCGCGAAGCCCAGCATGCGGTGGTGCGGCGTGCGGCCGAGCCGGACGGCCTCGCGCGCGGTGAGCTGCGGCACCCCGTCGGCGAGCTGCTCCACGAGCGCGACGCGGCGGGCGCGCGCTCGGCCCGGCATCGCGTCGAGCCGCTCGCCGTCGAGGAGCACGGCACCGGAGCGACGGGCGCGCTCCGGGACGACGCCCGCGATCGCCCGCAGCAGCGTCGACTTGCCCGCGCCGTTCGGGCCGACGAGCGCCGTCACCTGCCCAGGCGGCGCGCTCCACGTGGCCCGATCGACGAGCGCCCGGCCGCCGACGAGGACCGAGAGCCCCTCGACGCGCAGGCCCCGGCCGCTCATGAGCGCACCCGGCCCGAGAGCATGAGGGCGGCGAAGATCGGCGCGCCGATGAGCGCCGTGACGATGCCGACCGGCAGCTCGCGCGGGTCGAACGCGGCGCGCGCGACGGTGTCGGCGACGAGCAGCACGAGCGCGCCCGCGAGCCCCGACGCCGGCAGCAGCAGCGCGTGCGCCGAGCCCACGACGAGCCGCACCGCGTGCGGCACGACGAGGCCGACGAAGCCGATCGCGCCCGAGACCGACACGAGCACCCCCGTCACGAGCGCGCTCGCGACGAGCAGCGCCCAGCGCGTGCGGCGCGCGTCGACGCCGAGCGCCGCCGCGGCGCCGTCGCCGAGCGAGAGCGCGTCGAGCAGCCTCCCCGTCGCGAGCAGCGGCAGCGCGAGCGCCGCTCCCGCGAGGGCGATGGCCGCCCCGGGCCAGCCGATGGAGGCGAGCGAGCCGAGCAGCCACGCGAGGATCTCGCGGAACGCGTCGCCGTCGGCCCGCCAGAAGATGACGAGCGAGACGAGCGCGGCGGCGGCGGATGCGACCACGACCCCCGCGAGCACGGTGCGGGTGGGCGTCGCCCCGCCCGCGGCACCCGCGAGGCCGAGCGTGGCGAGCAGCGCGAGCAGGGCACCCGCGAACGCCGCGACGGGCAGCAGCACGCCGAGCCCCGCGATGAGCACGAGCACGGCGCCCACCGACGCCCCCGAGGAGACGCCGAGCAGGTAGGGGTCGGCGAGCGGGTTGCGCACGAGCGCCTGCATGACCGTGCCCACGATCGCGAGGCCCGCGCCCACGGCGCACGCCGCGAGCACGCGCGGCAGGCGCAGCTCGACGACGATCGCGTCGGCGACGCGATCGAGCGGCGTCGCACCCAGGCCCAGGCGCGCCGCGAGCGAGGCGAGGGCGTCGCCCGGCGCGATGCCTGCCGCTCCGAAGCAGACCGCGGCGAGCGCGGCGACCGCGAGCAGTGCGGCGAGCGCCGGCAGCGCCCAGCGCCGTGCGCGCGCTCGTGGCGCGCGGGGGAGCCTCGGGCGCCGCTCCCGCTCGAGCGGCTGGCTGCGCGAGGTGGGCGCGAGCGTCACTCGAGCTCCATCGTCCGCACCGCATCCGCGACGAGCGCCGCGGCGTCGACGGTGCCGACGCCCGCCTCCGCCATGGGGAACGGCACGACGACGAAGCGCTCCTCGCGCACCGCGGCGAGCTCGGCCGTCGCGGGGTTCGCGCGGAGCCGCTCGATCTTCGACGCCGCGGTGTGCCAGGGGGCGTCGACGAGCACGATGACGTCGGGCTCGCTCTCGGCGACCGCCTCCCACGAGAGCGTCGCCCAGGTCTCGTCGATCGCGGCGGCGACGTTCTCAAGCCCCGCGGCCTCGAGCACGAGCTGCGGTGCGCCGCTGCCCGCTCCGACGTACGGGGCGTCCTCGCCCGAGGAGTACCACAGGGCCGAGGGGGCCGCGGCGGCCGCGACCGGCTCGATGGCCTCGAGCGCCGCGCGCTGCTCGGCAGCGAGCGCCTCGCCCGCCGCCGGCACGCCGAGCGCCGCGCCTGCCGCGCCGAGCTCGTCGAAGAGCGCGGGCCACGTGAGCGGCGGCACGTCGGTCGACCAGCACGCCGCGGGCGAGACCCACGTCTGCACGCCGAGCTGCTGCAGCTGCTCGCGGTCGCCGACCGCCTCGGGCGCGAAGGCCGATTCCCAGCCCGCCACGACCGCATCCGGCTCGAGCGCGAGCACCGCCTCGCGCGAGGGCATGCCCTCGATCGTCGGCGCCTGGGAGCCCTCGAGCGGCCCGTCGAGGAACGCGGTCGAGACGAGCGCGTCGCCGAGCCCGAGCGCGACGACGAGCTCTGCCGCCGTCGACTTGATCGCGACGATGCGCTCTGCCGGCTGCGCGAGCGGCGTCACCGCGACGCCGCAGTCGTCGATCGTCGCGGCGCTCGCCGCCGCGTCGCCGCGCGCGGGCTCGGCGGCGGGCGCCGCGCAGCCGGCGAGCACGAGGGCGCCGAGCGCTGCGGCGACGGCGATCAGACGGGGCGGGCGAGCGGTTGCGGGCATCGGCGGGGACTCCTGGGCAGGCTGACGCGAACGTGGACTTCGGGTTCGCGCGCGGAGGTGATGCCCGGCGCCCCTCGATCCTAGCGCCGGCCGGGTCGCCGGGCCCCGCGCTCGAGCCCCGGGTAGCATCCGCAGGGGACCCCGCACGGCTGCGCGGTGCGGGCCGCGAGCGTCACGAGCGAGGAGCGAGCCATGACCGAACTGCGACCGACGGCGATCGACCCGGCGGACGGCGAGCGCGCCCGCGAGCTCGACCGGCACATCCTGCACTCCTGGTCGAAGCACGGCGCGACGAATCCCTTCACGATCGCCCGCGCAGAGGGCGTGCGCATGTGGGACTACGACGGCCGCGAGTACCTCGACTTCTCGAGCCAGCTCGTCAACACGAACATCGGCCACTCGCACCCGCGCGTCGTCGAGGCCATCCAGCGCCAGGCCGCCGAGCTCGCGACCGTCGCCCCGCCGACCACCAACCTGCCGCGCGGCGAGGCGGCGGAGCGCATCCTGTCGAAGTTCGAGCACATGGCGGCGGTGTTCTTCACCAACGGCGGCGCGGATGCGGTGGAGAACGCGATCCGGATGGCGCGCGCGCACACGGGCCGCACGAAGGTGCTCTCGCACTACCGCTCGTACCACGGCAACACGGGAGCCGCGATCACGGCGACGGGCGACGCGCGACGGATCGGCAACGAGTTCGCGATCGGCCACGTGCACTGCTTCGGGCCGTTCCTCTACCGGTCGGAGTTCTGGGCGGAGAGCGAGGAGCAGGAGTGCGAGCGCGCACTCCAGCACGCCCGCCGCGTCATCGAGGCGGAGGGGCCGTCGACGTTCGCGGCGATCCTCGTGGAGGCGGTGCCCGGCACCGCCGGCATCCTGCCCCCGCCGCCGGGCTACCTGCAGGGCTTGCGCGAGCTCGCCGATCGGCACGGCATCGTGCTCATCATCGACGAGGTCATGGCGGGCTTCGGCCGCACGGGCGAGTGGTTCGCCCACCAGCACGACGGCGTGCGCCCCGATCTCGTCACCTTCGCCAAGGGCGTGAACTCCGGCTACGTGCCGGTGGGCGGCGTCATCCTCAGCGAGGCGCTGCTGGCGACCTTCCGCGAGCGGCCGATCCCCGGCGGCCTCACCTACGCGGGCCACCCGCTCGCCGCCGCCTCGATCGTCGCCGCCATCGACGCCATGACCGACGAGGGCATCGTCGAGCACGCGGCGCACCTGGGTGCCGACGTCCTCGGGCCGGGGCTCCGCGAGCTCGCCGAGCGGCACGCGATCATCGGCGAGGTGCGCGGCCGCGGCTGCTTCTGGGCGCTCGACCTCGTGACCGACCGCGCCTCGCGCGAGCCCGTCGACGCATCCGTCGTCGCCGCGCTCAAGGGCGCGCTGCTCGAGCGCGGCTACGTGCCCTTCACCGCCGACAACCGCATCCACGTCGTGCCGCCGCTCGTCATGAGCGATGAGGATGCGCGGCGAGGCCTCGAGATCCTCGACGACGCGCTCGCGGCGGTCCCGGCCGGCTGAGCCGCCGGCTGGGCCCGCCGGCGCCGGAGGATCCCCGGCTGGGCGGCGCCTCGAGTGGACTATCCGCTCGAGCGCGCGCAGGAGCCGGAATCCTCCGGCCCCGAACCGGGTGCTCCGGCCCCGGGGGCTTCCCTGCCAGACTGACGGGCATGAGCATCCATCTGCTGGGCGGCGGCTGGGCCGACGACGAGTCGCGCTGGACGGGCCGCTTCATCGACGAGGCGCGCGAGCGGGCGGGCGGGCCGCCCACGATCGCGGTCGTGCTGTGGGCTGAGGACGAGGCCGAGGGCGCGGCGTGGCACGCCGACTACGTCGACGACATGACGAAGCTCGGCGCCGGCACCGTCTCGATCGTCCAGCTCACGCGCGAGCGCACGCTCCTGCCCACCGACCTCGGCGGTGCGGACGGCATCTTCATCGGCGGCGGGCTCACGCCCGGCTACCACGCGGCCGTCATGCCCGCGGCCGACACGATCCGCGGCCTCGTCTCGACGGGCGTGCCCTACGCAGGCTACTCGGCAGGGGCCATGATCGCGGGCGACGTGGCGCTGCTGGGCGGCTGGCGCATCGGCGGGGTGCCGGTGTGCCCGGAGTCGAGCGGCGAAGGGCTCGACGACGTCTCGCTCGACGCGGGGCTCGGGCTCATCGACCTCGTCGTCGACGTGCACGCGGCGCAGCACGGCACCCTCTCGCGCGCGGTCGCGATCGTGCACGCGGGGCTCGCCGAGCGCG
>JAPSIA010000007.1 GCA_031179215.1 Agrococcus sp.
ATCTCTACGTGCAGATGGCGGATGCGCTCGGCGCGCAGGCCACCGTCCTGCCGCTCGGCGACGTCTACACCGGCCTGCAGAACGGCACGATCGACGCCGCGGAGGGCAGCCCCAACGTGATCCTCACCAACGGATGGAGCGAAGTGGCACGCAACGTGACGCTCGACCGCCACGTCTACAACCCGCTTTCCATCGTCTTCACGCTCGACACGTGGAACGGACTCACCGACGAGCAGCGAGAGATCATTCAGACGGCGGTCGACGAGGCGTCGGCCGAGCAGCTGCAGCTGCTCGAGGAGACGAACGACGCGGCCGTCGATGAGCTGCGGGCCGACGGCGTCAACGTCATCGAGCTCGAGGACCGCGAGGCGTGGGCCGAGCGCGTAGCGGACGCCTCCGAGCGCTTCGCTGCCGAGATCGGCGACTCCGGGTCGTTCATCGCCGAGGCCCTCTACGAGTAGCCGGCACCCCGATCTCGAGGAGCAACGTCATGCATGTCGCCGCACCACCCGCCGCATCCGAGCGCACCGGCGCGCTCAGAGAGATCAAGGTGCTCGACCTCTCGCGCTTCATCGCCGGTCCGCTCTGCGCCCAGTACCTCGCCGACATGGGCGCAGAGGTCATCAAGGTCGAGCGCCCGGGAGGGGAGGACGCACGGGGCTTCGAGCCGCGCATCCGCGGCGAGAGCCTCTACGTGATGCACTACAACCGCAACAAGCTCGGCGTGACGCTCGACACCCGCCATCCCGCCGCGCTCGAGCTCCTTCAAGGCCTCGTCGCTCGCGCCGACGTCCTGGTCGAGAACTACCGGCCCGGCACCCTCGCGAGCATGGGCCTCTCGCCCGAGGTGCTGCACGAGCTCAATCCGGATCTGGTGGTGACCTCACTGTCGGGCTTCGGGCAGACGGGGCCACTCGCGCAGCGGTCGCTGTTCGACGCGATCGCGCAGGCGATGTCGGGGCTCATGGCGCGCACCGGGGACGTCGATGCCCCGCCCACGCTCGCGGGCGCCTTCATCGCCGACTACCTGACGGGCATCCACGGCGCGCTCGGCACGGTCACGGCGCTGCTCGCCAGGTCCAAGGGCGCGGGCGGCCAGCTGGTGGACGTCGCCTCGCTCGACTCCCTGTTCGCGACGCTCGGCATGGCCCCGAGCGCCTTCCTCGAGCTGGGACTCGAGCCGCAGCGCACCGGCGCACGCGATGCGATCTCCGGCCCCGCCAACGCGTTCCCCACAGCCGACGGGTGGATCTACATGCATGCGGGCACGGACCCCCTCTTCCGCCGCCTCGCCGCGGCGATGGGCCGCCCCGAGCTCACCGAGGGCGCTTGGCGGGACGTGGCGGGCCGCATGGCCGACGTCGAGCAGGTGGAGGCAGAGGTCGGCCTCTGGTTGCGCGGGATGACGACGGACGAGGCGTCCACCGTGCTCGACCGCGCCGGCATACCGTTCGGCCCAGTGCACTCCGTCGCCGACGTGGTCGAGCACGAGCAGATCGCAGCGCGCTCGATGATGGTGCCCACCCCGCACACGAGCGCCGGCACGGTGCGTCTGCCCGGACTGCCGATCAAGCTGAGCGGCACGCCCGGCTCCATCCGGCACGGCGCACCCGACGTCGGCGAGCACAACGACTACGTCTACGGGGAGCTGCTCGGGCTGGATACGGCACGCATCGCAGAACTGCGAGCGACCGGCGCGATCTAGTGCCGTCGGCGACGTGCGCCGCCCGCCGGCCGCGTCGGCGCTCGAGGCTGCGCAGCCGCCCGCGCAGAGCTCGCGATGCTCACCGGAATGGCGCGGGAGCTGGTGAGCCGGGTTCAGGTAGCAAGCGTCACGCCCGGCGCGCGAGATCGACGGCGTACGTGTTGATCCCCCGTGCGCGCTCGATCGCGGCCGCGGGCACACTGACGACCGCGACGCCCGGCTCGTCGCCCAGCAGCACGGCGTTGCGGCCGAACGGGGTCGCGATGCAGCTGTGCCCGGTGAACCCCGGCCCGCACTGGTTCGCGTAGGCGATCACGACGCCGTTGTCGAGCGCTCGCGCCGGCACCTGCAGCGTCGAGATCTGCGTGGCGGAGTAGTGCCACGCGTCGCCGAGCTCGGCGATCCCCTCCTCGACGGTCGGCACCGCCGTCGGCACGAGCAGGATGTCGGCGCCGGCGGCGGAGAGCGAGCGCGCGAACTCGGGGAACTCGACGTCGTAGCAGATGCCGACGCCCCACGTCTCGCCCTCCCAGGCGAGCGGCGCACCGTACTGCCGGCCCGGCGTCATCCACTCCTGCTCGACCCCGCCGAACAGGTGCACCTTGTGCACGCGCGAGAGCTCCTCGCCATCCGGCGAGAAGAAGGAGGCGGCGATGTGGTGCCCCTCGCCCACGGAGTCGACGGAGGAGGCGACGAGGCCGATCCGGTGCTCCTGCGCGATCGCGGCGAGCGCCGCCCGGATCGCGGCGCCGTCGTGGCGCCAGGCGCGCTCCGGCGCGTAGCCCGTCGCGAACAGCTCGGGCGTCACCACGACGTCGGCACCGAGCTGCGCGGCCTGCCGCACGAGCTCCGCAAGGGTCGCGAGGTTCTGGTCGACGTCGTCGACGACGGCGGCGCCCTGCGCCACCGCGATCGCGCGGGTCCGGTCGGCGTCCATGCGTCCATCCTCGTCGAAGCGGCTCGAGATCGGGCGAGTGCGGCCCGGTCCGTGTTGACGAGCGGGCCGCTCGTGCCCCAGTATGACGCTAAACCAAATCCGATTGGGTTTAGCGTCGCGTCGACGGCGCGGTCCCGCAGGACGGCGAAGGAGCCGAGCATGACCCCCACCCCACCCGCGCGCGCCGGCGAGGCGCGCGCCTCCGAGTTCGAGCGCGAGATGATCGCCGCCGGCAAGGACCCGATCGTCGCGGCCGAGCTCGAGCGCCGCATCGGCACCGTCGAGCGCGATGAGCTCGACGACGCATCGCGCCAGCCCTTCTCGGGCCGCGAGCTCGCGGCCTACGTCGGCGTCTCGGTCGCGGCCGTCGTCATCGGCATCCTGGTCGTGGCCCTGTGAGCCGCCACGAGGTCGCGCCGACCGACCCGAAGCTCGCGCAGGAGCACGTCTTCGGCACCTTCCCGCTCCTCAAGAGCGAGCGCAGCTGGAGCGCGCTCGACTTCACGTGGGTGAACACCGCGCTCGCGATCGCCACGTGGGCCTTCCTCGTGGGCGGCTCGACGGCGCTGCTCGTCGGCTTCGAAGCCGGCATCGCGGCGATGCTCATCGGCAACGCGATCGGCCTGTGCTTCATGGTGCTCGCCTCCGTCGTCGCGTCGCAGCGCTGGGGCTCGGAGCAGTACATGCTGCTGCGCGGCGCCTTCGGCGTCGTGGGCGTCGGCGTCGTCGTCTTCACCGTCATCCTCATCACCGAGATGGGCTGGTCGTCGCTGCTCGCCGTCATGGCGGGCCGCGCGACGAGCCAGGTCGCCTCGACCATGGCGGGCACCGACCTCGGGCAGTATGGCCCCGTGGTGACGATCGGCGGGCTCGTCGCGATCGCGATCGCCTGGTGGGTGCTCTCGCGCGGCCCCGTGACGATCGGCCGCTTCAACGCCGTCATCGCCCCAGGACTGGCCGTGATCACCGTCGTGATGATGGTCTTCCTCATCGCCAACACGTCGTGGGAGGCGCTCCTCACCGCGGCCCCGATCGCGCCGTTCGAGGACGAGACGCTCAACTTCATGGTCGCCGTCGAGTTCAACGTGGGCGTCGGTGTCTCGTGGTACCCGGTGATGGGCTCGCTCGCGCGCATGACCCGCACCCGCAAGGCCGCGGTGTGGCCCGCCTACGGCGGGCTCCTCATCGCGACGCTCATCGCGCAGGTCGTCGGCATGGCCGCCGCGCTCACCCTCGGCGACTCGGACCCGACGGTGTGGATGGTGCCCTTCGGCGGCGCGGTGCTCGGCATCGCGGTGCTGATCTTCATCGCCTTCGCCAACATCACGTCGATGTCGTCGATCGTCTACTCGACGATCCTCGCGATCCGGCAGTCGTCGGGCGGGCTGCTCGCCAAGGTGCCGTGGAAGGTGCTCACCGCGTCGTTCTTCGTGCTGCCGGCGATCATGACCTTCTTCCCGCAGTTCATGTACGAGCAGTTCATGATCTTCGTGTCGGTCTCCGGCGCCTTCCTCACGGCGCTGTGCGGCGTCGCCCTCGCCGACTACTTCGTGCTCCGCAAGCAGCGCATCGACCTGCGGCAGATGCACCTGGGGCAGCGCGGCACGCTGTACGCGTACCCGGGCGGGGTCAACTGGGCAGGCATCGCCGCGCTGCTGCTCGGCGCCGCGTTCTACCTCTGGCTCTACAACCCGATCACGCTCGAGACGCAGGCGGCCTTCTCGGTCATCACCGCGAGCCTGCCCGCGGCCGTCGTCGCCGCGATCGTCTACCTGCTGCTCACGCGCCTGCTGCACCGCGAGCGCACCTTCCGGAAGGACGCCTGAGATGCCCACGACACGAGCGGCCGTCTACGACGGCACGGCGACCCTCGACATCCGCGAGGTCGCGCTGCGGGAACCCGGGCCCGGCGAGGTGCTCGTGCGCATCGGCGCCTCGGGCGTGTGCGGCTCCGACCGGCACGTGCTCGACGGCGACTGGCAGATGCCGACCCCCACGGTCATGGGCCACGAGGGCGCCGGCGTCGTCGAGGCGGTCGGCGAGGGCGTGCGGAGCCTCGAGCCCGGCGACCACGTCGTCATGACGTGGTTCTACCCGTGCGGCGCGTGCACGAGCTGCCGCGAGGGGCGCACGTGGGTGTGCACGGGCTCGAACTCGGAGGCGTGCCTGCTGCCCGACGGCACGACGCCCATGACCCTCGACGGCGCCACCGCCTACCCCTACCTCGCCGTCGGCTCCATGAGCGAGCGCGTCGTCGTCGCCGAGCAGGCGGCCATCAAGGTGCCGAAGGAGCTGCCCTTCGACGTCGCGGCGCTCATCGGCTGCTCGATCGCGACGGGCGTCGGGGCGGTCGTCAACGACGCGCAGCTGAAGGCAGGCCGCTCGGCGCTCGTGATCGGCGCGGGCGGGGTGGGCATCAGCATCATCATGGGTCTCGCGCTCGCGGGCGCGAGCCCCATCGTCGTCGCCGACGTGACGGATGCGTCGCTCGAGCTCGCGAAGGAGTTCGGCGCGACGCACACGGTGCGGTCGGATGCATCGCTGCCGGAGCGGGTGCGGGAGATCGTGCCCGAGGGCGTCGACGTCGCCTTCGAGGCGATCGGGCGCCCGGACACGATCGCGATCATGCCCGCCACGCTCAAGCGCGGCGGCTCGGCCGTCGTCGTCGGCCTGCCGCCGCAGGACCGACCGGTGCCGATCGACGCGCTCGCGCTCGCCGAGGAGGGCAAGTCGCTGCTGGGGTCGAACTACGGATCGACCGTGCCGGCCCGCGACTTCCCCATGCTCGCCCGGCTCTACCTCGACGGCCGGCTGCCGATCGACCGGCTCATCACCAACCGCATCGGGCTCGACGAGGTGAACGACGCCTTCGAGCTCATGCGATCCGGTGCGCGAGGGCGAAGCGTCATCATGTTCTGAGCCCCCGAACGGAACGGAGCCTCGTGGCCAGGCCGAAGCAGCGCATCCTCTCGCCGACGCTCATCGCGGAGGCGGCGCTTCGGCTGGTCGCGAAGCACGGCGACTTCACGATCCCCGGCGTCGCCGCCGCGCTCGGCGTGCACCCCTCGTCGCTGTACCACCACCTGCCCGGCGGCCGGCTCGCGATCGTGCACCGCATGCGCGAGGAGCTCTACGCCGGGATCGAGCTCGGCGCGGCGCTCGATGCCGAGCGCCCGCCGCTCGATCGGCTGCGGCTGTGGATGCGGGCGTACCGCGCGGCGACCGCGCGCGTGCCCGCGGTCGTGCCGGTGCTCGTCGGCGCACCCGTGGAGGACGCGCGCACCCTCGCGATCTACGAGGCGCTCTTCGTCATCCTGCGCGATGCCGGGGTGCCGCCCGAGCAGCGCGTCGCGTGCTCGGCGATGATCGACGCCGTCGTGCTGGGATCGGCCGTCGACGCGGCCTCGCCCGTGCCGCTCTGGCTCAGCGACGGGCATCCGCTGCCGGAGCTGCGGTCGGTCGCGGCACCCGACGACGACCGCGACCGCGCGCTCGCGGGCTTCGAGCTCGCGGTCGAGGCGGTCGTGGCGGCAGTCCGCGCGCTCGGCACCGCGTAGCGCCCTCGATCAGCGCGCGCGCCGCGCGCCGGTCACGGCGCCGGGTCGCTGGAGGCGTCGCCGAGGCGCGGGGTGCCGAGCTCGACCGCCATGCGATCGATCGCCTCGATCGTGCTCGGCGCGAGCGGGAAGCGCTGCTGCCGCTGTGCCCTCGCGGTCGCCTCGGGATCCCCCGGCGCGAGCACGCCCTCCCCCGCCCCGCGGACGGCGTCGCGCAGCTGCTGCACGCGGGCCGCGGTCGACTCCGCGCCGGCGAACGCCGCGGGGTCGATCGCGATGACGAGGTGCCCGACGTTCATGCGCGATGCCGGGTTCGACCAGATGTCCTCGGTCTCGAACGCGAAGCTCGAGCCGCCGAGCACGCCCGAGAGGCCCTCGATGAGCACCGCGACCGCCGAGCCCTTGTGGCCGCCGAACGCCGTGAGCGCGCCCGCCATCGCCGCCTCAGGATCGGTGGTGGGGCGACCCTCCGCGTCGACCGCCCAGCCCTCCGGGATGGCCGTGCCGGCGTTCCTCGCGGCGATGACCTTCCCGTAGGCGCCCGTGCTCGTGGCGAGGTCGGCCGTGAGCGGCTCGCCGTCCCGCGCCGGCAGGCTGATCGAGAGCGGGTTCGTGCCGAGCACCTTCTGCGTCGCGCCGAAGGGCACCACGGTCGGTCCCGTCGACGAGACGCCGATCGCCACCCAGCCCGCCTCCGCGAGCCGCCGCGTCCAGTAGCCGCCGGCGCCGAAGTGCGAGCTGGACTGCACCGCGACGGCCACCGTCGCGGCGCGACCCCGCTGCTCGCCGATCCAGCGCAGCACCTCCTCCATCGCCACCTGCCCGAAGGCGGCGTCGGCGTCGAGCAGCGCCGCGCCCGGCGCTTCGGTGACCCAGCGCATGCGCGGATCGGCGTTGATGCCGCCGGCGCGCACGGCGGCCGCATACAGCGGCAGCCGCAGCAGGCCGTGCGAGGCGATGCCGCTGCGGTCGGCGAACAGCAGGTTCTCGACCGTCGCGCGCGCGTGGTCGCGCCTGGCCCCGACCGCGACGAGCAGCTGCTCCGAGACCGCGCGGGCGCGCTCGAGGTCGACGAGCGGCAGGTCGGCGGATGCATCGCGCTGCCCGGTCATCGCGTCGCCTCCCGCTCGTGCCCGCCGAGCACGCTCGCGCTCGTGCCCGCCAGCCTCCGGGCAGCACGCGCGACGTCGAAGCCGCGCCCGAAGCGGTCCAGCGCCGAGAGGAGGTGGTCGCGCATCGCGCGCGTCGCGGCGGGCGCGTCGCACGCGGCGATGGCGTCGGCGATGCGGCGGTGCTCCTCGACGGTCACGGCCGCATCCATGTCGTCGGTGTAGAGCCGGAACAGGTGCAGGTGCGCGTGCGTGCGCTCGTAGGCCTCGTCGAGGAAGGGGTTGTCGACCGAGCGGAGGATCTCCTGGTGGAAGGCGGAGTCGTGCAGCACGAGCGTCTCGGGCGAGGGCGCGTCGCGCGCGAGGGCGAAGCGATCGACCTCGGCGCGGAGCCGCCGACCCGGGTTCGACGCGCGGTCGACCGCAGCGGCGCCGGCCGCCCAGGGCTCGAGCAGCAGCCGCACCTCGAAGAGCTGGTCGAGGCCGCGCTCGTCGAGCAGGGCCGTCGTCCAGTACCCACGGGGCTGCTTGGCCACCACGAGGCGGTCGCCCTCGAGGCGCTGCAGCGCTTCGCGCACGGGCGTCGGCGAGACGCCCAGCTCGCGGGCGAGCGCGTCGATGTTGAGCTTGACGTCGGGGGCGATCGCGTTCGTCAGGATCGCCTGCCGGATCCGCTCGTACACCGATGCGGATGCCGTGGGCCGCGACGTCGCGTCTCGCGTGGTCGTCGCGCCCGCCGCGTCGTCGCGCATCACGCCACCTCCTGCCGCGCGCGCTCGAGGTCCGACCACAAGCGGCGCACGCCGTACTCCCACCTCGGGAGCTCCTCGGTGCGGCCGACGCGGTTCCAGAGGCAGCCGAGCGCATCGGCGCTGATCTCGACGAGGTCGCCCACGTGATGCGTGAACCCGTGCCCCGCGGCGTCCCGGTCCTGCGTCGGAGCGAAGAGCGTGCCCGTGAAGAGCGCGAAGCCGTCCGGATACTGGTGGTGCCGGCCGCTCGTCGCCTCGACGAGCGCCTCGAACGTGCGGCTGAGCGCCGAGACGTGGTTGACGCCCTCGAGCAGGTAGCCGTCGTCGCCCCGGACCTCGAGGCGGATCGAGATGCCGCGGGCGTCGTCGATGCCGAAGCCGTCGTCGAACAGCCGGATGACCGGCCCGATCGCGGTCGAGCGGTTGTTGTCCTTCGCCTTGCCGAGCAGCAGCGCGCTCCGACCCTCCACGTCGCGGAGGTTGACGTCGTTCCCGAGCGTCGCGCCGACGATCTCGCCGCTCGAGCGCACGAGGAGCACGAGCTCGGGCTCCGGGTTGCTCCAGGAGGAGAAGGCGGGCACGCCGATCGCGGCGCCCGATCCCACGGCAGACAGCACCGGCGCCTTCGTGAACACCTCGGGGTCGGGACCGATGCCCACCTCCAGGTACGGCGACCACCACCCCCGCGAGAGCAGCTCCTGCTTGACCGCGGCGGCCTCCTCGCTGCCGGGCCGCACCGTCGCGATGTCGACGCCCAGCGCGAGGTCGAGCTCGGCGCGCACCGCGGCGGCGCGCGCCGCATCGCCCAGGCACCGCTCCTCGATGACGCGCTCGAGCATCGAGCCGGCGAAGGTGACGCCGCAGGCCTTGATGACCTGCAGATCGATCGGCGCGAGGAGCTCGGGACCGCCCGTCTCGCCCTCCCAGCGCAGCTCGCGCGTGCTCCACGTCGGCGCACCCTCGCGGGCGCGATCCAGCACCGCCCGCAGGTCGTCGCGCTCGAGCAGTCCCGCGACGGTCGGCTCCTCCGCGAGGAGGTCGTGCACGCCGTCGTCGGCGATGAGCACCGGGATCGGCGCCTGCCGCCGCGGATCCCACACGCGGCCGAGCAGCGTGGCGGGGCCGGCGGGCAGAGCCGCCGCGACCGAGCGTGCGGCCGCCTCGCGCTCATCCGCACGTCGCGCTGGTGCTTCGGACATCCTCGTCCTGCTTCCTACATGATCCGGCGAAAACCTATAGTAAGGCAGTCAAGCACGCCCGACACCTCGAGGCAAGCCCGCCGAACGCACGGGTGCGGTCGCAGGCCCGCTCGAATACGATCGGATCGCCACGACCGTGGCCCCGACGAGATGGAGCCGCGCGATGACACGCAAGCCGCCGGCGCGCGAGCCCGCCACCTCGCCGACGCTGCGATCCCCGATCGGCGAAGAGGTCTACAAGGAGCTGCTCAGCCGCATCCTCTCGGCGCAGCTGCGACCGGAGGAGCGCATCACGATCGATGCGGTCGCTCGCGACCTCGGCGTCTCCCAGACGCCGATCCGCGAGGCGCTGCACCGGTTGGAGGCCGACGGCGTCGTCGTGCGCGCGCATCTGGCCGGCTACCGCGTCGCGCCGCAGATGACGAGCGAGCAGTTCGAGAGCCTCATCGAGATCCGCCTGCTGCTCGAGCCCGCCGCCGCGCGTCGCGCCGCAGAGCGCGTGCGCGACGAGGAGGTCGCGCAGCTGCGCGAGCTCGCGACCGCGATGACGCCCGAGATGCTCGGCACCGGCGATTCGCGCGGCTACGCGATGTTCTCCCAGCGCGACGCGGCGCTGCACCACGCGATCGCGGCGGCGAGCGGCAACGGCTTCATCCGCGACGCCGTCTCGCGCTTGCACACGCACGTGCACCTGTTCCGGCTCTCGGATCGCGCCGACATCACCCAGCGCGCCATCGTGGAGCACGAGGCCATCCTCGCCGCGATCGCCCGACGGGACCCGGACGAGGCGGCCAGCGCGATGCGCGCGCACATCGAGCACTCGGCCGAGCGGTTCCGCCGTGCCTTCGAGTGAGCCGGGTCGCTCGAACCGCCCGGCGGGCGCGGTAGCGTGACCGCCATGGGTATCGACGCGACCGCCATCATCCGCGCCATCGAGGGATCGGCAGCGCCATCGATCGACGGCTCCGCCTTCGTCGCGGCCCACGCCGTCGTCGTCGGCGACGTGACCATCGAGGCCGACGCGAGCGTCTGGTACCACGCGGTGCTGCGCGCCGAGCAGGCGGCGATCCGCATCGGTGCGCGCTCGAACCTGCAGGACGGCGTCGTCTGCCACGTCGACGCGGGCTCGCCGCTCACCCTCGGCACCGACGTCTCGGTGGGCCACACCGCCGTCCTCCACGGCTGCACGATCGAGGACGGGAGCCTCGTCGGCATGCACGCGACCGTGCTCAACGGTGCCGTGATCGGCGCCGGGTCGCTCGTGGCCGCCGGCGCGGTCGTGCTCGAGGGCACGATCGTGCCGCCCGGCTCGCTCGTCGCGGGCGTGCCGGCGAAGGTGCGCCGCGAGCTCACCGACGCCGAGCGGGACGGCATCCGCGAGAACGCCGCCACCTACCTGCGCCTGCGCGCCATCCACGACGCGGCGCGCTGAGGCGGGGCCGAGGCATCGCCTCGACCCCGCCTCGCCTCACGCGGCGACCCCGACGCTCAGCTGTCGATGAACGATGAGGCCTGACGCTCGGCCGCCCGCCTCGCGGCGACCCGTGCGCGAGCCCGGCGGATGACGACCGGAGCGATGACGAGCGCCGCGCCGAGCGCGAGCATGGTCGCCGAGATCGGGCTGGTGAACAGGATCCCGAGGTTGCCGGCGCCCGCGGCCGACGTCTGCACGAGCGCCTTCTCGAGCAACGGCCCGAGGACGAGGCCGAGCACGAGGGGCGCCATCGGCAGGTCGATCTCCTTCATGATCCAGCCGATGATGCCGAACACCAGCACGATCCAGATGCTGAAGGTGTTGTTGCTCACCGCGTACGCGCCGATGATGCTCGTGAGCAGGATGACCGGGTAGAGGTAGCCGTACGGCACCCGCAGCATCTGCGCGAAGACGGGCGCGAGCGGCAGGTTCAGCAGCAGCAGCACGACGTTGCCGATGAAGAACGACACGAGCAGGCCCCACACGAGCGCGGGCTGCGTCTCGAACAGCAGCGGGCCCGGCTGCAGGCCGTAGATCGTGAAGGCGCCGAGCAGCACCGCGGTCGTCGCGCCACCGGGGATGCCGAGCGACAGCGTCGGGATGAAGTTCGCGTTCGCCGCGGCGTTGTTCGCGCTCTCGGGCGAGGCGACGCCCTCGATCGCACCGCGCCCGAAGTTCTCCTTGTTCCGCGACACGCGACGCTCGATGCCGTATGCCATGAACGACGCGAGGGTCGAGCCGGCACCGGGCAGGATGCCGAGGACGAACCCGACGCCGCTGCCGCGCAGGATCGCGGGGAGGCTGCGCCGCACGTCCTTGCCCGAGATCATCATCTCGCGGAACGACGTCTTGATCGGCGCCGCGGCGCCCACCCGGATCTGGTGCAGCACCTCGCCGAGCGCGAAGAGGCCGATCGTGACCTCCACGAAGGGGATCCCGCTCAGCAGGTTCGTGTCGCCGAACGTGAAGCGCGCCTCGCCGAAGCCGGTGGACACCCCGACCGCGGCCAGCAGCAGGCCCACCATCGCCATCATCGCCCCGCGCACGAGCTTGCCGCCCTGGAACGTGATGACGATCACGAGGCCCAGGATCATGATGGCGAGGTTCTCGGCCGGCCCGAACCGCACCGCGAGCTGCGCGAGCGGCGGCGCGAGCGTCATGAGCAGCGCGAGCGAGAGGATCGCCGCGA
Organism: Agrococcus sp.; assembly: GCA_031179215.1. GTDB lineage: Bacteria > Actinomycetota > Actinomycetes > Actinomycetales > Microbacteriaceae > Agrococcus. Next base: position 11,923 of record JAPSIA010000007.1, read on the forward strand.
TGAACGAGCCGATCGCCGCGATGGCGAGCGCGGCCCCTCCGCGACCCTTCCGCGCCATCTGGTAGCCGTCGATCGTCGTCACGACGCTCGCGGCCTCGCCGGGGGTCGCGATGAGGACGGAGGTGATGGTGCCGCCGTACTGCGCGCCGTAGTAGATGCCGGCGAGCAGGATGAGCGCCGTCACGGGCTCGAAGGCGAACGTGAGCGGCAGGAGCACCGCGACGCCCGTCGTCGAGCCGAGCCCGGGCAGCAGGCCGATGACGGTGCCGAGGAAGACCCCGAGGAAGCACCACAGCAGGTTCTCGGGCGTCGCCGCCGTCTGGAACCCGAGGATGAGGTTGTCGATCATGGTCAGTCGCCTCCCAGCACGCCGACCGGCACCGGGATGCCGAGCACGATCACGAAGACCAGGTACAGGAAGCCGACCGTCACCGCGGTGACGATGAGCGAGACGACGACGCTCCGGCGCTCCACGACAATCGCCGCGAACGCCATGAGGAGCCCGAGCGAGACGAGCAGACCGATGAGGGGCACGAGCGCCACCGCCACGATCAGCGCGACGACCACCATGATGAGCTGGCGGGTGCGCGCGCGCTGGTCGCGGCCGAAGATGTCGACATCGGGCGCGGTCTGGAGCATGTCCGTGGTGAGCGGACGATCCTCCACGAGCCCCTCGTAGAGGGCGTCGTCGACCGCATCCGTGCCCTCGATGCGCAGCACGTGCTGGACGAGGTCGACGAGCGCGAGCACGAGCAGCGCCATCCCGGCGGCCGCGGGCAGGAAGCCCGGCCCGACGAGACCGCCGTCGATGAACACGCCGTAGCCGATGCCGCCGGCGAGGAATGCCGCACCGAGGAGGGCGAGCGCCGCGCTCGCGGCGAGGTTCGCGCGTCGCGTGATCACGAGGTCATCCCAGCGCTGCTTGCACGTCGGCGTTGGTCTCCTCGAGGAAGGCGACGAAGTCGTCGCCGAACAGCGCGTTCGGCTGCATCATGTTGTCCTCGATGTAGGAGCGGTAGGCATCGCTCTCGGCGTAGGTCTCGGCGGCGGCGATCCAGTACTCGCGCGCCTCGTCGGAGATGCCGCCGGGGGCGATGAAGCCGCGGAACTGCGAGAACGCGACGTCGATGCCCTGCTCGGCGGCGGTGGGGACGTCGGCGAGCTGCTCGTACTCGTAGCGCTCCTCCGAGAAGGCGCACAGCGCCCGCAGGTCGCCCGACTCGAGCTGGCCCGCGACCTCCGACGGGTTGAGCGGCGCGACGTCGACATGACCGCCGAGGAGCGCCGCGACGACCTCGCCCCCGGACTCGTACGGGATGCGGTCGAACTCGACGTCCTGATCCTGCTCGACGAGCGAGATCGTGATCGCGTCGATGCCCGTCGCGCCCGAGACGGCAGTGACGACGGTCTCGGAGCGCGTCGCCTCGACGACATCGGCGCACGTCTCGAACTCCGAGTCCCCGGCGGTCACGAGGAGCGCGTAGTCGCTGCCGAGGTTCATGATGGGCGTGAACGACGTGTAGTCGAAGCCGACCTCCTGCGAGAGCGGGAGCGAGACGAGCGCGAGCTCCGCGGCGAGCAGCGCGTTGTCGCGCCCCTCCTGCCCCTGGAAGTGGGCGTAGCCGACCGCGCCGGCACCGCCCTCGCGGTTCTCGACCGTGATGCTGAGGCCGGTCGCCTCCTCGAGCCCGGCCGCGACGGCGCGGCCGGAGACGTCGGAGCCACCGCCGGCCGCGAACGGCACGGTGACGACGACGTTGCCCGAGGGGGCGAACTCGCCCTCGGACTGGCTGTTCTGCGATGCGCAGCCGGTGAGGAGGACGGCGGAGATGACGAGGGCGGATCCCGCGTACAGGGTGCTTGGCGACTTCATTGTCTTGCCTTTCGTGGATGTGCGGTGGTGCAAGGGCATGCGGACGAGGCTCGTCCGCGAGGGATGGCGGCTCAGGCGCCGGAGTAGGCGGCGGGGCGTCGGGCGAGGAACGCGGCGACGCCCTCCGCGAAGTCGGCGCTCCCGTACACGCGGTCGTACACGTCGTCGACCGGGATGGAGGCGAGCACCGCGTCGACGCGTCGCTCGAACTCCTTGAACGATCCGAGGCTGAGCGGCGCACCGGTCCGGATCCTCGCGAGCATCGCCTCGAGGCGCTGCTCGAGCTCGTCGGGCTCGAGCAGCTCGTTCGCGAAGCCGGCGGCGTGCGCCTCCTCGGCGCTCAGCAGGCGGCCGGTGATGAGCAGCTCGCTCGTGAGGCGTCGGCCCAGCGTCCACCAGAGCCTCGCGATCGAGGTCGGGGCGATCGTGTTGCCGAGCGTGTAGGCGATGGGAGAGCCGAACCGCGCCGCCGGCGTGCACAGCACGAGGTCGCTGAGCGCGGCGAGCACGAAGCCGCCGCCGACGCACGCGCCGTCGACGACCGAGATCACCGGCACGCGGATGTCGCGCAGCGCGGCGAGCACCTCGCCCACGCGGGCCTCGTACTCGACGCCGTCGCGCCCGGATCGGAACTCGGTGAAGTGGGTGATGTCGGTGCCGCCCGCGAAGGCCCCGTCGGCGCCCCGCAGCACGAGCGCGCGCACCGACGGGTCGTCGTTGATGGCGAGGCACTCCTGGCGGAGCGACTCGTACATCGAGAAGGTCAGCGCGTTGCGGCGCTGCGGGTTCGACAGCGTGAGCGTCACGACGCCCTCGTCGCGCGCGACGATGACCTCGCCGCTCATGCGACACCGCCGGGGACGGTCTGCGCGGCGCGCGCCTGCTCGGCCGCGACCCGCGCCGCTCGGATGCGCTCGGACTCGGCGCCGAGCACCTCCTCCTGGTGCTCGCCGAGGAGCGGAGGATGCCGCCGCGTGGCCGCGGGCGTGCCCGACAGCTTGACGGCGAAGCCGAGCGTCTTGACCTCCCCCTCCACCGGGTGCGGGATCGTCTGCGTGAGCTCGCGCGCGGCGGTGTGCGGGTCGTCGAGCACTTGGGCGTAGTCGGAGATCGGGCCCGCCGGCACGCCGCCGGCGAGCAGCCGGTCGACCCAGTACTCCGTGTCGCCGTCGGCGAGCGCCTCCTCGATGACGGCGGCGAGCTCTGCCTTGTTGCGCATCCGGTCGGGATTCGTGGCGAACCGCTCGTCATCGGCGAGCTCCGGACGATCGAGCGCTTCGCAGAGGAAGCCCCACAAGCGCTGGTTGTTCGCGCCGATCGTCATCCAGCCGTCGCGCGTGCGGAACGCCTGGTAGGGCGCCGACATGCGATGCGAGGAGCCCGTCGCCTGCGGCACCTTGCCGCTCGCCCAGTACTCCGTCGCCTCCCACACCGTGAACGACAGCGCCGCGTCGTAGAGCGAGGTCTCGAGCCGCTGCCCCTCGCCCGTGCGCTGCTTGTGCACGTACGCGGCGAGGATGCCGTAGGCGCAGAAGAGCCCGGAGCCGAGGTCGGCGACGGGGACGCCCGCCTTCGCGGGCGGTCCATCCGGCATGCCCGTCACGCTCATGACGCCGGCCATGCCCTGCGCGATGAGGTCGTAGCCGGGGCGCTGCGAGTAGGGGCCGTACTGCCCGAAGCCCGAGATGCTCGCGTAGATCAGGCCGGGGTTGCGCTCGCGCAGGGTCTCGTAGTCGATGCCGAGCCGCGTCGTGACGCCGGGTCGGTAGTTCTCGACCAGCACATCCGCGTCGTCGACGAGGCTCATGAAGTCGGCCTTGCCCTGCTCGGAGCGCAGGTCGATGACGACGCTGCGCTTGTTCCGGTTGAGCGCGAAGAACGCCGGCCCGTCGTCGCCCTTGCCCGAGCGGCCCCAGGAGTGCCGCGTCTGGTCGCCCATCGGCGGCTCGATCTTGATGACGTCGGCGCCGAGGTCGGCGAGCAGCATCGTGCAGAACGGGCCGGCCATCACTTGCGTGAGGTCGAGCACGCGCATGCCCTCCAGCGCTCTGTCGTGCGATCCGTGGTTCAGCATCGTGTCGGTTCCTCTCTTCGTCGAGCGGGGAGGCCGCTGCGCGCAGCGGCCGTGTCGGTCTACTTGGCCTCGGCGCGCTGCAGCGGCGCGGCGCTCGGCACGGTGTCGTCACCGCTGCCCTGGGGAGGCAGCGGCGCGGCGGCGCCTCCGGCATGGGCGGCGGTGAGGATGCGCAGCGCACCGTCCACGGTGAGCGGCACCGGGTTGTTCTCGCTCAGGCGCACGGCCCGCGTGCCCTGCTCCGCTGCCCACTCGAGGCGATCCGAGGGGAAGCCGATGTCGGCGAGCGAGCGCGGCACGCCGACCCGGGCCAGGAAGTCCCCCACGAGCCCGGGGGCGGCGGCGGCGAGCTCGTCCGTCGAGCCCTTGCCTCCGAACTCGCGCGCGATCATCGCGTGCTCCTCGGATCGCGCGGAGGCGTTGTACGCCATGACCGCCGGCAGCAGGATGCCGACGCCGATGCCGTGCGGCGAGTGCGTCGCGGCGCCGACCGGGTACTGCAGCGCATGGGCAGCGGCCGTCCCCGCGGTGCCGAAGGCGAGGCCCCCGAGCAGCGCTCCGTACATGACCGATGCGCGCGCGTCGGCGTCGCGCGGGTGGTCCTTCGCTCGCTCGAGGCCCGCGACGATGCTGCGGATGCCCGCGAGCGCGAGCTGATCCGTCAGGGCGCTCTTGCCGACGAACACGCGCTCCGCGGCGAGCCCGCTCGTCGCCTCGCGACGCACCGCGGTGAGCGCCTCGATGCAGTGGGTGAGGGCGTCCGCCCCGGACGCCACGGTGACGGAGGGCGGACAGGTGTACGTCAGCTCGGGGTCGCAGATCGCGACGACGGGGATGAGGTAGGGGCTCGAGATGCCCACCTTCGACCCGCGATCGGCGTCCGTCAGCACCGCGACGGGCGTCACCTCGGAACCGGTGCCCGCGGTCGTCGGCATCGCGATGACGGGCATGATGGGCCCCGGCACCGCGAACTCGCCGTAGTACTCCGACACGGCACCGCCGTGCGTGAGGAGCGTGGCGGTGACCTTCGCGAGATCGATGGAGCTGCCGCCACCGATGGCGATCACCATGTCGGCGTCGACGCGACGCGCTGCCTCGACGGCGGGAGCGATGCCATCAGCGGGCAGCTCCGGCACGATGTCCGAGTAGATCGCCGTCTCGATGCCCGCCGCGGCGAGGCCCTCGAGCGCTTCGACGAACTCCGGCGTGCCGACGAGGAAGGGATCGGCGCAGATGAGCGCGCGGTGGCCGAACCGCGCGGCGACCCATGGCAGCGCGCGGCGCTGCCCCGCGCCGAAGAGGATCTCGGCCGGCGCCCGCAGCACCGCGAGCGAGGGGGCCGCAGTCGTCGTGAGCGCGTCCGGGGGAAGAGCAGCCATGTCCCTCAAGCTCCCTTGCTTGGCGAAATCCGATCCGATCGGATTGGTGGCTCGACGCTATGGCTTCGATGCCGGCGTGTCAAGCACCGCGGATCTGCAAACCCCTGGTGTCGCCTCCGCCGCTCTCCGCGCGAGCCGGGACGCCTGCTGGGGCGCGCGCCGCACGCTCCCATCGCAATCCCAGGCGTGCGAGGAGAAGGTAGAGGTGGCGGCGCCGCCGCCGAGCCGACCGGGGAGGGACGATGTCCGCAGCACGCGCCGAGGCCGACGCCCACCTCGCGACCTACCTCAACGAGCACCTGCTCGCCTCGGAGGCGGGCATCCGCGCCTTCAACGCCGCGGCCCGCACCTGGGAGGGCACGCCGCACGAGGCGCCGCTGCTCGCGCTCAAGGAGGACCTCGCGCGCGATCGCCGCGATCTCGCGCGGCTCATCCAGCGGCTCGGCTTCCGACCGGCCGGCTGGAAGCGGCTGCTGACGCTCGCCGCGCGCGCCGCGGGCGAGCTCAACCCCGTCAACGCGCTGCGCCTGCGCCGCGGGTCGATGGCGCAGCTCGAGCTCGACATGCTCACGGGGATGGTGCGCGGGAAGCTCTCGATGTGGGATGCGCTGCTCGAGCTCGCGAAGGACGACGCGCGCTTCGACGTGGGCGCGCTCCAGGCGCTCAAGCGGCGCGCCGAGCACCAGATCGCCGAGCTGCAGCGCATCTCCCTCGCGACGACGCGCGAGCGGTTCCTGCCGCGGGACTAGTCGCGGTTCGGCACGACGGGCGGCGCAACGCGTGGCGCCTCGCCCTGGCGCTGCTGTCGGGCTGCCGACCACTCGACGAGCAGCGCGAACCAGCCGATGACCCACATTGCGACAGCGGCGTAGGCGATCGCCGCGGAGACCTCGTGCGCGAGCGACGGGCTGAGGGGCGCCCCGAGCAGCAGCGTGAGCGTCGACTGCACCGACGCGGGGCTGTCGCCGCCGTCGACGAGCGTGAACCCGAACAGCATCACGCCGATCGAGGTCAGCCACGCCCACACGGTCGCGCGCACGCGCCGCGCACCACCCTCGCGGAGCACACCACGCGCGCGGAGCATGGCGCGCGCGGCGCACGCGACGAGCATCGCGTAGCCGCCGAGCCACAGCGGGATCGAGAACAGGAAGAAGACGAACGACCACCCGAACGACGGAAGCTTGAGGGCGAGCGCGACGAGCGGCGCGAGGATGAGCACCCACGCGGTGAGCGCCATCGGCGCCGCCATGCCGGGTGCGGATGCGCGTGTCGGTGGAGCGGCCATAGCACGAGCATGCCGCACCGGCTCGGGATCGAGCGACGCTACCGCCTCGGCGGCACGGCGGGCGGCTCGACCGGGCGCGCCGCCGGCCTCCCCGCGCGCGAGCGCATCGTCGCGACAATCCACTCGCGCAGGAGTCCTGCCGTAGCCGATGAGCCACGCGGCGGCGGCGAAGCACGAGAGGACGAGCGAGACGTCGTGCACCGTCGAGGGCGGCGTCGGCGAGCCGAACACGAGCGTGAGGCCGGAGTGCGCGCCCCTCCCGCGCTCGTCGAAGTCAACGAGCGTGACGCCGAGCAGCATCGCTCCGGCCGACGTCAGCCAGCCCCATGCGGTGGCCCGCTTCCGATGGCGCGGCACGCGCAGCGCGCCCCGACGGCGGAGCATCCCGGTCGCGACGGCGGTCACCAGCAGCGCGTATCCGGCGATCCACAGCGGTGCGCTCAGGATCACGATGAAGAGGATGACGCCTGGCGCGGGCAGCGTGAAGCGGGTGCCGAGCGCGACCACCGGCGCGATGATCGTCGTCCAGGCGACGAGCGCCATGCTCGGCGTCGGCCAGTCGGCTGCGGCGGGCAGATCGAGGCGCACTCGCTCAGCATGTCGCACGCGCCCCGCGACCGCACGCGGGCGAGCGCCGACGCATCAGATCCTGCGTGCCCCCGGGTTGCGGCCCCCGGCCGGCCGCGACAGGCTGAGCAAGTACGCCGCGCTGCCGATCGGAGGAGGCCGCATGACCACCGCCGTCGTCGTCGGCGCGGGCCCCAACGGGCTCACCGCCGCCGCGGTGCTCTCGCGCGCCGGGCTCGAGGTCACCGTGCTCGAACGGCTCGCCACGATCGGCGGCGCCGTCGCATCCGCGCCCGCCTTCGGCGATCAGGCGCTCATCGACCTCGGCGCCGCCGCGCATCCGTTCGGCGTCACGAGCCCCGCCTTCCGCGCGCTCGGCCTCGAGCAGCACGGCCTCGAGTGGCTGCACGCCGACTACCCGATGGCGCACCCGCTGCCCGGCGGCCGAGCAGCCATCCTCTACCGCGATGCGGAGCGCACGGCGCGGGAGCTCGGCGTCGACCGCGAGGCGTGGCTGCGCATGCACGCGCCGGCCACCGAGCATCCTCACGACACCGCCGCGGCCATCCTCGGCCCGCTCCTCCGCTGGCCCGACGACCCGCTGCTGCTCGCGCGCTTTGGCCTGCGCGGCGCGTGGCCGTCGACGCTGCTCGCGCGCAGCGTCTTCCGCTCGGGCGCGGCGCAGGCGCTCTTCGCCGGCAGCGTCACGCACGCGACGCTGCCGCTCAAGCATCCGCTCACGAGCGCCTTCGGCGTCGCCTTCGGCGGCGTCGGCCACTCGGCGGGCTGGCCCTTCGCGCGGGGCGGTTCGCAGTCGATCGCGGATGCGCTCGTGCGCGTCGCCGACGCGGCGGGCGCGCGCATCGAGACCGGCGTCGACGTCACCGACCTGCGCGACCTGCCCGGCGCCGATGTCGTGCTCCTCGACGTGACCCCGCACCAGCTGCTGCGGCTCGCGGGCGACTCGCTGGAGGGCCCCTACGCGAAGCGCATGCGGCGCTGGAAGTACGGCCCGGCCGTGTCGAAGCTCGACCTGCTGCTCGACGGCCCCATCCCGTGGGAGGACGAGCGCGTCGCGCGGGCCGGCACCGTGCACCTCGGCGGCACGATGCGCGAGATCGCGGCCGCCGAGCACGACGTCGCCGTCGGCCGCATGCCCGACGAGCCCTTCGTGCTGCTCACCCAGCCGACCGTCGCGGAGCCCGAGCGGGCGCCGGCGGGCAGGCACATCGTCTGGGCCTATGCGCACGTGCCCTACGGGTGGCCCGGCGACGCATCCGCCGCGATCGAGGCGCAGATCGAGCGCTTCGCGCCCGGCTTCCGCGATCGCATCCTCGAGCGGCTGCCGTCGCCGCCGGCGGCGCTCGAGCTGTGGAACCCCAACCTCGTCGGCGGCACGATCGGCGGCGGCACGCTCGCCGGCTCGCAGCAGCTCGTGCGGCCCTGGCCGATCGACCCGTACCGCGTGCCGCTGCCCGGCCGCGTCTTCCTGTGCTCCTCGTCGACCCCGCCGGGCGGCGGCGCGCACGGCATGAGCGGGTGGCACGCGGCGAAGGCGGCGCTCAAGGCGATCGGCGGCTGAGCCCGCCTTGCCGGGCGTCGCTGCCCAGGCGGGGCGGCGGCGAAGCCCGGAGGAATCGCGCGCCAGCGGCCGCTCGACTGGATAGTCCATCCAAGGGACCGCTCAGCCGCAGTTCCTCCGGGCGATCGGCCGCGCGCCGGACGAGCGGCGGCGGGCCGGCGATCGGCCCCTTGCCCGGCGCTCCGCGGCACGCGACGCTAGCGATCGGAGGCGCTCCCGGAGTCGCTCGGCCTCCGTCGGGCGGCTCCGGGACGAGGACGGCGCTAGGAGGGCTGGAGATGGATTGGGGAACCGTCACGGCGTGGCTCGACGCCCCGCACGCCGAGCTCGCCCGCCAAGTGCTGCAGCGCGGCGTCGCGGCGATCTTCGCCGTCGCCTTCCTCTCGACGCTCCTGCAGTTCCCGGCGCTGCTCGGCGAGCGAGGCCTCATGCCCGCCACGAGGGTGCTGAGCTCGGGCGCGCTCGAGGGCCAGCCGACGATCTTCCGGTGGGGCTACTCTGACCGAAGGCTGCGCATCCTGTGCGCCGTCGGCATCGCGATCGCGCTGAGCCTCGTCGCGGGCCTGCCGCAGCTCGGCCCGCCGTGGCTGCCGATGCTCGCGTTCCTCGCCCTGTGGATCGGCTACCTCTCCATCCTCCCGATCGGGCAGGTCTTCTACGGCTTCGGCTGGGAGCTGCTGCTGTGCGAGGCGGGCTTCCTCGTCGCCTTCCTCGGCTCGAACGCGACCGCTCCCCCGATGCTCGCGATCCTGCTCATCGTCTGGCTCGTGTTTCGGCTCGAGTTCGGCGCAGGGATGATCAAGATGCGCGGCGGTCGCGAGTGGCGCGACCTCACGGCGCTGACGTACCACCACGAGACACAGCCGATGCCGAACCCGGTGAGCCGCTGGGCGCACCTGCTGCCGCGCTGGTTCCACAAGGGCGAGGTGGTCGGCAACCACGTCTCGCAACTTGCGGTGCCGTGGCTGCTGTTCGAGATCGTCATCCCGCATCCGGTCGCGGCGGGCATCGCGAGCGCCGCCGCGGCGGTCGTCATCCTCACCCAGCTGTGGCTCGTCATCACCGGCAACTTCGCGTGGCTCAACTGGATCACGATCGTGCTCGCCTTCGCCGCGGTCGACGACCGCGCCGTCGCGTGGCTCGTGCCCGCCATGCCCGCGACCCACGACTACGCGCCCACGCCGCTGTGGTGGAGCATCCTCGTCGCCCTCGTCTTCCTCGCCTACGCGTGGCTGTCGATCCCGTCGATCCGCAATCTCGCCTCGCGCCGCCAGCTCATGAACGCCTCCTTCAACCCGCTGCGGCTCGCGAACGCCTACGGCGCCTTCGGCACCGTCACGAAGGCGCGCGACGAGATCGTCATCGAGGGCACGATGGCGGATGCGCCCGACGACGACGACTGGGTCGAGTACGAGTTCAAGGGCAAGCCGGGCGATGTGCGACGCGTGCCGGGATGGATCGCCCCGTACCACCTGCGGCTCGACTGGCTCATGTGGTTCCTCGCGCTCGGCTCGCGCGGCGTGTGGTTCCAGATGCTGCTCATGCGACTGCTCGAGGCCGACGCGCCGACCCTGCGGCTGCTCGGTCGCGACCCCTTCGACGGGCGGCCGCCGGCGGCGGTGCGGGCGCGCGTCTACCGCTACCGCTTCGCGACCCATCGCGAGCGCCGGGAGACCGGCCAGGTGTGGATGCGCGAGGACCGCGGGCTGCTCGTGCCGCCGCTGTCGCTGCGGGGGTAGGCGGCGCGCGCCAGCGATGGGACGCACGCGGGAGGCGAGCGTCGAAGTGCCGCGATGGGCCCGACTGCTGCTGGCGCATCCGCCCCGAGCGCGCTACCTGACGACCTGCTCCGCATCGTCGGCGTAGCGGCCGATCGCGATCGCCTCGAGGTAGAACCGCTCCGGCCGCATGGCCGCCAGCTCCGGCACGTCGTCTGCGCCGAGCAGCTCGCGCGCTGCCATCCAGCCCCACATCGGACCCCACCCGATGCCGCCATGGGAGACCGTGAAATAGAGGTTGCGCAGCCAGGGCACCGCACCCACGATCGGGCCACCAGGCGGGACCGGGCGGATGCCGATGGAGCTGCGCACCGGCGCGGTGCCGGCGAGCGCGGGGATCGCCGTCGCGATCTCATCGATCAGCTCCTGCGCGGATCGGGCGTTCGCTCCGTGGCTGGCGTCCTGAGGCCCGCCGCGCCAATGCACCGCAAGCCCTCCCGACGGGTCGGGCCGCGCGCACCACTCGGGCCCGTTGATGACCTGGCGGACGGAGCCGATCGGCGCTGTGTACACGATGCGGCCAGGGATGAGATCGAGCGGGATGGCGAGATCGGCCATGGCGGCGATGTGGCTCGCCCAGCTGCCCGCTGCATTGACGAATGCATCGGCCTCGACGCGCGACCCGTCGCGCAATCGGGCAGCGACGATGCGCTCGCTGGTGCGGTCGAACCCCACGACATGGGCGCCGCGGCGGACGGCTCCTCCGCGACGCTCGATCTCCGTCACGAGGGACCGCACGATCTCCGGGCCGTCGACCCAGCCCGAGCCCGTCTCGTTGAACACGACCTCGTCGTCGAGGAGCTGCAGGCCGGGCACCTGCCGCCGGGCCTCCTCGGCGGTCAGCTCGAGCACCTCGATGCCCTTCGACCGCACGATCTCGGCAGCGCGGCGCAGCTCCTCGCGCTCGTGCCGATAGCCCCACATGAGCGTGCCCGACCAGTGCACGTAGTCACCAGGCACCTCCTGCTCGAGCTCTTCGAACAAGCGGTGGACCTCGCCGCGGAGCTTGGCTTTGCCCGGCTCCTCCTCCCAGGACATCTGCGGATAGCTCGAGAGCCAGGCGATCGACGACGCTGAGGTGCCTTGACCGGGCTCCGCCGCGTCGAGCAGCTCTACCTCTGCCCCTCGCTCGAGCAGCCGGAAGGCGACGTGGCTCCCGATGGAGCCCGCTCCGATGACGACGACCTTCATGCGTGTTGCACCTCTCTGGTCAGGTTGGGGAAGTGGCAGGCGACATCGCGCGACGTCGACGTCGGCTCGAGCTCGGGATCATCCCGTTCGCAGCGCTTCCGACGCTCGTCATCGAGCAGTGACGCGAAGACGGGGCAGCGCGAGCGGAAGGCGCAGCCGGAGGGCCGATCGCTGGGCGACGGCATGTCACCGCGGAGCGTGATCGCCTGCCTCGACCGCTCGACCTTCGGGTCGGGGATCGGGATGGCCGACAGCAGCGCCTTGGTGTAGGGATGCGCGGGGTCGTCGAAGACCTCATCGCGCCCGCCGATCTCGACGATGCGTCCGAGGTACATGACGGCGATGCGATCGGAGATGTGCGCGACGACGGCCAGGTCGTGCGCGACGAAGAGGTAGCCGAGCCCACGCTCAGCCTGCAGTCGCGCAAGCAGGTTGACGACGCCCGCCTGCACCGATACATCGAGCGCGGACACCGGCTCGTCGAGCACGACGACATCCGGGTCGGTGGCGAGGGCGCGGGCGATGCCGATGCGCTGACGCTGCCCGCCGGAGAACTCGTGCGGGTAGCGCTCGGCCATCTCCTCGCTCAAGCCCACGTCGCGCAGCAGCTGTGCGACTCGCTCGGCGCGCGCGCGTCGCGGTACGCCCGCGAGCGCGAGTGCCTCTCCGATCACGGCTGCGACCGACATGCGAGGGTCGAGCGACGAGAACGGGTCCTGGAAGACCATCTGGATCTGCCTGCGCATCGACGTGAGCTCACGGCCCCGCGCGGCCGCCAGATCACGACCGCGCACGTGCACCGTGCCGCCCGTCATCTCCTGCAGCCTGGTGACCGCGCGAGCCGCTGAGGACTTGCCGCAGCCCGACTCTCCGACGAGGCCCAGCGTCTCGCCCGCGCGGATCGTGAAGGAGACGCCGTCGACCGCCACGACGCTCCTGCGGCGTCCGGCGCGATCCTTGGCCTCGTACCGCTGCACGAGGTCGACGACAGCGAGCAGGACCTCGGAGCCGCGGCCGCCGCCGGCGGGGACCTCCGGCACGGTCGGCAGGTCGGCCCGCACGATCTCCGGATGGCGCGCGAAGTGGCACGCCGCGGCGTGCGTCGCGAGCGGTCGCGCCTCGTCCTCGGCGCCGACGTCGAGCAGCGCCGGCTCGACCGAGGTGCAGACGTCCTGCGCGAAGGCGCAGCGGGCAGCGAAGGGGCAGGAGCGGCCGGTGAGCGTCGCCGGACTCGGCGGCGCACCCGGGATCGGGCGCAAGGGCGCGTCGCGCTGATCGATGCGAGGGATCGAGGCCAGCAGGCCTCGGGTGTAGGGCATCCTCGAGCGCTCGAACACCTCATCGACGTCGCCGCGCTCGACGACCCTCCCGCCGTACATCACGAGCACCCGGTCGGCGTGTCCGGCGATGACGCCCATGTCGTGGGTCACGAGGATGAGCGCCGCGTTGACATGCTTGCGCGCCTGGTCGAGCGCCTCGAGCACCTGGGCCTGGACGGTGACGTCGAGGGCCGTCGTCGGCTCATCTGCGATGATGACGTCGGGTCGGTTCGCCATCGCGATGGCGATCACCGCGCGCTGCCGCATGCCGCCGGAGAACTCGTGCGGGTACTGGTCGATGCGCTGCTGGGCGTCCGGGATGCCGACGACCTCGAGCAGCGCGACCGCTTCGGCTCGGGCGTGGGCCTTCGACAGGGGGCGGTGGATGCGGATCGCCTCGATGAGCTGCGCGCCGACGGTCAGCACCGGGTTGAGCGAGCTCATCGGATCCTGGAACACCATCGACAGACGAGCGCCGCGGAGCCTCGACATCGCCCCATCCGAGAGCCCGACGAGCTCTTGCCCCTCGAAGGTGATCGACCCCTCGATCAGCGTGCGATCGGGGAGGAGCCCCATGATGGCGTTCGACGTCACGGACTTGCCGGATCCGGACTCGCCGACGATGCCGAGCACCTCCCCTCTCCGCACGTCGAACGAGACGCCGCGCACGGCGTGCACGGCGCCGAAGCGCACGTGCAGATCACGCACCTCGAGCAGCGGCGAGCTCATCGTCGATGCGGCGTCGAGCGTTGGAGCGAGCGTCGTCATGCGGACCTCCTGGTCGACTGCCGGGGATCGAGGGCGTGGCGCACGCCGTCGCCGATGAACGAGGCGCACAGTGCGATGAGCACGATGAACAGACCTGGGAAGTAGAAGAGCCACGGCCGCGTCATGACCGCGCTCTGCGAGGTCGAGACGAGGAGCCCGAGCGAGGTGTCGGGCGCCTGCACGCCGAAGCCGAGGTAGGAGAGGGCCGTCTCCGACAGGATCGCCGTCGCTGTCAGGACCGTCACGGCGACGGTGATGGTGCCCATCGCGTTCGGGATGAGGTGTCGAACGATGATGCCGAGGTGGCTCACTCCGAGCCCGCGGGCGGCCAGCACGTACTCCGAGGTCGCGAGCGACATGACCGTGGCTCGTACGACGCGCGCGACGATGGGCCATGCCAGGAAGGCCAGCACCGCGGCGATCGTCGTCCAGCTCGTCTCTGTGCCCATCGAGAGGTACGCGAGCACCGCCGCGACGGCGATCGAGGGGAAGACGAGGATCACGTCGATCACTCGCATGATCGCGGCGTCGGCGAGGCCGCGGAAGTAGCCCGCGATCGCCCCCACGATGGATCCGACCACGGTCGCAGCGATCGCGACGACGAGCGCGATGAGCACCGAGCGCTGCGTGCCGCGCATGATCTGCGCCATGGTGTCGTAGCCCGTGCTGTCCGTGCCGAACGGGTGCGCGAGCGAGGGTGGCTGCGAGATGTCGTCGGTGTAGACGTCGTACCGGTAGATCCACAGCTGCGGCCCGACGAACGCGAACAGCAGCACGAGCACGAAGACCACGAGCGCGATCAGGCTCGTAGGGTTGCGCAGGAAGCGGCGCATCGCCGGGAAGCGGCGACGGCTCGACGGTCGTGGTACGGCGATGGCGTCGCGCGAGGCTGGTGGTGATAGGAGCATGCGCCTTCCCTTCAGGCCGTCCGGATGCGAGGATCGAGCACGCCGTAGACGAGGTCGGCGAGCAGGTTGAGCACGATCGTCGCCGTGGCGAAGACGAGCAGCCACGCCATGACGACGTGGACGTCGAGGTTGCGGATGCCGTTGAGCAGCAGGTCGCCCATGCCGCGCCATTGGAAGATGCTCTCCGACACGATCGCGCCCCCGACGAGTGCGCTGAAGTCGAGCGCGACGATCGTGACGAAGGGCATGAGCGCGTTGCGCAGTCCGTGGCGGACGACGGCGCGGCCCTTGGTCAGGCCCTTCGCTCGCGCGAGGCGCATGTAGTCGGCGCTCAGCACCTCGATCATCGAGGAGCGCACGTAGCGACTCCAAGAGGCGAACTGGTTGATCACGAGCACGATCGTCGGCAGCGCGAGGAAGCCGACGAGCTCGAGCCCCGCCGCGCCGCTGGAGGTGCCGTCGCCCACGGTGTAGAACACCGTCGTCCCGGCGGCCTCGTTGAACTCGATCGCCGCATACTTCAAGAGCACACCGACCCAGAACACCGGCAGTGCCAGCGCGATGAAGACGAGCGTGCTCACGACGTTGTCGATGGCGCCGCTCTGGCGCATCGCGCTGATCACGCCGACCACGATCGCGACGACCGCGGCGATCAGCACGGCGAGCACGATGAGCCGGAAGCTCACGAGCATGCGGGCGCCGAGCTCCGCACCGATGTCGACGTTCGCGACCGATGCGCCGAAGTCGCCTCGGAAGATGCCGGTCAGCCAGTTCCAGTAGCGCACGAGCACCGGTTGATCGAGCCCGAGCTGCCTCTCGATCGACGCGATGGCCTCGGGCGGCGGAGGAGGATCCATCGATCGGTACCGAGACATGGGGTCGCCGGAGAACGCCACCATCATGAACATCACGAACGACGCGATGAACAGCATCGGCGCAGCGATCGCGAACCGTCGAATCGCAAACCTGAGCATGCTTCCCCTTCCCCGTGCTCCGACAGGGGCGCGGGAGCCGTGACTCCCGCGCCCCGCTCGCTTCACTCGCCGGTGAAGCCCCATTCGTGGATGTTGTAGGTCGGACCGCTGATCGTGGGGTTGTCTCGGATGTTGCCGAGCGAATCCACGTAGGCGAGCAAGCTGGGCTTCTGGTACAGCGGCATCAGGAGGAGATCCTCGACCACGAGCGCATCCGCCTCGTTGATGAGAGCGATCGTCTCCTCGCTCGACGTGGCCTGCAGGGCCTCGTCGACGAGCTCGTCGACCTGGGGATTGGAGTAGTACGGGTTGTAGCCCGTGCCGGTGGTGTAGCGCTTGAAGGCGTTCGAGGCGATGAAGGGCGAACCGGTGTAGCCGACGAGCACGAGGTCGTAGCCGTACGGCTCGTTGTTCGATGTCGTGTCGCCGAGGGAGTCGGTCGTCTCGAGCGCCAACGAGATGCCGAGCGGCTGCAGCGCGGTCTGGATCACCTGCATCGACGACTCGCGCACTGCGTTCCCCACCGAGTACACCGCGCGCAGCGCGGGCACGGCCTCGCCCTCGGGCGTGTGCAGCGCGCCGTCCTGCAGCGTGTAGCCCGCCTCTTCGAGGATCGCCAACGCCGCATCGGCATCGCCCTGACCGTAGCCGAGCTCCTCGACCTTGCTCTCGTAGCCCTCCTGCTGCTGCATGATCATCACCGAGCCGACGGGCGTGACCGTCTCGTCGAACTGGCCGACCGTGCGATCGATGACGCTCTGCGTGTCGATCGCCGTCGCGATCGCGCGTCGGAGCGCTGGATCCGAGAGGAACGAGTTCGAGTGGTTGAACATGAGCGACTCCATCACCATCGACTGGTTCATCTGATGGCTCACTCCCATCCCCGCCATGTCTCGGACCTGCTGCAGGAGATCGATCTGCGGCTGCGGGTACATCACGTCGATCTCGCCGTTCTGCATGGCGATCGGCGTCTGCTGCGTATCGGTGATCATCACGAAGTTGATCCGCTCGAGCGGCGGCTCGTCTCCGTACCAGTTGGGGTTCCGCTCGAGGGTGACCGAGACGTCCTGCTGGTAGTCGGAGATGATGTAGGGGCCGCCCGAGAACTCCGGCACCGTGTTCACGAAGTAGTCGCTGAAGGTCTCGTACAGGTCTCCGTGCTCGGCAGCGATGTGCGCCGGCAGCAGTCGCTGGAACGGGCGCTGCCACTCCGAGAACGTGCTCTCGTACGTGACGGTGACGGTGCGACCGTCCTCGGACTGCTCGATCGACGTGACCTTGTCGAGCCCGTCCGAGTCGTGCGTCGCGCAGTCAGGGCAGTCCCGCGTGTTGAGCACCCGCCACTGGTAGATGAAGTCGTCGCCGGTGATCGGCACGCCGTCGGACCACACGGCATCCTCGTTGATCACGTACTGGACGACCGTCGGGTCCTGGCTGACGACCTCGGCGCTCTCGAGCAGATCGGTGTTCATCTCGATCGTCGAGGCGTCCGGCTGGATGACGAACGCCGCCGGGTACAGGGCGGAGGTCACCCACACCGTCTCCGAGATGTCGCCCGCCGCCGAGAGCGTGTTCCAGTTGGGGATCGTCTTCTCGATCGCCATCGTCACCTCTCCCCCGGCCTGCACCTCCGCGGTGTTGACGGCGTTGAGGTCGCCCGTGACTTGACCGGGCGCGGCCGAGGGCGAGTCGCCGCCCTCGCTCGCGTTGCCCGCGCCACCGGCACAGGCTGAGACGAAGAGCGTGGCGGCGGCAAGCACCGCGACGCTCGTGAACCGATTGCGCATGTTCTGCTCGCTTTCGTGTGGTGGATCAGACGGCGAACGGGTTCCGGCGGAACACGTTGGGGCTCAGCTCGTCGATCGACGAGCAACCGAGGTGACCGAGGGTCATCCACAGCTCCTGCTTGAGGATCTCGATGACGCGCGCGACGCCGTCCTCCCCGTCAGCCGCGAGGCCCAGTGCGGTCAGCCGTCCGATGGCGACCGCATCCGCGCCGAGGGCGACGGCCGCGGCGATGTCGCTGCCGCGCCGGATGCCGGAGTCGATGATGATGGGCATCTCGGGCCCGACCGCGGCGCGCACCTCGGGGAGCACCTCGATCGTCGAGAGCGTCCTGTCGATCGTGCGACCGCCGTAGTTGGAGACGTAGATCCCGACAGCTCCCGCGTCCTGCGCGGCCAGTGCATCGGCGGCGCTGTGGACGCCCTTCACGATCACGGGCAGCGGGGCGCGCGCGATCACGCGAGCGGCGTCGACCCAGGTGTAGCGAGGACGCGTGAACTCGATGAGCTCCTGCAAGCCCGCCGGATCGGACCCTCCTGCCCCGAAGTTGACGTTGTCGCCCGTGGAGCGCGAGGCGAAGCGGTTCTCGATGAGGCGCTCGCGCCATTGCCGGATGGGCGAGTAGGTGGCGACGATGTGCGTGTAGCCGGCGGCCTTCGCTCGGTGCATCATCTCGAGCACGAGCTCCTCGTCACCGACGAGCGTCATCTGATAGAGGTGCGCGGCGTTCGACGCGGCGGCGATGTCCTCGAGCCGGTAGGAGGCCGCGACGGGCACCATCTGCTGCACCCCCGTCCGCTCCGCGGCGCGGCCGACCGCGAGGTGGCCGTCGACGTGGAACGTGGCCTCTTGCCCGAACGGCGCGGTGAACAGCGGCAGCGAGAGGTCGTAGCCGAGCACGGTCGTCGAGGTGTCGGGGTTGCGCACCCCCGCGAAGAGCGGCACCTCCCACAGCAGCTCGTCGAACTTCGCGCTGTTGCGCTCGACCGTCGTCTCGGCTCCGGTGCCCGTCCAGAGGTAGTCCCACGCCGACTCGGAGAGCACATGGCGCGCGGCCTTGGTGATGCCGCGGATCGTGGTGAACCGCTCGCTCGATCCGAAGCGGTCGTCGAAGATGGCGCGAGCCTCGGCCTGCTGCGTGGTCATGGCGTGCCTCACGCGGTCTCGAGGACGCCGCGCAGGGCGCCGACGACCGCATCGGTGTCGCGGATGCGGCCGATCTGGGGGAAGACCTCGCGCACGGCGAACTCGTGGAGCTGGGTCGTCGCCGAGGCCATCGCGTCCTCGACGAACACGAGCTCGTAGCCGTGGTCGTAGGCCGCGCGAGCCGTGCCCTCCACGCCGAAGTTCGTCGAGATGCCGCACATGACGACGGTGTCGATGCCGTGCCGGCGCAGCTGCAGGTCGAGGTCGGAGCCGTAGAACGCGTTCCAGGAGCGCTTGATGATGACGGGCTCGGTGGGAAGCGGCTGCATCTCCTCCACGAGCCGGTCCCACCCATCCCAGCGGCTGGGCGCGTGGCGCTCCACGTCGACTCGCTTCACGAGCGTCAGCGAGTCCGACTCGTCCGGCAGGAAGCTCGTGCGCACGTAGATCACGAGGCTCCCGCCTGCACGAGCCGCGTCCACGAGCTCGGTCACGCGCGAGATGACCGTCTCCGCGTCGTACGGCTCGGCTGCGTGGCGCCGCACGGCTCCTTGCATGTCGATGATGACGAGGGCGGTATTGGTGGGTTCGAGGAGTGTCATGGTGTCCTTGTCGATCGGTCGGATGGGGTGGTGGCTCACGAGCCGGTGATGCGGCGCACGAGGCGCACGAGGGTGTCGGGGGCGCCGATCCCGGACGCCTTGGTGATGACCGCGAGGTTCGCGAATGGCCCGCCGCCCAGCCGGAGCACGGGGCATAGCGGCTCGAGCTCGTTGCC
Source organism: Agrococcus sp. (assembly GCA_031179215.1). Classification (GTDB taxonomy): domain Bacteria; phylum Actinomycetota; class Actinomycetes; order Actinomycetales; family Microbacteriaceae; genus Agrococcus. Next base: position 31,330 of record JAPSIA010000007.1, read on the forward strand.
GGGACGCAGGTCGATCGCGTCGAGCGCACGGATGGTCTTTCCGGAGCTCACGCCGCCGCTCACGATCACCCCGAGCGCCGGGTGTCGTCCTCGGGTGCTGACGTCGAGGATCCTGCGAACGGCCGCGGCGATGTCGTCGGCGACGACGAGTGGGTCGTCGTCCTGGCGCTCCGTCGCCTGCACGACGATGACCCGATGCTCTGCCACCGTGTCGAGCAGGAACGCGTCCGTCTCGCGGAGGACGGCCGTGGGGGTCGTCACGCGCGCCGCGGGGCCGTAGACGTCGGCCACGCGAGCGAGCTGCTGCCGGTCGAGCGGCGCCGACCCCGGCGCCGCGACGACGACGAAGCCGTCGGCGTCGAGTGCCGGGTGGAAGCGCAGCCAGCCGCCGCTCGATACCGTGACGACCTCGTGGTCGTGCTCGAGCTGCTGGACGACGGCGGCCGTGACCTCGAGATGGCCCTCGTTGGCCGCGTCGAACACGAGGATGCGGTGCCCCGCCGCGATGGCGCGGCGAGCGTCGTCCACTGCAGCTTGGCGACCGCTCGTGAGCGAGTCGATCGAGATGCGCGTGCGGGCAGCACCGAGCTCGAGGTGCGCTGCGACGGGGAGCGCCTCGACGCCCGATCCGCGGTGGTGCACGCTCTGGACGCCCTCGACGCAGATGCGGCCGGCACTCGGGTACGCCGTCACGACCGCCACGAGCGGCTCGCGCGCTCCCGCTCCGGCGAGCACGCCGCGCAGCACCTCGGCGGGAGCGCCCCGGAAGGCTGAGTCGATGCGCTGCTCGACGCGCAGGCATCCCCGTTCGCGGAGCCAGATCGCCCACCGCTCGGCGAGCATCGCGGTGTCCTCGAGCCGGTCCTGGGCTTGGATGTCGACGACGAGTGCGTGGAGTCCGGAGGCGGGAGTCGTTCGCGGGTCGTCCACGACCTGGACGCGCAGCCCGCGCTGCTGGAGCCGGCCTGCGACCGTGACGGCCGCCTGGAGGTCCTCGGTGACGACGCCCAGCGCGATCGATCCGGACGCGCGGCGACCACCGAGGGTCCCGATCGTTGCACGTCCTGCCATCACCGCCTCCTCGCGTCGCGACCGTCTGAACCGGATGTCAGAGAGCGGCCGTTGTCGTCACGCTAGGCAGGCAGCGGCGGCCTGGCACGCGACATCTGTAGCGACGTCCGCCGACGCTGCCGCGATGCGGGAGTCGGGCGCCCTTCGTCATCGATTCGCAATGTGCCCGACATGCGGCGTTGCGTACGCTGGCGGAACGGCGGTCATCGCGCGACGGCCGTCAGCGAGAGCCGGGAGGTGCCTGATGGGTGCGATCCGCCTCGAGGCTGCGCACCGCAAGCTCCTGTTCGAGCTGGCCGACGCGATCGGAGCGTCGCTCGAAGTGGCAGTCGAGATCACCGATGCTCGCCTCCGATCCCTCGCTCGCAGTGAGCTCGTCCCGGTCGAAGGACAGGCTCGAGGCCTGCGACCGGACCTATCCCCCCGCGTGCGCGTCCCATCGGGCCATCGGGAACCGATCCATGTGCCCGCCGTGGCGGCGATCGGCCTGCCCGGCTTCTGGGTCGTGCCCATCTACGGCGTCGAGCGCCTGCGCGTGCTGCTCTGGATCCTCGACGGCGACGCCGATCGGGCTGCGGTGGAGTTCGCATCGACCGCCGCGAGCGCGACCGTGCGGGGTCTCGACGCCGCTGGCGCGTTCGGCGCGCCTTCGCGGGGCAAGGACCTCGGCGCTGCGGGCTTCAGCGATCATCTCGCCGAGGTCGAGGGGGCGCTCGCGGACGCCACCGCTGACGGCGAGTTCCAGTACGACTCCGTCAGCGTGGCGCTGGCGATCGTGGTCGAACCCGCGAGCGCTCATTTCGCCACGGCAGACGATCTCGCCGCCACGCTGTGGCGCACGGCGCAGCGCGGAGCCGGAACGTTGCCCCACCCGCGGACGCTCGTCGCTCAGCACGACAGCGAAGCGCTCATCGTGCTCGCCCCGTTCCCCCAGGACCCGCCCTCGAGCGCCCTGGAACGCACCGTCGCCGTGGTCCAGGACCTGCTCTACCGCAGCCAGGATGTGGGACTCTACGGCCGCTGGGTCCTGGGCAGCAGCGCCGCCATCAGGCATCCCGAAGGGCCGGCGCGAGCGATCTGGCAGGCGCGCAACGCAGCCAAGACCGGTCTCCGACTGGGGCTGAGCGGTCAGGTCGTCGAGTGGCGACTCGCCGAGCGCTACCACGGCCTCCCGCAGCTGCCACAGCGGTTCATCGATGACCACTTCCTCACCGCCGAGCTGGTGGGCTTTTTCGAGGATCCGGAGCATGGCGATCTCACGGCGACGCTGGAGAGCTTCCTCGAGCACGCCGGCAACGTGCAGGCCGTCGCAGCCGAGCGGTTCGTCCACCGGACCAACGTCTATCACCGGCTGCGGCGCATCGAGTCCGCGCTCGGCGTCGATCTCGGCAACGGGCACGATCGGCTCGCCCTGCACATGGCACTGATCGCGTGGCGGATGAGGGGCACAGCGGCGACCGAGCGCGACCAGCTTGTTCGCTGAGACGGTTGGGCCGTGCGCCCATCGGCATCGACGTCCGGCTCGTACGAGCATGACGGAGGCGCGAGACGACAACCGAAGGCGGCCTCGAGATCCTCGGCAAGGCCGAGCTCGTGCTGCGCTCGCTCGAGACCGCTCGCGAGTGCCCGGCCGGAGGTCGCCGATTCCGAGAGCCTCCCGGTGAGCTCGACCTACGGCACCCGTGGCGACGTCCGGACGCCGAGCCGCCTCAGCGCGCCCCACACTGCGTCGGCGTGCACCCGATGCGCCGCGTCGCCAAGCGTGCGTGAGCGCCAGTAGTGATGCGCAGCACCTGCTCGGAACCGCCGACGCGCACGCACCGTCGGCGGTCGCGCCCGCAGCGAGGTCAGACGCCGAAGCTGATGAGCGTCTTCGTGCTCGCTCGCGAGTCCGCCGCTCGCGAGAACGCATCCGCGGCCTCCGAGACCGGGAAGACGTCCGTGACGACAGCGTCGAGCGCAGGCGTGGCGGCGAGGATGGCGATCGCTTCATCGAGCTCGACGTCGAACCGCTGCGACCCGTGCAGCGACAGCTCCTTGGTAATGACATCGGACATCGGTATGGGCAGCTCCCCCTTCGGCAGCATGCCCAGCTGAACGACGGCTCCCCCGCGACGTGCGGCGTCGAGGGCGGTGCGGAGCGACGGCACGGCGCCGGCCGCCTCGATGACGATGTCGAACCGCTCCTGCGGCACGGGATCCGTGCCGACGCGGAGCGCGACGTGCGCGCCGACCGCCGTCGCGACCTCGAGCGGGCGCGCGTGCAGGTCGCACACGGTGACGCGGCGAGCGCCGCGATGCAGCAGCGCCGCGACGACGAGGCAGCCGATGGGCCCCGCGCCCGAGACGAGCACATCGGAGCCTTCGAGCAGGGGGCGCGCCCGGTCGACGCCGTGCAGCGCGACCGCGAGCGGCTCGGCGAGCGCTGCGCGGCGCAGCGGCAGCCCGGCCGGGAGCGGACGCAGCTGCGCAGCGGTCACCTGGAGCCGCTCGACGAGCCCTCCTTGCGTGTGGGGCGACGTCGACGCGCTGCCGAGGTAGGTGCCCCCTGCGGCGAGGTGCAGCCCCGTGCCGTCGGCCCCGCCGGGCAGCGGCGTCGGCGTTGCCGGGTGGATCGCGACTCGAGTGCCCACCGGGGGCGCATCCGCGACCTGCGAGCCGACAGCCGCGACCGTGCCGACCACCTCGTGCCCGAGTACGAGCGGCTCTCGCACGACGAACGCGCCGTTCGCGCCGTGCTGGTGGTAGTGGAGGTCGGAGCCGCAGATGCCGCCGTAGGCGATGTCCACCAGCACGCCATCGGGCGCGAGCGACGGCGGCTCGAGCTCGGCGACGCGCAGGTCTCCTGCGCCGTGGACCATGACTGCCCGCATCATCTGCTCCCTCTGCTCATCAGCGACTGAGGTAGCCGCCGTCGACGGGCACGACGGTGCCCTGCATGTAGCGCGCGGCGGGCGAGACCAGGAACAGCACGGCACCCGCGACGTCCTCGGGACGTCCCCAGCGCCCGGCAGGGATGCGCTCGAGGATCTGCCGGTTGCGAGTCTCGTCAGCGATCAGTGCAGCGTTCAGATCGGTGGCGATGAACCCGGGAGCCACGGCGTTGACCGTCACGCCACGTCCGGCCCACTCGTTCGCGACGGACTTCGTGAACTGCGCCACCGCGCCCTTCGACGCCCCGTACGCGGACGCCGTGAAGCCACCGAAGAACGAGAGCATCGACGCGATGTTCACGATGGCGCCGTCGCCGCGCTCGAGCATCGGCCGCCCGAAGACCTGCGTGAGCTCGACGAGGCGGGCGACGTTGACCTGCATGACGCGATCGAAGTCGGCCAACGGGAAGTCCTCGAAGGGGTGGCGGATGTTGATGCCGGCGTTGTTGATGAGGATGTCGACGCGTTGTTCGGCGGCGATGCGCGACGCCGCCGCCCTGGTCGCCTCGCCGTCCGCGAGGTCGACGGCGACGGCGCGGAAGCTGCCCTCGGGACCGCCCTCGCTCGAGCGCTGCAGGCCGATGACGTCGGCCCCGTTCTCGAGCAGCGCCTCCGCGATGGCACGGCCGATGCCACGCGTGGCGCCCGTGACGACCGCGGTCCTGCCGCGGAGGTCGGTCGTGATGCCGGTCATGGTGCACTCCTTCCGAAGGAGGGGCGCGGCGCGTCGCGGCGCCCCTCGCTGCTGTCGATCAGCCGATCTTGAAGCCGAGCGCCGTCGCGGTCGAGTAGATCGCGACCAAGCCGATCGCGACCACCGAGATCGTCAGCAGCACGTTGAAGAGCTTCCCGCCACGAACGCGCGGGTCGGTCTCCGTCTTGCGGAGGAAGATGACCGCGGTGACGACGACGAGCAGGAAGATGCCGCTCGCGATGCCGCCGATCTGCACCATCCACACGGGGTTCTGCATGAACAGGAACTCGAGCCCCCACACGATGGGGTAGATCACCGTCAGCACCTTCAGCCACGTGAGCCGCTGCTTGCGGTTGTTCCAATCGACGAGGCCGAAGTTCGCCATGTAGTTCGTGAACAGGCGCGCGTACGACGGGATGGTGGCGTAGTAGGTGGATCCGAGCACGAGGATCGCGCCGATGAGGAACACCGTGCCGGACCACTCGCCCACGGCATCCGTGTACATCGAGCTGAGCGTGACGAGCATCTCGTTGCCTGCAGGCACGAGCCCCTGGGGGTGCAGCACCGCCGCGCCCATCGTGAAGAAGGCGACCGTCGCGAAGGTGTAGACGACCCACGAGACGGCGGCGTCCTTGTACATGACCTTGATCCAGCCATTGGCGCGGTCGACCCACGCCTCGGAGCCGTCGTTCGGCCCCGCGAATCGCGCGTAGCCCTTCTCGAGGCACCAGTAGTTGTAGATGAGGATCTCGTCGGACCCGACGCCGGAGATGCCGAACATCGCCACGGCGGCGCCGATGGCGCCGGCCGGGATCAGGAACGAGAAGCCGCTCGCGACGTCGGAGACGGTGTAGGCGAACGGCGTCCACAGGAGGCCGAACGCGACCGCCACGGTGAAGATCGTGAAGCCCGCGACCATGAGGGTCCCGATCGACTCGATGCGGGCGTAGTTGTTCTTGTAGAGCACCGCGATCGTGACGGCCGTCAGGACCGCGGTCCAGATGACGAGCGACGGGAAGCCCATCGGGTCACCGACGATCGGCCACAGCATCGACAGCGCGAGCACGACCCCGCCCACGATGCCGCCGTACTGCATCTGCTTGCCGATGAAGACGACGCCCCAGAGGATGTTGGTCCAGCTCCACCTGCCGCCGATGAGCGGCGGCACCTTGTTGAGTCCCGTCATGGCGGGCTGGCCGGTGGAGATGGTCCACCGCGCGAACTCCATCTGCACCGCGACCTTCACGAAGGTCGAGATGACGACCATCCAGAGGATGGCGAAGCCCGCCTCGGCGCCGAGGGCCGTCGTCGCGATGAGCTCGCCGGAGCCGACGATCGCCGCGGAGAGCAGCAGTCCGGGGCCGAAGTAGCGCATCGATGCGCGCCACCCCCTCGGAGGCTCGACGACATCGGCCGGATCGAGCGTGTACTCGTCCTTGATCTCCAGCGGTCCCTTGGGAACAGCAGCGGTGGACGTCATTGTCTCTCCTTGTGGTGGTGGGATCTGGCGGCGAGTTGCTCAGCCGATGCGGAGTCCGCCATTGACGTTGTAGGTGGCGCCGGTGATGTAGCCGGCGTCGGGACCGCTGAGGAAGACGAGCAGCGCCGCGACCTCGTCGACGGTGCCGACCCGCCCGACGGGCATGCGAGCGAGGAAGGCGGGGAGCCGGTCCTCCGTCAAGGGGCCGCCCATGATGTCGGTGTCGATCGTGGCCGGCGCGATCGCGTTGGCCGTCACGCCGTGCGGCGCGAGCTCGCGCGCGACCGACCGCGTCATCCCCTCGATCGCGGCCTTGGAAGCGGCGTAGGAGGCCTTGGAGTAGTTGCCGCCGCCGTCCTGCGCGGCGGTCGACGAGATCGACACGATGCGGCCGATCCCGCGATCGCGCATGCCGGCCGCCATCCGCTGCGTGACGAGGAAGGTTCCGACCGTGTTGATCTCGAGCACGCGCCGGAAGCGCTCGCCCGAGAGCTCGAAGAAGGGCGTCGGGTCGGAGATGCCCGCGGCGTTGATCAGGGCGACGACGGGCGGGAGCTCTTGCTCGACGACGCCGATCGCCGCGGCGACGCTCGACTCGTCGCTCACGTCGACTCCGACCGCGATCGCGGATGCGCCCGCGTCTCGAACGAGGGCTGCCGTCTCCTCCGCCGCGGCGATATCGAGGTCGAGCACGGCGACGGTCCAGCCCTCTGCGGCGAAGCGCAGCGCTGCCGCTCGGCCGATCCCGCGCGCGGATCCAGCACCGGTCACGACCGCCGTGCGGGCCTCGGGGAACATCGTCGTCGCCATCGGCTCTCCTCTTCGTTGAGCGGCCGGCCCCACCGCACGGGGGCCGGCCTGCAGTGCATGCTAGGCTATTTGATCAAATATATGCAAGGCGACGACGCACGGATGCTTCGTCGTACCGACGACGGAGATGGTGGGCATATGAAGCGCCTCGACGGTGCGATCGACTTCGCGAAGCTGCTGCTGGCGGGCGGCTTGGCCACGAACCCGGTGACCTCGGCACCGACGATCGACGACCTCCGCGCGGTCGCCAAGCGCCGCTTGCCTCGAGTCGCGTTCGACATCGTCGACGGTGCGGCAGACGCGGAGGCCACCGCGGCCTCGAACCTCGCCGACCTCCGCGAGGTGCTCTTCGAGCCGCGCTCGCTCGTCGACGTCTCCAGGCCCTCGACGCGCACGGACGCCGTCGGCATCCCCCTCGAGCAGCCATTCGTCCTCGGCCCGTGCGGCCTCATGCGCATGCTCGGGCACGGCGGCGAGAAGGCTGCTGTGCGAGCGGCCGGCGACGCGGGAGTGCCTTACACGATCAGCTCCGCGGCCAACTGGTCGATGGAGGAGATCGCAGCCGAGGCGACCGGGCCCCTGTGGTTCCAGCTGTACATGTACAAGGGCGAGGGCATCGTGCGCGACCTCGTGACGCGTGCGAAGCGGATCGGCGCCGAGCTGCTGATGGTCACGGTCGACCTGCCCGTGAACGGCAAGCGCCCCCGCGACCACCGCAACGGCATGACGATCCCGCCCAAGGTGACGCGCTCGAACTTCCTCTCCGCTGCCCGGCACCCGAGCTGGCTGCTCTCCCTCGTCAGCGGTCCGCCCATCGGCTTCCGCAACCTCGCCGACATCGACTTGGGCGGCTCGCGGCTCTCGCACCAGGAGTACGTCAACACGAAGCTCATCAACCCGAGCCTGACGTGGGACGACCTCGAGCTCGTTCGCCAGCTGTGGGACGGCCCGCTCGTCATCAAGGGCATCACGACGCCCGCCGACGCCCGGCTCGCTCGGCGCGCGGGCGCTGACGGCGTCATCGTCTCGAACCACGGCGGCCGCCAGCTCGACTCGACGCCGTCGTCGATCGCGGCGCTGCCGCGCGTCGTCGACGCGGTCGCTGGCGACATGTCGGTCGGGTTCGACGGCGGCATCCGTGGCGGCGGCGATGTCGTGAAGGCGCTCGCGCTCGGAGCCGACTACACGCTCCTCGGTCGCGCGTGGGCGTACGGGCTGGCGGCCGGCGGCGGCGCGGGCGTGCGTCGAGCGATCGACATCGTCGACAGCGAGGTGCGCCAGACGCTCAGCCTCCTGGGCTGCCCCGACGTGCGCGACCTCGACCGCTCGTTCGTCACCTATCCCGCGCGCTGGCATGGCCAGGGGCGCGTGGTCACCGAGCCCAGGGTGTCTGTCGACGCCGTGATCGAGGCGTCGCAGCGCGGCGCCGGCGCCCCGCTCGACGCCGAGGGCCAGGAGTCGCGATGAGCTACCGCGTCGCGATCACCGCCGACGTCTTTACCGCTGACGGCACCGAGGTCTTCCCCGGCAGCGGCCTCATCGGCGCGGACGCACCGAACACCGAGTTCGTCGTGCTCGACGAGCTCCTGCCCGAGGTGACCGGTGCGCAGCTCGCGGGCTTCGACGCGCTCGTGCTCGCCGGCAGCGCGGCGGTGACCGAGCGCACGCTCGAGGACGCACCGCAGCTGCGGCACGTCGCACGATTCGGGTCCGGCTACGACGCGGTCGACGTGGACGCATGCACCCGGCACGGCGTGCAGGTCACGAACACGCCTGAGGCCGTCCGCGAGCCCATGGCGCTGGCCGGCTTGACGATGCTGCTCGCCGTCTCGCACAACCTCGTGCAGAAGGATGCGATCACTCGCGCAGGGCGATGGGGCGAGCGGTCGGCGCTGCAGGGGCCCGGCGTCACGGGTTCCACGGTCGGCATCATCGGCTTCGGGGGCATCGGCAAGGCCACTGCGGAGCTCGTCCGCGGCGTGGGTGCCGAGGTGCTGGTGCAGAACCGCTCTGACCGGAGCGCCGAGGCGATCGCCATCGGCGCCCGGCAGGTCTCGCTCGACGAGCTGCTCGCGGCATCCGACTACGTGATGATCACCGTCGCATACACGGCCGACACCCATCACCTCATCGGTGCCGACCAGCTGGCGCGCATGCCGCGGCACGCCCGCCTCATCAACATGGCTCGAGGCAAGGTCGTCGACGAGGCGGCGCTCATCGAGGCACTGCGCTCGGGCACCATCAGCGGGGCCGGCCTCGACGTCTTCGCGAACGAGCCGGTCGAGCCGGACAACCCCCTGCTGACCATGCAGAATGTCACCGTGACGCCGCACGCCCTCTGCTGGACCGACAGCTTCGCCCGCCGCGTCGGCCACAGCGTCCTCACTGCGATCGCCGATGTCGCCGCGGGCAGACGCCCCCAGCACCTCATCAATCCGGCCGCCGTCGGCGCTGGGATCCGATGACGCTGATCCGGCACGAGTCGCTCCGCGAGATCGTCGCCGAGCGGCTTCGCGCCGACATCATCGCCGGCAACCTGCCGTCAGGCTCACCGCTCGGGCTCGACGCGCTCGCGGAGCGCTACGGCGTGTCGTTCACCCCCGTCCGCGAGGCGCTCTCGAGCCTCGAGCCGACCGGTTTCGTCGTGCGAGAGCCGCGCAAGGGCTATCGAGTAGCGCCTGCCCTCACGGCGCGTCAGCTGCTCGACGTGCTCGACGCGCGGCAGGCGATCGAGTCGCGCGCGGCGCTGCGGGCGGCGGCGCGCGTCACCGCCAAGCGGCTCGCCGAGCTGCGAGCGAACGTCCTCGAGCAGGAGGCGCGCCTCGCCGAGCACCGGGCCGCGTCGACCGAGGCTGAGCGCACCGCGGCGCTGCGCGGCTACTTCGTCGCCGACGCCGCGTTCCACGACCTCGTGATCGACAGCTCGCAGAACCCCGAGCTCGTGCGGCTCGCCGCGACGCTCTCGGGCCACTGGCACCGCGCCCGCGACACGCAGGAGCACGGCCTCATCGACGGCGAGGACGCGATGCGGGAGCACCGCGAGATCGTCGCCGCACTCTCGGCGCATGATCCGGCTGCTGCCGAGCACGCCATGTCGCAGCACATCGAGCGCGTCGTCGAGCTCGTGCGGCGGCGCGACGAGGCCACAGGAACGATTCCCCCTTCCAAGAGGAGCAGCTCATGACCCAGCCCGTCGTCGTCACGGCGATCTTCTACCCCGCCGAGGGCGCGCGCGAGCGCGTGCTCGAGGCGCTCGCGCGCGCGATCCCGCGCGTGCACGAGGAGGCGGGTTGCGAGCTGTACTCGATCCAGGAGGCCGGCGACGGCCGCATCGTCATGATCGAGAAGTGGACGACTGCCGCCCTCCTGGACTCCCACGGCGCGGGCGAGCCGGTGCGCGACCTGAACGCTTCCCTCGAGGGCTTGCTCACGCGTCCGGTCGACGTCGAGCGCCTCGAGCCGATCCCGATGGGCGATCCCGCGAAGGGCGCGCTGTAGCCGTCAGGCCCCGGGGTCTTGGCTCGCCGCCCAGTCGATGCGCTCGCGGATCGCGCGCAGCGCGAAGACGACGGACGCGAGCCCCGACTGCGGCTCCGGCACGTCGACCACGCGGTGGTACAGGTCATCGATCGCGACTTGCGACACCTGCGAGGCCGCCGGCACGCCGACGCGGTCGTGCCACGCGTGCAGGTGCGCCGCGAGCGCCGCGACGGCTTGCGCCGCCAGCTGCCGCTCGTCGCGCTCGATGCGGATGCCGACAGGCCGCTCCCACGCGGTGCTCGCGATCGCGTCGAGCACGTCCTCCATGCGATGCACGACCGATCGCAGCGCCGCGAGCGCCCGCTCGTCGGCGTCGAGGTCGTGCTTGTGCCACAGCATCCGCACGTTGAAGCGGCGCGCCTCGCGCGCGGCCGTCACCTGCTCGTCGAGCTCCGCGACCTGGCGGCGCAGCTCGGGCCCCCAGCTGGCCCAGTCCTCGCGCTCCGGAGGCCAGTCGCCGCGCATGGTCTCCGCGAGCACGTCGACCCGCTCGGCGAGGTCGTCGACGGCATCGCGGATGCGCTGCCGCGTCTGGCGGTCGTAGAGCGCGGGCAGCACGAGCGCGTTGACGAGCACGCCGACGCCCATGCCGAGCGTGAACTGGCCGACGTAGCCCACCGCATACTCCTCGGCATGCGTGCCCCCGAAGAGGATCACGAGCACCGCGACCACGGGCACCATCGCGGCGCCCTGGCTGAAGCGCGGAATGCCCTGCAGCAGCACGGCGACGCCCCCGATCAAGCCGATCTCGGCCACGCCGTTCCACTCGATGGCGAGCATGAGCATCCCGAGCGCGGCGCCGGCCGCCATGCCGATCGCCTGCTGCAGCGCGGCGCGCGCGACGGTGAAGAGCGTCGTACCGATCGCCACGAAGGCGCCGAGGGGTGCCGCGTACGCGTAGTCGACGAGCTCCGGCCCGAGCTGGTTGCCGAGCAGCCACGCGAGCATCGCGGCGAGCGCCGTGCGCACCGCGATCGCGACGCGGTAGAGCGGCAGCGCCTGCCTGATGCCGCGCTGTGCCGCCCGGGCTCCGCGGGATGCCCGAGGCTGCAGCGAACGGCGGGCGGCACCGAAGTCGGTGAACGAGCGCGAGTGCTCGGCACCGTCCGGTGCCGACTCCTCGCGTGGTTCCTCGGGTCGAGCCACGGCTCCAACCTAACCGGGCTGCCGCCGAAGCGCGCAGCGCTCCGCGCAACGAGAAGCGGGGCCGCCCCTGCTGGGACGGCCCCGCTCGTGCTGCACGATCACGGCAGCAGCTGTCGGGCGACTGCATCGAGATTGCGCTGCTCGCGGGCCTCGACGGCCTGCTCGTAGGCGTGCGCCTCACGGCGCTCCTGCTCGGTGGCGTAGGGCTGCACGGCCCAGCGCTCGAGCATGCGCGATGCACTCAGTGCGAGCCGGCGCGGAGCCGGCAGCGCGAGCGTCATGTTCGACATGGTTTCTGCTTTCTGGCATGGCGATATCGCCCCCGGAATGGGCGCGGGATATCGCACGAGGGATTGCGATGGAATGGCGCGCGGAATTGCACCGTGCGATGGTGCGATGCGCGAATTGCGAAGCGCTCGTCGGTCGCAACCTAAGGTCAGGCTGCGGGCGACGCGGTTCGCGGCTCAGCGAGTGGTGTTGGGAAGACGCTGGCGGAGCAGGCCTGCTGTGGCCTGGCAGTGCCGGTGCTCATGCAGCACGGGCGACGTTCAGCCGCTGCGTCTGCCGCTAGGAGACCCCGCCCGGAAGAAGGGCTCCAGCGGTCTTGATGATCGTGTCAAACATCGCGAGCTCCTCCTTTCTCGTGGCGTGGAAGTTCGCGTCATGAAGATATAACGGGCGAGTGCGAGAATGCAAGCGCATTGACGAGATTTCTCGCGGAACTTCTCCGAATGGCGCATTTGTACCCCGGTGGGCTGTGCTGTGGACAGCTCTGGAGCGGCGGGCGCTCGCTCGCGTACCCTGCCCGCATGATCGGCAGGATCGCGTCTGGCATCGCGCTCGCATCGATGGCGGGGCTGATGCTCGCAGGGTGCGGACAGCCAGTGGAGCCGGTGGAGTCGACGCCGGCGACAGACCCGTCGCCCGAAGCATCGAGCACCCGGGCCACCGAAGCGCGAGCCGCGTGGGACGCATACCAGACGCGTCTCAGCGAGCTCGGTCGCGAGCCGTCGGGTGCCGCGCTAGATCCGCTGCTCGAAGTGGCCACTGCTGAGCACGCGCGCTTCCTACTCGAGAATTTTGAGGCGGCTGCTGACCGTCGGATACACACCGAGGGACGGCGCCGCACCATCTCGTTCGAGGTGGACGAAGCGAGAAGCGACTCAGAACGCCTGCGCGTGATGGTGTGTGAGGACTTGTCCGAAGAACGCTTGATGGGCGACGAAGGGCAGGACCTCACGCCCGCTGACCAGGCCGATCCAAGGAGCCGAGCCGTCGAACTCGTGGAGGCGGAGGAGCGTGGCGGCTATGTCGTCGCGACGGTCACTGCGTACGACGGTCCTTCGGAGTCAGATCCATGCCCCTAAGAGAAGCTGTAAGCCTGGCCTTGCTGTTGATGACTGGGACCGCGGCACTCAGCCAGGAGGGCGCACCCCCGGAGCCCGATCCAATCGGCCAGTTCGAAGGCGGGCACCTTGAGGTGGGCGAGGACCGACTTACAGCAGGAGAACCTGCGCGGTCTCAGGGCGCAAGCGCCGACTGGGACGCCCTGTGGCAGGCGTACGTCGACGGGATAGTCGAGGAGTGCCGCAGCAGCGCCAGCGGCCAGCTCGATGGCGCGCGCTGCGACGACATGGTGATCGTGCGGGGCCCGGCGGCTGAGCCCGAGTCGGCGGAGGGCATGCCGGCGATCACCATCTCCGACCTCGAGCGCTTCGCGCCCGTCGCGGGCGAGCTGGTCGTCGAGCCTGACGGCTGGGGCGTCGTGGGCACGCCGACGAACTTCTACGCGACGGCCGAGGCTCACACGATGCAGGGCGAGCTGTTCGAGACCCCGATCGAGGTGCGGTGGACCCCCACGTCCTACGTCTTCAACTACGGGGACGGGACGGTGCAGGAGAGCGAAGCGTCGGGCACGGCTTGGCGCGGCACCGAGGAGTCGTGGACGGAGACGGCCACGAGCCATACCTACGCGACCACCGACGACGTGACGGCATCCCTCACCGTGGTCTTCACGGCAGAGGTCGACGCGGGATCGGGATGGTTCTCGGTGCCCGGCACGCTCGCCGTCGATGCACCCGCCGTCGACGTCAAGGTGTTCGAGGTCGACACCGTGCTCACCAACGGGGACTGCACGGCGAATCCCGCCGCGCAGGGGTGCGGCTAGACCGCTCACCCTGGCGCGTTGCCGCTACTCCCCCTGCGATGGCTGGGCGGATTCGCCCTTGTCACGGCGCCCGCCGCCCTGCTTGCCGTCGCTGAGCGCGAGGCCGAAGGCGAAGCCCAGGCAGATGCCGATGCCGATCCACACCACCAGGCTCTCGGTCGCGAGGCCGACCGAGATGCCGATCGCCAGGCCCAGCCCGATGCCGACGACCATCATCGAGGAGACCCCGCTCTTCTTCGCCATGCCTCCAACGTAGGTCGGCGATCCGCGGCGCACCTCCACCGCGCGTCGGAGATCGCCGTAGAGTCACCGCATGACGACCACCGCGCCCGGCTGGGGCATCCTCGGTGCCGGAGGCATCGCCGGCAGCTTCGCACGCGACCTCGCCACCGGCGGACACCGCATCGCCGCGGTCGGCAGCCGCGATGCCGAGCGAGCGCGGAGCTTCGCCGAGCGCCACAGCATCCCGGCCGCGCACGCCGGCTACCGGGCCCTCGTCGACGACCCCGAGGTCGACATCGTCTACGTCGCGACTCCCCACTCGCACCACCTGGAGCACGCGCTGCTCGCGATCGACGCCGGCAAGCACGTGCTCGTCGAGAAGGCCTTCACGACCACGGGCGACGACGCGCAGCGGCTCGTCGACGCCGCGCGCACCAAGGGCGTCTTCGCGATGGAGGCGATGTGGACGCGCTTCCTGCCGACCATGGTCGCCGCTCGCGAGCGCGTCGCGGCGGGCGACCTCGGCGAGGTCGTCAGCGTCGTCGCCGACCACTCGCAGATGCTCGACCTCTCCCCCGGCAGCCGGCTCATCGAAGCCGCGCTCGGCGGCGGCGCCCTGCTCGACCTCGGCGTCTACTGCGTCTCGCTCGCGCACGCGTTCCTCGGTCCCATCGAGCGCATCCAGGCCGCGGGCGTCGTCGACGCCGCCGGCGTCGACCACCGGGGCGCCGCGATCCTCGAGCACGCGAGCGGCGGGATCTCGTCGGTCACCTTCTCGATGGAGACGCTCGGCTCGAACCGGGCCGTCATCGCCGGCACCGAGGGTGTCATCGAGCTCGAGCCGGCGTTCTACGCGTGGACCGGGTTCCGCCGGCGCCACGCGTCCGCGCACGGCACCGCGGCGGAGACCTTCGCGGCGGAGCTCGTCGGCCGCGGCATGCAGTTCCAGGCCGCCGAGGTCGAGCGCTGCATCGCCGAGGGACGGCTGGAGAGCGAGCTGATGCCGCTCGACGAGTCCGTCGCCATCATGCGCGCCATGGACGAGATCGCGGCGCGAATGCGCTGAGCGCTGCGACGGCGTCCTGCCGCCGCTGCAGCAGCTCGCTCACGGGCCTTCCGGCCTCCGGCGGCCACGCCGTCCGAGACCGATACCGGATCGTGACATGGCGACCCTCAACGACTAGTTGAGGGTTTGTTACGATCGGCGCGACGACGAGCATCGACGGATCCGGCCGACGGTCGTCCCCAGCGCCCCCGGATCTGCTGAGGTGTCGAAGATGACCGTCGTTGCCCCTTCCCCCCGTGCCCGCGCTCGGCGCAGCCTGCGAGCGCTGCTCGCCGGCGCCGCCGCCCTTGCGACCGCCCTGGGCGGCGTCGTGCTCTCGCCGGCAGAGCCCGCGGAGGCCGCGGTGACCGCCGCCCCGTCGTGGATCGGCGGCAAGGACCTCTACGCAACGAGCGCCCTCATGTCGCGCCAGCTGCCCGGCAGCTCCACGGTCTACCTGACCTCGGGCGAGTCGGGCGGCGACGCGCTCGCCGTACCGCCCGCCGCCGCGGCCGCGGGCGCCCACGTGCTCATGGTGCGCCGCGACTCGGTGCCCGCGAGCGTCGAGGCGCGGCTGCGAGAGCTCAACCCGCGCTTCGTCAACGTCGTCGGCGCGCGCAGCGTGCTGAGCGACGCGCTGTGGCGCGACGTCCGCTCGATCCTGCCTCGCGCATCCATCTACCGCGTCGGCC
>JAPSIA010000008.1 GCA_031179215.1 Agrococcus sp.
CGCCGTGCGCGGCCGCTGCAGCGAGTCGGCGAGCTCCTGCATCGTGGCGGCCTTCACGAAGCCGGCCTCGGGATGCGCGGCGATGAGCGCGTCGGTCTTGGCCGTCGTGCGGTTGTACACCGCGACGATGTTGCCCTCGCGCGAGGCGAGGTTGCGGGCCAGGTTCGAGCCCATCACGGCGAGGCCGACGACGGCGATGTTTGCGGAAGGCATGGCGGGAGTCCTCTCGAGGTCTGCGGCTCCCAGGCTATGCGCTCCCGCATGCGGGTCGGCGGGAGCACCGGCGTCGGCCGGGAGGCCCGGAGGATCGGCGGCTGAGCGGACGCTCGGCTGGATGAACCACCCATGGGGCCGCTGAGCCGCGGATCCTCCGGGCACCCGGCGGTGCACCACCCATTCGTCGCTCGCTCGCCGACGGCCGCGCGGGGCGTGCCGCGGCGGCGCGCGTGGCCGGGCCCCCGGTGCGCATCGCCTAGCCTGAGGAGGAAGGAGGCGCCATGCCCGACACCCTCACGGTGGCCGTCGCGGTCACGATCGACGACGCATCCGCCGACCGCATCCGAGAGCTCGAGCCGAGGGTCAGGCTCGTGCGCGAGCCGGAGCTCACGCGTCCCTGGCGCTGGCACGGCGACTGGGAGGGCGACCCGGACTGGCAGCGCAGCCCCGCGCAGCAGGCGGCGTTCGAGGCGATGCTCGACGGCGCCCAGGCCCTCTTCGGCATCCCCGACGTCTCGCCGCGCGAGCTCGCGCGGACCGTGCGCGCGAACGCCGCGCTGCGGTGGGTGCACACGACCGCGGCGGGCGGCGGCGGGCAGGTCAAGGCCGCCCAGCTCTCGCAGGAGGACCTCGAGCGCGTCACCGTCACCACGAGCGCGGGCATGCACGCGTCGACGCTCGCCGAGTGGGCGCTCTTCGGCGTGCTCGCGGGAGCGAAGGGGCTGCGCCGGCTCGAGGCCGACCAGGCCGCGCGCGTGTGGGGCGACGGTCGCCGGATCATGCGCCACGTGAGCGAGATGACGGTGCTCGTCGTCGGCCTCGGCGGCATCGGCAAGGTCGTCGCCGAGCGGTTCTCGGCCATGGGCGCGACCGTGTGGGGCACCACGCGCCGCGGCGAGCCCGTCGAGCACGTCGACAGGCTCGTGCCGATCGAGCGGCTCGCGGAGGCGGCCGGCCAGGTCGACGCGATCGTCTCGACCCTGCCGGGCACCGATCGCACCCGGGGCCTCATCGGTGCCGACGTGCTCGGCGCCGTGCGCGACGACACCATCCTGGTCAACGTCGGTCGCGGCACCGTCGTCGACGAGCCGGCGCTGCTCGAGGCGCTCGACGCCGGTCGCATCGGCTTCGCGGCGCTCGATGTGACGGCCGTCGAGCCGCTGCCGGCCGAGAGCCCCCTGTGGGCCCACCCGAGCGTGCTCATCAGCCCGCACACCGCGGCCCTCTCGACGCAGGAGCCGCGCCGCATCGCCGAGCTGTTCGCGGCGAACGCGACGAGGCTCCTCGACGGCGCGCCGCTGCAGAACGTCATGGACACGAAGGAGTTCTACTGATGCCGACGGGCACCGCGCTGTTCGACCTCACCGGCCGCACCGCCCTCGTGACGGGATCGAGCCAGGGCATCGGGCGCGCGCTCGCGCAGGGCCTCGCCGAGGCGGGCGCGACCGTCGTCGTGCACGGCCGCGATCGCGCCAAGGCCGAGCGCGCCGCCGCCGAGATCGCCTCGACGACCGGTCGCGAGGCGCACGTGGTCGTCTTCGACGTGACGGATGCGTCGGCGGTCGACGCCGGGATCGCCGACGTCGAGGCGCGGCTCGGCACGCCCGACATCCTCGTCAACAACGCCGGCATCCAGCGGCGCGCCCCGATCGCCGAGTTCTCGGACGAGGACTGGCACGAGCTCGTCGCGACGAACCTCACGAGCGCCTTCCTCCTCTCGCGCCGCGTCGCGCGCGGCATGATCGCGCGCGGCTCCGGTCGCATCGTCTCGATCGGCTCGGTGCAGTCGCAGCTCGCGCGGCCCTCGATCGCGCCCTACAGCGCGACGAAGGGCGCGATCGTCATGCTCACGAAGGGGCTGTGCGCCGACCTCGCGCCGCACGGCATCGGCGTCAACGCGCTCGCCCCCGGCTACTTCGCGACCGAGCTCACCCAGCAGCTCGTCGACGACGCCGCCTTCTCGGCCTGGGTCGCCCAGCGCACTCCTGCGGGCCGCTGGGGGCGGGTCGAGGAGCTCGTCGGGGCGCTCGTGTTCCTCGCGAGCGACGCGAGCGCGTTCGTGAACGGCCAGACGATCTTCGTCGACGGCGGCATGACGGCCGTCGTCTGACGCGCGGAAGGAGCAGGACATGAGCCAGAACGTGGCGCTCGTCGCCCACGCGAAGGAGGACGTGCGGATCGAGGCGCTGCCCGAGCCCGCGCCTGCGGCCGACGAGGCGGTGGTCGCGATCGCCTACGGCGGCATCTGCGGCTCCGACCTCCACTACTGGCTGCACGGGGCGGCCGGGCAGTCCATCCTGCGCGAGCCGATGGTGCTCGGGCACGAGATCGCCGGGACCGTGCTCATCCCGGCGGCCGACGGCACCGGCCCCGCTGCCGGCACGCGCGTCGCCGTGCATCCTGCGACCCCGATCGACGACGGCTCCGCGCCCTACCCGGCCGATCGCCCGAACCTCAGCCCCGCGGGCACCTACCTCGGCTCGGCCGCGCGCGTGCCGCACACGCACGGTGCCTTCGCGAGCCGCGTCGCGCTGCCCGCGCGCATGCTCCGCCCGCTGCCGCCGGGCCTCGACCTGCGACTCGCCGCGCTCGCCGAGCCGGCCGCCGTCGCGTGGCACGGCGTCGGCCAGGCGGGCGACGTCGCCGGCGCGCGCGTGCTCGTGATCGGCGCCGGACCGATCGGGGCGCTCGCGATCGCCGTCGCGAAGCACCACGGTGCCGCCGAGATCATCGCGACCGACCTGCACGAGCACCCGCGCGCCCTCGCCGAGGCGCTCGGCGCCAGCGCGCTCGACGCAGCGGATGCCGAGGGCATCGCCGCCGTGCACGCCGATGTCGTCATCGAGTCCTCGGGCACCGTGCCCGGCCTCGCCGCCGCGATCAGCGGCGCGCGCCGCGGCGGCACCGTCGTCATGCTCGGGCTCCAGCGCGCCGACGACATCGCGGTGCCGATGGCCACGGCGATCACGCGCGAGCTGACGCTCGTCGGCTCGTTCCGCTTCAACGACGAGCTCGACGCGGTGCTCGAGGCGCTCGCCGACGGCTCGCTCGAGGCCGAGGCCGTCATCAGCCACGAGCTGCCGGTCGCCGAGGCCCTGCGCGCCCTCGAGCTCGCGCGCGACGCATCCGTATCCTCGAAGGTGCTGCTGACCTTCCCGACGGCCGGCGGAGAAGGAGTGGACCGATGACCGAGACCCGCTATCCGTCGATGATCATCATGGGCGTGCAGGGCTCCGGGAAGTCCACGATCGGCGCCGCGCTCGCGCAGCGGCTCAACATCGACTTCATCGACGGCGACGACCTGCACCCGCCCGCCAACAAGGAGAAGATGCGCGCCGGCACGCCGCTCACCGACGAGGATCGCGTGCCGTGGCTCAAGACCATCGGCCAGACGATCGCCGACGGCGCCGCGAAGGGCCGCGTCACGATCGTCGCGTGCTCGGCGCTCAAGCGCTGGTACCGCGAGCTGCTGCGCTCGAGCGACCCCTCGCTCGTGTTCGTGCACCTCGTGGGCGACAAGGGCCTGCTCGCCGACCGGCTCGCGCACCGCGACCACGAGTACATGCCCACGACGCTCCTCGACAGCCAGATCGAGACCCTCGAGCCGCTCGCCGAGTGGGAGCACGGCATCGCGATCTCCGTCGAGCAGACGCCTGCCGCCATCGTCGACGAGGTCACCCGGATCCTGATCGCGCGCGCCACAGGCCGCTCGATCGAGCCCGACCCCGGCACGACCGTCACGGGCGCCATCCGCATCCCCGCCGCCTGACCCGACCGCCCCACGAGGGCGGCGTCCCGCTCCGCACCACCCACGCACCAAGGAGTCCGACCATGGAAGACCTCGTCCTCAACTGGGACCTCGGCACCGGCGGCCTGCTGGTGCTCGCCGCCGCGTCGATCGCGCTGCTGCTCGTGCTCATCATGGCGTTCAAGATCCACGCCTTCCTCGCCCTGATGATCACGAGCCTCCTGACAGCCGTCGCGGCGGGCATCCCGTTCAACCGGCTGCTCGAGGCCATCGCGTTCGGCTTCAACCCCACCCTCGGCAACGTCATGCTGCTCGTCGCGCTCGGCGCGATGCTCGGGCGCATGATCGAGACCTCCGGCGGCGCGCGCGTGCTCACCGACAAGCTCATCGGCCGCTTCGGCGAGCAGCGGGCCGGCATGGCCGTCGGCGTCGCGAGCCTGCTCATGGGCTTCCCGATCTTCTTCGACGCCGGCCTCGTCGTGATGCTGCCGATCATCTACGCCGTCGCCCGGCGGCTCGGCGGCTCGCTCCTGAGCGTCGCCTTCCCCGCGGCGCTCGCGTTCAGCGCCATGCACATCTTCGTGCCGCCGCACCCGGGCCCGGTCTCGGCATCCGCGATCCTGGGCGCCGACGTCGGCCTCGTGCTCATCCTCGGCCTCGTCGTCGCGATCCCCGTCTGGTACCTCGTCGGCGTCCTCTTCGGCGGCTGGGTCGGTCGGCGGTACGACATCCCCGTGCCCTCCATCCTCCAGGGCACGCCCGACGAGGAGCGGGAGATGGAGTCGAACCCGTCGTTCGGCCGCATCGTGATCCTCCTCGCGCTCCCGCTCGTGCTCATCATGCTCAACACGGGCCTCAACATGTTCGCCGCGACGCAGGAGGACCCGGACGCGTTCAAGGCCGAGCCCGTCATCGCGCTCCTGCGCACGCTCGGCGAGACGCCCGTCGCGCTGCTGATCACCGTGCTCGTCTCGATGTGGCTGCTCGGGTGGGGCATGGGCAAGCGCGGCTCCCTCATCGAGAAGGTCGCCGACAGCGCGCTCGGGCCCATCGCCTCGGTCGTGCTCGTCACCGGCGCCGGCGGCATGTTCGGCGGCGTGCTGCGCGCCACGGGCATCGGCGACGCGATCGCCGAGTCGCTCAACGCGATCGGCATGCCGGTCATCCTCGCCGCCTTCCTCATCTCGCAGATCGTGCGCATCGCGCAGGGCAGCGCGACGGTGGCGCTCACGACCGCCGCGTCGCTCATGGCGGGCGTCGTGGTCGACGCGGGCTTCAACCCCGTCGAGCTCGCCGCGATCGTGCTCGCGACCGCCGCGGGCTCGGTGGGCTTCAGCCACGTCAACGACTCCGGCTTCTGGCTCGTGAGCCGCTTCTTCGGCCTCGACGTGAAGACGACGCTCAAGACGTGGACGATCGCGCAGGGCCTCATGGCCATCGTCGGCTTCGCCATCTCGGTCGTGATCTTCCTCGTCGGCGGGCTGCTCGGCTGACGAGCGCCGCCGACCGGCGAGCGGGCCCGCCTCGGCGGCCCGCTCGTCGGGCATGTATGATCGGAGGCTGAACTTCGGCGAGGGATGCACGAGCATCCGTGATCGACGCGGTGGCAGCAGCGGGACAGCCTCCAGCAGGCGCAGTCCGCTCGCGTGGCGCGTCCGAGTCGACACCACGACGGGCTGCGGCCCACAAGGAGCACTTCCATGAGCACCGAGTACGACCAGCTCGAGACCGAGATCCGCGAGTCCTTCGGCAAGGGCGCGGCTCGCAAGCTGCGCGCCGCGGGCAAGGTCCCCGCCGTCCTCTACGGTCACGGCGCCGAGCCGCAGCACCTCAGCGTCGACGCGCACGCCCTCTACCTGCTCGTCCGCCGCTCGAACGCCATCATCGAGCTGCAGATCGAGGGCACGTCGGAGCTCGCGCTCGTGAAGGACGTGCAGCGCAACCCCGTGCTGCAGGGCATGCAGGCGATCGAGCACGTCGACCTCATCCTCGTCCGCCGCGGCGAGCAGGTCGTCGTCGACGTGCCGGTGCACGTCGAGGGCGAGTCGGCACCCGGCACGATCTCGAACCTCGAGACGAACTCGCTCTCGATCGAGGTCGAGGCGCTGCACATCCCCGACGCCATCGTCGTCTCGATCGAGGGCCTCGAGGAGGGCACGCACGTGCTCGCCCGCGACGTCGAGCTGCCGAAGGGCGCGACGCTGCTCACCGACCCCGAGGCGCTCGTGGTCGGCATCATGGCGCCCGCCGCATCGGCGACCGGCGACGAGGCCGAGCAGGCCGACGCGGAGTAGTCGCATCGCCGACATCGCGCAGACGTGGCTCGTGGTCGGGCTCGGGAACCCCGGGCCCGACTACGCGCGCACGCGCCACAACATCGGCCAGCTCGTCGTGGCCGAGCTCGAGCGTCGCGCGGGCGCGACCGCGAAGCGGCACGGCAAGGCCGAGGCGCTCGTCGCCGAGTCGCGCGTGGTCGGCGGGCCCAAGGTCGTCACCGCCTTCCCGCTGTCGTACATGAACCGCTCCGGCGGCCCCGTCGCGAAGCTCATGGACTACTACGGCGTCGACGCCGAGCACGTCATCGTGCTCCACGACGAGCTCGACCTCCCGCTCGGGCAGGTGCGCCTCAAGCAGGGCGGCGGCCACGGCGGGCACAACGGCATGCGCGACATCATCGCCGCGCGCGGGCCCGAGGTGCTGCGCGTGCGCCTGGGCATCGGCAGGCCGCCCGGCAGGCAGGATCCGGCCGACTTCGTGCTGAAGCCCTTCGCGAAGGGCGAGCAGGCCGAGGCGGAGCTGCTCGTGCAGCTGGGCGCCGACGCGGTCGAGCGCGTCATCGCCGAGGGCTTCCTCGCCGCGCAGCAGCGCCTCCACGCGCCGTCGTAGCCGCTCGGCGCGCGGCGCTAGCATGGACTGCTTGGAGGCCGAGCCCCATCGGGCCCCGGCAGCGCCAGCGCCCCGGCGCCGGCGAACCGACCACCAGGGAGACGAACATGCGGACTCGCTCGATCGCGGCCCTGTGCATGGCCGTCCTCGTGCTCACGGGCTGCGCGGGCGGCGGCGGCGAGCGCTCCCGCGCTCAGGGCCCAAACGGCTACTCGCTCTCCGCCACGTTCGAGGACGGATCGCTCCTCTGGTGGGACCGCAGTCCGGAATCGGGCATGACCGACCTCATCGTGCTCGACGCCTCCGGGCAGCGGTCGGCCTCGTGCCTCGCGGGTGAGCCGGCCTACTGCGTCGAGGGCCAGAGCGGCTCGCAGGTCGTGCTCGTCATCGGTCCCGCCGGCTCGCAGCGCGCGGTCATGCAGTGGTTCGGCCAGGAGGTCGAGCTCGTGCGCGGCGAGCTCCCCGCCGATGCGGGCGACGACGCGCTGCCCGTCTTCGGCGGCATCATGCCGCCGCCCGCCGATGAGGAGCAGGGCTACCACCTCGACGTGCTCGACGACGCGGGCGAAGTCGTCTTCTCCTCGTGAGCCTGCAGCCACTGCTCGACCTGCTCGAGCGCGGCGCGCTCGCGCCCGTCGCCGAGGCGACCGTCGGCGGCGCGCTCACCGGTATCGAGGCGATGCGCGCCCCCGTGGTCGCGACCCTCGCCCGGAACCCGGAGCGCCCGCTGCTCGTCGTCACCGCCACGCGTCGCGAAGCCGACGCCGTGCGCGACGACGTCTCGGCGTGGCTACCCGAGGCGCGCGTGCTCGACCTGCCGGCGTGGGAGACGCTGCCGCACGAGCGGCTGAGCCCCTCCGCCGAGACCGTCGGCCAGCGCGGCGCGACGCTGCGCGCCGTCGCCGGCCGCGACGGGTCGACGCCCACGATCGTGATCGCGTCGGTGCGCGCCGCGCTGCAGCCCGTCGCCGACAACCTGCTCTCCGTCGAGCCCGTCGAGCTCGTCGCCGGCGCGAGGGGCGTCGACCTCGCCGCGCTGTCGCGCCGGCTCGTCGACCTCGCCTACGCGCGCGTCGACATGGTCACGCGCCGCGGCGAGTTCGCCGTCCGCGGCGGCATCGTCGACGTCTTCAGCCCCGCGGAGGATCACCCCGTCCGCATCGAGCTCTTCGGCGACGAGATCGAGCAGATGCGCTGGTTCCACGTCGCCGACCAGCGCTCCGACGCGACGCCCGTCGAGCGCATCGTGCTGCCGCCCAGCCGCGAGCTGCTGCTGACCGATGCCGTGCGCGCCCGAGCCCGCCAGCTCGCGCCGGAGCTGCCGGGCATCCAGCAGATGCTCGAGAAGATCGCCGCGGGCATCCCCGTCGAGGGCATGGAGTCGCTCGCGCCGGCGCTGCTGCCGCGGCTCGTGCCCATCACGCACTACCTGCCCGACACGGGCGTGGTCGTGCTCGGCCCCGAGCGCATCCGCGACCGCGTCGCGAGCCTCAACGAGACGAACCAGGAGTTCCTCGAGGCGGCGTGGAGCGTGGCGACCGCGGGCGGCGCCGCGCCCGTCGACCTCTCGAGCGGGTTCCTGAGCCTCGACGAGCTGCGGGCATCGGCCCAGGGCCCGTGGTGGACGTTCTCGGTGCTCGCCGCCGACGAATCGGTCACGACCGTCGCGGCCGAGCCCGTGCCGAGCTTCACCGGGCGCGCCGACGGCGCGATCGAGCACGTGCGCGACCGCGCGCGCGCGGGCTGGCGCGTCGTGGTCACCGCCGCCGGTCACGGCCTCGTCGAGCGCGCCGCGCAGGTGCTCGGCGAGCACGAGGTCGCGGCGCGCGTCGTCGACGCCCTGCCGGTCGAGCTCGAGCCCGGCGTCGTCCACGTGACGCAAGCAGCGGTCGAGCACGGCTTCTCGCTGCCCGAGGAGCGCATCGAGCTCGTGAGCGAGGCCGAGTTCTTCGGCCGCGCCGTCGGCGTCGACGCGCGCCAGTCGCGCAAGCTCGCGACCCGCCGCCGCTCGGTCGTCGACCCGCTGCAGCTCAAGCCCGGCGACTACGTCGTGCACGAGACCCACGGCGTCGGCCGCTTCGTCGAGCTCACGCAGCGCACCGTGTCCACGGGCGGGCGCAACCCCGTCAAGACGACGCGCGAGTACCTCGTGATCGAGTACGCCCCCTCGAAGCGCGGCCACCCGGGCGATCGCC
Organism: Agrococcus sp.; assembly: GCA_031179215.1. Taxonomy (GTDB): domain Bacteria; phylum Actinomycetota; class Actinomycetes; order Actinomycetales; family Microbacteriaceae; genus Agrococcus. Next base: position 9,046 of record JAPSIA010000008.1, read on the forward strand.
TCTCGGTGCCGACCGACCAGCTCGACCAGCTCAACCGCTACGTCGGCGGCGAGGCGCCGCAGCTGTCGAAGATGGGCGGCAGCGACTGGCAGCAGTCGAAGGCGAAGGCGCGCAAGGCCGTGCGCGAGATCGCGGTCGAGCTCGTGCAGCTCTACTCGAAGCGCATGGCCTCGAAGGGTCGCCGGTTCGGCCCCGACACCCCGTGGCAGCGCGAGCTCGAGGACGCCTTCCCCTACGCCGAGACGCCCGACCAGCTCACGACGATCGACGAGGTCAAGCGCGACATGGAGCGCGAGGTGCCGATGGATCGGCTGCTCTCGGGCGACGTCGGCTACGGGAAGACCGAGGTCGCCGTGCGCGCGGCCTTCAAGGCGGTGCAGGACGGCGCGCAGGTCGCGGTGCTCGTGCCGACGACGCTGCTCGTGCGCCAGCACTTCGAGACCTTCGCCGCGCGCTTCGCCGGCTTCCCCGTGCACGTGCGGGCCCTCAGCCGCTTCCAGTCCGACAGGGAGGTGCGCGAGACGATCGCGGGCCTCGCCGACGGCACGGTCGACGTCGTGATCGGCACCCACCGCATCCTCTCCGACACCATCCGCTTCAAGGAGCTCGGGCTCGTCATCGTCGACGAGGAGCAGCGCTTCGGCGTCGAGCACAAGGAGAAGCTCAAGGCGCTCAAGACCAACGTCGACGTGCTCTCGATGTCGGCGACCCCCATCCCGCGCACGCTCGAGATGGCCGTGACGGGCATCCGCGAGATGTCGACGCTCGCGACGCCGCCCGAGGCGCGCCACCCCGTGCTCACCTTCGTCGGCGCGTACAACGAGCAGCAGGTGGCGGCGGCCATCCGACGCGAGCTGCTGCGCGAGGGGCAGGTGTTCTTCGTGCACAACCGCGTCTCGTCGATCAACCGCGTCGCGGCGCAGCTGGCCGAGCTCGTGCCCGAGGCCCGCATCGGCGTCGCGCACGGCAAGATGCCGGAGGCGGCGCTCGAGCGCGTGATCGTCGACTTCTGGGAGAAGCAGTACGACGTGCTCGTCTCGACCACGATCGTCGAGACGGGCCTCGACATCCCCAACGCCAACACCCTCATCGTCGACCACGCCGAGCGCTACGGCCTCAGCCAGCTGCACCAGCTTCGCGGCCGCGTCGGCCGCGGTCGCGAGCGCGCCTACGCCTACTTCCTCTACGACGCCGACAAGCCGCTCTCCGAGACCGCGCACGACCGGCTCGAGACGATCGCCGTGCACAACGAGCTCGGCGCCGGCATGCAGGTCGCGCTCAAGGACCTCGAGATCCGCGGTGCGGGCAACCTCCTCGGCGGCGAGCAGTCGGGCCACATCGCGGGCGTGGGCTTCGACCTCTACCTGCGGATGGTGGGGGAGGCGGTGGCCGTCTTCCGCGGCGAGGAGGACGAGGGGCCGAGAGAGCTGCGGCTCGAGCTGCCCGTCGACGCCGTGGTGCCGGAGGAGTACGTCGAGTCGGAGCGGCTGCGCCTCGAGGCCTACCAGAAGCTCTCGGCGGCGGCGTCCTCGCGCGACGACGACGCGATCGACCAGGTCGCCGAGGAGCTGCGCGATCGCTACGGCGAGCCCCCGGCGCAGGTCTCGGCGCTCATCGCCGTCGCCCGGCTGCGGCGGAAGGCGCAGGCGGCGCGGCTCTCCGAGGTCATCACCGTCGGCCCCAACCTGCGCGTGGGCCCGGCAGAGCTGCCCGACTCGATCCAGCTGCGCCTGCGCCGCATGTATCCCGAGGCGAAGCTCAACACGAAGGCGAAGACGCTCATCGTGCCGATCCCGACCGCGGGCGGCGGCCGCCTCGCCGGCACGCAGGCGGAGCCGCTGCCCGACGCCGAGCTGCTCGCGTGGGTCGACGGGCTGCTCACGGCGATCTTCCCGCCGCCGAAGCCGCCCGCCGAGGAGGCGTCGTGAGCGCCATCGACGAGCTCGTCGCGGTGATGGCGCGGCTGCGCGGACCGGGCGGCTGCCCGTGGGACGCCGAGCAGACGCACGCCTCGCTCGTGCCGTTCGTGATCGAGGAGGCGCACGAGCTCGCCGAGGCCATCGAGGCGGGCGACGAGGCGCACGTGCGAGAGGAGCTCGGCGACGTGCTGCTGCAGGTCGTCTTCCACGCCGACATCGCGCGCGCCGAGGGCCGCTTCGACCTCGACGACGTGGCCGGCGCCCTCGTCGAGAAGCTGCGCCGCCGGCATCCGCACGTCTTCGCCGAGACCGCCGTCGCCGGCGTCGACGAGGTCGTCGCGAACTGGGATGCCATCAAGCGCGCGGAGAAGCCCGAGCGCGGCAGCGCCCTCGACGGCATCCCCTCGAGCCTGCCGGCGCTCGCGCGCGCCGAGAAGGTGCTGCGCCGCGCGCGGCGCGCGGGCCTCGAGGCGCCGACGGAGGCGGACGCTGCGGGCGTCGACACGGAGGCGGAGCTCGGTCGCGCGCTGCTGCGCACCGTCGCCGCGGCGGCCGAGCGCGGGCTCGACGCCGAGCGCGCGCTGCGCGGCGCCATCCGCGAGCTCGAGTCGGCCCTGCGCGCCCAGGAGGGCGAGCGAGGAGCCGCGGGGGAGGCCGCCCTGCCGTGACCTCGACCGCGACCGCGACCATCGACGCCCGGCTCTCGCGCCGCCGTCGGGCGGTCGCCGCCGCGCTCGCGGTCGCCGCTGCCACGACCGTCATCACGGGTTGCGCGCACTCCCTCGGGGGCGGCTCCGCGCCCGACGCCCTGCTGCTCGCGACCGCGTTCGTCGCGACGCTGCTCGTGCTCGCTCCCGTGCTCGCTCCCGCAGGCGGCAGGCGATCCCCGGGCGGTCGCCTCGTGCGGCAGGTCGCCGCGGTCGCCGTCGCGCAGCTGCTGCAGCACGTGCTGTACGCGCTGCCGGAGCGCGCGTCGTCGATGCCGACCCACGAGCACGCGCACCTGCACGACGCGGTCGCGGCGATGCATGCCGCCGCGGTCGTCCACGAGCACGCGAGCATGCCGCTCGCGCACGCGGCCGCCGGGCTCGGCACGCTCGCCCTGCTGCGCCTCGCGCCGCGCGCCGTCGACGCGCTGCTCGCGGCGATGTCGCTCCGCCTCGTCGCGGCGGTGCTCGCGTGGACGCCGGCGCCCGAGCCGGCGCGCGCGTCCGTCGCGGCAGCGAGCGCCCCGCGTCGGGCCTCGCTCGACGTCCTCCGCAGCGCGCAATCGCGTCGCGGTCCTCCGCTCGCCCTCGTGTGAACCCATCCGTGCGCCCTCGGCGCACGAACCCTTCGGCGACCGCACTCGCGGCTCGCCGCCCACACGACCGCGCCGCGCCTCCGGCGCCGCGCACAGCAGCAGGAGATCTCATGCACATGCCCACCACCCGTCCCGACACCCACCTCACGCCCGGCGGCGCCCGCGCGCGCCGCGCGCTCGCCGGCTCGGCCGTCGGCGTCGCCGCCGCCGCGCTCGTGCTCGCCGCGCCCGTCGCGGCGAGCGCCCACGTCCACGTCACCCCCTCCTCGACCGAGGCGGGGGCGACCGCCGAGCTCGCCTTCTCGTTCAGCCACGGCTGCGAGGGCTCGCCCACGACCCGCGTCGAGGTCACCGTGCCCGACGAGGTCTCCTCGATCGCGCTCATCGCGAACCCCGGCTGGGATGTCGCGTCGGAGCTCGTCGACGGCGCGCGCACGGTCGTCTTCGCCGCCGACGAGCCGACGCCCGACGGCGTGCGCGAGACGCTCGAGGTCGAGGTCACGCTGCCGGAGGACGCCTCCGACGGCACGGTGCTCGCCTTCCCCGCCCTGCAGGTGTGCGAGACCGGCGAGACGCTGTGGGGTGACGAGGACCCGGCGTCCGAGACCCCCGCGCCGACGCTCACCATCGGCGAGTCGGCGGGTGCGCACGCGCACGGCGGCTCGGCAGAGCACGGCGACGCGCACGGCGACTCGGCCGACGCGGATGCGTCCGACGGCACTGGCGCCGGCAGCGACAGCGACGAGGGCGACGCGGAGGGTGCCGCCGGCGAGGCGGCCGCGACCCAGCCTGCCGGGGAGGACGCGGCCGCCCTGCCCGTCGCGATCGCCGCACTCGTGGTCGCGATCGTGGCGGCGGCGCTCGCGGCGTTCGCAGCCTTCCGCCGCCGCTCGGCGAGCTGAGGCAGCGGTGCTCGGCGCCGTCCCGCACCGGCGGCGCCGAGCACGGCCTCGGCTACGGACGCACCACGATGCTGCCGACCTTGCGGCGCGAGTCGGCGATCTCGTAGGCGCGCGCGATCTCCTCGAGCGGCAGCGACTCCTGGATGACCGGATCGAGCTCGCCCCGCTCGACGAGCGCGAGCACCCTCGCCACGAGCGCAGCGTGGCCCGGCGCGGTGCCGGCCTTGACGGCCCCGCGAGCCGCGAGCATCTGGCTGAGGTCGGCGGCCACGAGCACCGCGGTGCCGCCTTCGCGCAGCAGCGCCCGAGCCTCGCGGGGCGAGAGCGTCCCGACGGTGTCGAGGACGACGTCGAAGCGGCGACCGAGGCCCGTCACCGGCGTCGTGGTGTAGTCGACGTGCGCATCGATGCCGAGCCGGTGGAGGAGCTCGAGGTTGCGCGTGCTCGCGACCGCCGTGACGGTGGCCCCGCTGCGCTTCGCGAGCTGCACCGCCGCCGAGCCGACCGCACCGGAGGCACCGACGACCAGCACGTCGTGCCCCGCTCGCAGCCGTGCGACGTCGAGCAGGAAGTGCATCGCGGTCGATCCGCCGAAGATCGCGGCCGCCGCCGCGTCGTGGGTGACACCGGCGGGCTTGCGCACGAGGCGGTCGGTGGCGACGGCGACGCGCTGGGCGTGCGCGCCCATGCGCTGCCCCGCCATGCCCGCGACCTCGTCGCCGACCTCGAGCTCCGTGACCGCGCTCCCGCGCGCTTCGACGACTCCCGAGAGGGCCATGCCGAGCACGCGAGCCCGCGGGCCGCTGACGCCGAGCGCGAGCCGGCCGAGCAGGTTCATGCCCTTCGGGAACGTGCCGCTGCGGATGCGCGCGTCCCCAGCGGTCACGGCGGTGGAGACGACGCGCACGAGCACCTCGTTCGGCCGCGGGACGGGATCCGGGACGTCCATGATCCGAGCGGTGCTCGGGGGACCGTACCGCTCGACGACGACTGCGCGCATGTGCTTCCTTACGTGTGTAAGCCTATGGTGCTCGAAGCGTAGCCTTACACTCGTAAGCGACGCAAGGCGTGGACGAGCACGGGCGCGAGGAGGGCGAGATGCGGGCGGACGCACGGGCGCGAGGACGCCTGAGCGCCGAGCGCGTCGTCGCCGCGGCCGCCGCGGTCGCGGACCGGTCGGGGCTCGCCGGGGTGACGATGCGCAGCGTCGGCAGGGAGCTCGGCGTCGAGGCGATGTCGCTGTACCACCACGTGGGGGGCAAGGAGGAGCTGCTGGATCGGCTCGCCGGATGGCTCATGGCGCAGATCCATGCCCCCGATGCCGACGGCGCGTGGCGTGCGGGGCTCGCCGCCCGCTCGCACTCGGCGCGTGCGGTGCTCGGCGCGCATCCGTGGGGGCTCTCGCTGCTCGAGTCTCGACGCTCGCCGGGCGCCGAGCTGCTGCAGGGGCACGAGGCCGTGCTCGCGTGCTTGCGCGCGGGAGGGTTCTCCGTGCGGCTCGCAGGGCACGCCTTCGCCGTGCTCGACGCCTACGTCTATGGCTTCGTGCTCGCCGAGCAGCAGCTGCCGTTCGCGCCGGGGGAGGCCGACGGCGTGCTCGAGGAGATGGCGATCCCCGTCGATCGCTTCCCCGCGCTCGGCGAGTTCGCGAGCGAGCTCATCGTGGGGAAGGACTACGCCTTCGGGGACGAGTTCGCGTGGGGCCTCGAGCTCGTGCTCGACGGCCTCGAGGCGAGGCTCGCGGAGGAGCGCGGCTCGGCACGAGCCCCGGGTCCGCGGTAGCGCAGCCTCCCGACTCCCGCGACGACGAGGATGCCGAGCACGAACGCGAGGAGCACTTGCCCGGTCGGCCAGAGCAGTCCCGCCCATCCGCCGTGCTCGCCCGGGTCGAGGAACGGGTACGGGTACCAGCCGTCGAGGAGCGCGCCGCGCGCCCACGAGCACGCGAGGTACGCGAGCGGGTACAGCATCCACCACGAGGCGCGCGCGACGCGGAGGGGCCGCGCCGTCGCCACGAGCAGCCAGTCGAGGCCCACGAGCCACGGGATGATGCGGTGCTGCGCCGCGTTCGTGAACTCGATCGACCACGACCACACCTCCTCGGGGTCGGCGAGCAGCACCGCGTAGACGAGCCCGGTGAGCACGATGTACGCGGTGACGGCGCCGCGCGCGTGGTCGAACCAGCGCGGCCGGCGCTCGGGCGGCACGAGCAGCAGCGCCAGCATGAGCGCGATGACGGCGAGGTTCGCCTGCACGGTGAAGTACGCGAAGTGCTCGCTCGCGCGCTCGCCGGACGCGAGCATGTCCTTGATGTTCCACGCCTCGGCGCCGACGCCCATGAGCAGGATGGCGGTGCGCCAGGCGACGACCGGCACGGCTCGGTCGTGGAAGGGCCATCGTCGTCGCACGCGCTCATCCTGGCACCGGCGCCGGCCCCGCGGCAGGGCACCGGCGGCGCGTGCGCGAGAATGGGCGCATGGCAACCCAGGTGCACCCGCCGCGCGGCATGCGCGACTTCCTGCCCGTCGACAAGCGCGCGCGAGAGCGCGTGCTGCGCGTCATCCGGGGGGCCTACGAGGCGCACGGCTTCGAGGAGATCGAGACGCCGGTCGTCGAGGACACCGAGCGACTCCACGCGGGCCTCGGCGGCGACAACGAGAAGCTCGCCTTCGCGGTCATGCGTCGGGGACTCACGGTCGACGACCTGCGCGCGGCAGCCGCACCGCTCGAGCTCGCCGACCTCGGCCTGCGCTTCGACCTCACGGTGCCGCTCGCGCGATTCATCGCCTCGCACCGCGCGAGCCTGCCGCCCGTCTTCCGCGCCATCCAGATCGCGCCCGTGTGGCGCGCCGAGCGCCCCCAGCGCGGCCGCTATCGCCAGTTCATGCAGTGCGACATCGACATCGCGGGCGAGCCGGGCATCGCCGCCGAGCTCGAGCTGCTCGCCGCGACGGGGGATGCGCTCACCCGGCTCGGGATCCCCGACGCGTTCATCCGCATCAACGACCGCCGCATCCTCGCGGCCGCGCTCGAGCACGCGGGCGTCGCCGAGGAGCTGCGCGAGGCCGCGCTCATCACGGTCGACAAGCTCGACAAGATCGGCCGCGACGGGGTCGCCGCGGAGCTCGCCGAGCGCGGCGTCGACGGAGGCAGGCTGCTCGCGACCCTCGACGCGCTGCGCGACGGCGAGGCGCCTGAGGGCATCGACGCCGCGGTGCTCGCCCCGGTGCAGGAGCTGCTCGCCGCCGACGTCGGCATCCGGCTCGAGCTCGACCCGACGCTCGTGCGCGGCATGGGCTACTACACCGGCCCCATCTTCGAGATCGCGCACCCGGAGCTGCCCTTCTCGATCGGCGGCGGCGGCCGCTACGACGGCATGGTCGGGCGCTTCCTCGGCCAGGAGCTGCCCGCCGTCGGCATCTCGCTCGGCTTCGAGCGCCTCGTCGACCTCGTGCGCCTTCCCCAGGAGCACGCCGGCGAGACCATCGCGCTGCTCGTCGACAAGTCGGTCGAGCCCGGTGAGGCGCTCGCGATCAAGCGAGCGCTCGTCGCCGCCGGGCAGACGGTGCGGATGCAGCGCCGCACCAAGAACGTGACCGGCCTCCTCGAGCAACTCGCCGCATCCGGTGCGACCCACTTCGCCTTCGTGCGCCCCGGCGACACGGCCCCCACGCTCGACGTGAAGCCCATCGCCTGACTCGCCCCTCCGCGCCGCTGCGCCCCGCAGCACCGAGTGGCGCTCCGCAGCGCCGAGTGGCGCCTCACAGCATCGAGTGGCGCATCCCGCCATCGAGTGGCGCCCCACATCAACGAGTGGCGGCTCGCGGCATCGAGTGGCGGCTCGCGGCATCGAGTGGCGGCTCGCGGCATCGAGTGGCGCTTCTTGGGCTCGAATGGATCAGGGACGAGGGCCGTGATCGCGTCGGCCCCCGCGCTGGCGCCGGCACCCGCGAGCGGCGCCGATGCAGCTCCGCATGCGCCAATCCATGCCGTGAGGCGCCGACCGCTCGCGTGAGGCGCCGATGGATCCCCGAGGGCGCCATTCGGTCGCCGGAGGGCGCCATTCGGTCGCCGGAGGCGCCATTCGGTCGCCGGAGGGCGCCATTCGGTCGCCGGAGGCGCCATTCGGTCGCCGGAGGCGCCATTCGGTCGCCGGAGGCGCCACTCAATCGCCGGAGGCGCCATTCGGTCGCCGGAGGCGCCACTGAATCGCCGGAGGCGCCAATGGAGCGTTGCGGGCGCCACTCGATGGGCGGAGGCGCCAGTGGGACGCGGGAGGCGCAGTCGGGCGGAGGCGAAGGCGGAGGCGGGGGCGGGGGCGGGGGCGGGGCGAGGGGGCTAGGGCGAGGGAGCGAGGGCGCGCGCTCGGTGTGGCGGGAGCGGGGCGGGCTAGGCTCGAGGCGGCCATCCACTGCGATTCCCAAGGAGCACCCGTGGCACTCATCGACACCCTGCAGGCGCGCGAGATCCTCGACTCCCGCGGCAACCCGACCGTCGAGGTCGAGGTGCTGCTCTCGGACGGCTCCGTCGGCCGCGCCGCCGTGCCCTCCGGCGCCTCGACCGGCGCCTTCGAGGCGTACGAGCTGCGCGACGGCGACTCCGCCCGCTACCTCGGCAAGGGCGTGGAGCAGGCGGTCGACGCCGTCAACGAGGAGATCGCGGAGGCGATCGAGGGCATGGTCGCCGACGACCAGCGGCTCATCGACTCGACGCTCATCGAGCTCGACGGCAGCGACAACAAGAAGAACCTGGGCGCCAACGCGCTGCTCGGCACCTCGCTCGCGGTCGCGAAGGCCGCGGCCGACTCCGCGCGGCTGCCGCTGTTCCGCTACCTCGGCGGCCCGAACGCGTTCCTGCTGCCCGTGCCGATGATGAACGTCATCAACGGCGGCGCGCACGCCGACACGGGCGTCGACATCCAGGAGTTCATGATCCTGCCGATCGGCGCCGAGTCGTTCCGCGAGGGCCTGCGCTGGGGCACCGAGACGTACCACACGCTCAAGTCGATCCTCAAGCAGCAGGGGCTCTCGACGGGCCTGGGCGACGAGGGCGGCTTCGCTCCCGACCTCGCGAGCAACCGCACGGCGCTCGACCTGCTCGTGCAGGCCATCGAGCAGGCCGGCTTCACGCCCGGCACCGACATCGCGCTCGGCCTCGACGTCGCAGCGAGCGAGTTCTGCGAGAACGGCGTCTACCGCTTCGAGGGCCAGGAGCGCTCGAGCGCCGACATGGCCGACTACTTCACCGAGCTCGTCGACGCCTACCCGCTCGTCACGATCGAGGACCCGATGGACGAGGAGGACTGGGACGGCTGGGCCGCGATCACCGAGCGCCTCGACGACCGCGTGCAGCTCGTCGGCGACGACCTCTTCGTGACGAACCCCGAGCGCCTCGTCGACGGCATCGAGCGCGGTGCCGCGAACGCGCTGCTCGTGAAGGTCAACCAGATCGGCACGCTCTCGGAGACGTTCGACGCCATCCGCATCGCCACGCAGGCCGGCTACGGCTCGGTGCTCTCGCACCGCTCGGGCGAGACGGAGGACACGACGATCGCCGACATCGCGGTCGCGGTCAACTGCGGCCAGATCAAGACGGGCGCCCCCGCCCGCAGCGAGCGCGTCGCGAAGTACAACCAGCTCCTGCGCATCGAGGAGGACCTCGGCGACGCCGCGGAGTACGCCGGCGTCGGCGCCTACCCGCGCTTCGAGGGCTGACGAGCGCGAGAGCGCGACGAGCGGGCGGTTCGACCGTCGCTGGAGGGCACCCGCCGGTAGCATCGGCGGGTGCCCTCCTCTGACGTCGCCCTCGGGCAGCTGCGCGTGTCGTGGCTGCTGCTGATCGTCGTCGGCCTCATCGTGACCGGCTTCGTCGTGCTCGCGCCGACCGTCGGCCTGCTGCTCGAGCAGCGCCGCGACATCGCCGCCCTCGAGGCGCAGGTCGCCGAGCAGCGCGCGAACGTCGAGAGCCTCGAGGCGGAGGTCGCCCGCTGGGACGACCCGGCGTACATCGAGGCGCAGGCCCGCGACCGCCTCTTCTTCGTCTACCCGGGCGAGACGAGCTTCGTGCTGCTCGACGACCGCTCGGCGCTCGAGACGGCCTCCTCCGAGGTGCCCTCCGCGTCGCTCGAGGCGCCGAGCACCGATTGGTCGACCGCCGCGGCGACGTCGTTCCTCCTCGCGGGCCTCACCTCCGAGGGCCCCGCCTCGCTCGCCCCCGCGCAGGATCCGCAGTGATCGAGCCCGCGACCGAGCGCGACCTCGAGATCATGGCGCTGCAGCTGGGCCGCACGATGCGCGGCGTGCTCGGCGTCGGCGCGCGCTGCGCGTGCGGCGCGCCCACGGTCGTCGTCACGAGCCCGAGGCTGCCCGACGGCTCGCCGTTCCCGACCTTCTACTACCTGACGCATCCCGCGGCGACGGCCGCCGCCTCGCGCCTCGAGGCCGACGGCACGATGGCCGAGCTGCAGGAGCGCCTCCGCGAGCCCGAGGTGGCGGATGCGTACGCCGCAGCGCACGCGGCGTACCTCGCCGACCGCGAGGCCCACGGCCACGTCGAGGAGATCGCCGGCATCAGCGCCGGCGGCATGCCCGCGCGCGTGAAGTGCCTGCACGCCGTGCTCGCCCACGCGCTCGCGGCCGGCACGGGCGTCAACCCCATCGGCGACGCCGTGCTCGAGCTGGGGGACTGGTCGCCCGCCGAGTGCGCGTGCGCGCCGGAAGCGCGCGGCACCGCCGACGGCGCGAGCGCATCCTGAGCGCGATAGAATCGCAGCGCATCCACATCTGATACCTGGGAAGAAGTGCGCCTGTGAACAAGATCCTGATCGTCGGGGGCGGTTACGCCGGCCTCTACACCGCTCGGGGACTCGAGCGTCAGCTGGGCGCCGCCGAGGCGGAGATCACCATCGTGGACCCGCTGCCCTACATGACCTACCTGCCGTTCCTGCCGGAGGTCGCGGCCGGCTCGATCGAGCCGCGCCACGTCGTGGTGCCGCTGCGCCGCCACCTCAGCCGCACGAAGGTCGTGCAGGCGAAGGTGACCGGGATCGACCACGCGAGCAAGGTCGCGACGATCCAGCCGGACCTCGGCGAGGCGCGCACGATCGACTACGACGTGCTCGTGATGACCGCGGGCTCCGTCTCTCGCACCTTCCCGATCCCGGGCGTCGCCGACGAGGCGATCGGCATGAAGACGATCGAGGAGGCCGCCGCGGTGCGCGACCGCCTCATCTCCAACTTCGCCAAGGCCGCGGCGCTGCCCGCGGGCCCCGAGCGCGAGCGCCTGCTCACCGTCGCCGTCATCGGCGGCGGCTTCGCGGGCATCGAGACGATCGCCGAGCTGCGCGACTTCGCGACCCACCTGCTCTCGCGCTTCCGCGAGATCACCTTCGACGAAGTCTCGTTCCACCTCGTCGAGGCCATGGGCCGCATCATGCCCGAGGTCAGCGCCGAGACGGCCGACTGGGTCGTCGAGGACCTGCGCAAGCGCGGCGTCGACGTGCACCTCGAGACGCAGCTGCAGAGCGCGGTCGGCGGCGTGTGCGAGCTCTCGACCGGCGAGCGCTTCGCCTCCGACCTCATCATCTGGACCGCCGGCGTCATGGCGAACCCCGTCGTGCGCGCGACCGACCTCCCGCTCGACGACCGCGGCCGCGTGACGGCGCTCGCGACGCTGCAGGTCGCGCGCGACGGCGTCGTGGTGCCGGATGCGTGGACGGCGGGCGACGTGTCGGCGGTGCCCGACAAGTCCAAGACCCCCGGTCCCGGCGGCTTCGCCGTTCCCAACGCGCAGCACGCGGTGCGCGAGGCCAAGCTCATGGCGAAGAACATCGCCGCCGTGCTGCGCGGCGACGCGCCGCGCGAGTACATCCACGACAACCAGGGCGCCGTCGCGGGCCTCGGCCAGTGGAACGGCGTCTTCCAGCGGCGCAACTTCGCCATCAAGGGCCCCGTCGCGTGGCTCATGCACCGCGGCTACCACGGCCTCGCGATGCCGATGTGGGAGCGCAAGTGGCGCGTCTTCGGCGACTGGTGGAGCCAGTTCTGGCTCGGCCGCGACATCGTCGAGCTCTCGGAGCGCGAGCACCCGCGCCGCGCCTTCGAGACGTACGCCTCGCGCCCGAAGCCCAAGGTCGAGGCCTAGGCTCCGCTCGCGCACGACAGCGCCGCGCCCCGCTCGGGGGCGCGGCGCTGTCGTATGGTGGCGCATGGACGACTGTCCACGTCCGGGGGTGATCGGAGCGCGAGTGGCGAGGAAGCCGGCCGAGGAGCGGCGCGGGGAGCTCGTCGGGGTCGGCCTCGGCGCATCCCGCCGCTGCGTCCTCACCGCCGCGCGCGGCTGCGCGATCGCGAGGCGCTGATCGTGCTCGACCTCGCGACTGCCCCGCCGTGGTCGGCGCACGGCCACTGGGAGCGGATGGACGCGGCGCTCGCCGACACCGACGGGCCGGTCGCCGCGCTCTCGCTCGGCGCGCTCGCGCAGAACGCGCGGGACATGGTCGCGCGAGCGGGCGGCACGAGCCTGCGGCTCGCGACGAAGTCGGTGCGCTGCCGCCCCTTGATCGACGCCGTGCTCGCGACGCCCGGGTGGCGCGGCGTGCTGGCCGCCACGCTCCCGGAGGCGCTGTGGCTCTCGGCGACGGTCGACGACGTGCTGCTCGGCTACCCATCCGTCGATCGCGCCGCGCTCCGCGCGCTCGTCGCGGACGAGCGCGCCCTCGAGCGCGTCACGATCATGGTCGACAGCGCCGAGCACCTCGACCTCATCGACGCGCTGCTCCCCGGGCACCCCGAGCTCCGGGTGGCGCTCGAGCTCGACGCGTCCTTCCGCCTCGGCCCGTGGCGTGCCGGTGTGCTGCGCTCGCCGCTGCGATCCCCGCAGCAGCTCGCGGCGCTCGCCCGCACCGTCGTCGAGCGGCGCGGGTTCCGGCTCGCGGGGCTCATGTCGTACGAGGCCCAGATCGCGGGCGTGCAGGACGACCGGCGCCGCGGCCTGCGCCCCGCCGCCGCGATCCGAGCGATGCAGCGCCGCTCGAGGGCCGAGCTGCTCGACCGGCGCGCGGCGGCCGTCGCGGCCGTGCGCGCGCTCGCCCCCCTCGAGTTCGTCAACGGCGGCGGCACCGGATCGATCGAGGCGACCGCGGCCGACGGCGCCGTCACGGAGATCGGCGCGGGCAGCGGCCTGTTCGGCGCCCACCTGTTCGACGGCTATCGCGGCTTCCGCCCCGCGCCGGCGCTGGCGTTCGCGCTCTCGGTCGTGCGTCGCCCGGGCCCGGGCGTCGTCACCCTGCTCGGCGGCGGGTGGGTGTCGTCCGGACCGACCGTGCTCCATCGCGACCCCGTCGTGGTCTGGCCGGAGGGGCTGCGGATCGTGCCGGAGGAGGGGCCGGGCGAGGTGCAGACGCCGGTGCGCGGCAGCGCCGCCGACCGGCTGCGCATCGGCGACCGCGTCTGGCTGCGGCACGCGAAGGCGGGGGAGCTGTGCGAGCGCACCGACGCGCTGCACCTCGTCGACGGCGAGCGGGTCGTCGACGCGCTCCCCACCTACCGCGGCGAGGGCCGGGGGCTGCTGTGACGTGGACGAACTGGGCGCGGTGCCAGCGCGCGGAGCCGACCGAGGTGCTCGCGCCGACGACCGTCGACGGGGTGCAGCGCGCCGTCGAGCGCGTGCGCGAGCGCGGCGGCTCGCTCCGGCCCGTCGGCAGCGGCCACTCGTTCTCGGGCGCCGCGAGGCCCGACGACGCGCAGCTCTCCATCGGCGCGCTCTCGGGCATCGTCGCGGTGGACGCAGAGCGCTCGCGCGTGACGGCGCTCGCCGGCACGACCCTGCGCGAGCTCTCCGCGCTGCTCGTCGAGCACGGGCTCGCCCTCGACAACCTGGGCGACATCGATCGGCAGACGCTCGCGGGCGCCATCTCGACCGGCACCCACGGCACCGGCATCCGGCACCGCTCCGTGGGCGCATCCGTCGTCGCCGCGACGCTCGTGACCGCCGACGGCGCCGTGCTGCGCGTGAGCGAGGCGGAGCGGCCCGAGCTGCTGCCGGCGATCCGGCTCGGGCTCGGCGTGCTCGGCGTGCTCGTCGACGTCACGCTGCAGTGCGTGCGCGCGTTCGCGCTCGAGGCGGTCGAGACGGTCGTGCGGCTCGATGCCGTCCTCGAGGACTGGCAGGGGATCCTCGATCGCACCGACCACTTCGAGCTCTACTGGTTCGCCGCGACGCGGCTCGCCGTCACGAAGTCGAACGCGCGCGTCACGGGGCCCCTCGAGCCGCGCTCGCGGATCGGCCGCTTCGTCGACGAGCGCGTGCTGACCGACCTCGGGCACCGGGCCCTGCTCGCGGTCGGCGCGCTCGTGCCCGGGAGCGCCCGCGCCCTCAACCAGGTCGCGGCGCGCGGCATGGCGCGCGGGCGGTTCGTCGAGCCGAGCAGCGACGTCTTCACCGCCGAGCGGGCCGTGCGCTTCCGCGAGATGGAGTACGGCATCCCCGTCGAGGCGCTCCCGGACGCGCTGCGCGCGATCGACCGCGCGCTCCGCGCCGCGCGCCTCGTGCCCACCTTCCCGTTCGAGGTGCGGGCGATCGGCGCCGACGACGCGCTGCTGTCGACCGCGAGCGGCCGCGACACCGCGTACATCGCCGCGCACCGCTGGTGGCGCGAGGATCCCTGGCCGCTGTTCGCGATCGTCGAGCCGATCCTGCTCGAGCACGACGGCAGGCCGCACTGGGGCAAGCTGCACTCGCTGCGCGCCGACGACCTCGCGGCGCGGTTCCCGGGCTTCGGCGCCTTCCTGGCCGTGCGCGACGAGCTCGATCCCGAGCGCCGCTTCGCGAGCGCGTGGACGCGCAGGGTCCTCGGCGCCTGAGCGATCTCGGCCGCGCCGCCTACAGTGGAGGCATGGACTGGCAGCTCATCGTCTGGATCCTCGTCGGCGCCCTCGTCGTCCTCGGCATCATCGGTGCCGTCGTCACGCTCGCGACGCGCGCGTCGATGCGTCGGCTCGCCGCGACGGTCGACGAGCGGTGGGCGTCCCTCGCCGCGACCCTCGAGCGCCGCAGGAGCGTCGCCGAGCCGCTGCTCGCGACGGCCAGCGAGCAGCAGCGCTCCCTCGCCGCGGATGCGTTCACGGCGCTCGAGCGGGCCGTGCCGCCCTCCGCGAAGGCGGAGGCGGAAGCTGAGGTGCAGCGGGCGCTGCGTCCGCTCGTGCAGGCGGCGGGCGCGCAGCCGATCGGCTCCGACGCCGCGGAGGCGCGCACCGCGCTCGCCGCGCTCGACGACGAGGCGCAGGCGCGCCGACGCGACTACAACACGAGCGCGCGCGAGCTGAACGCGAAGGCGCGTCGGTTCCCGACCTCGATGTGGGCGGGATCCGTCGCCGCGCCGCGCGAGTTCTTCGAGGTCGACCAGGCCGGTGCGGTCGCGGAGCCGCCCCGCATCCAGTTCTGAGGCCCTGCTACGCCCGCACGGCGAGCGCCACCTCGCGCGCCCACGTCCCTGGCCCCGCGACCTCGACGCGGTCGAGCCCCTGCCAGGCCGCGGCCTCGGCGAGCGCGGGTGCGAGGCGCGCGGCGAGCTCGCCGGCCCGATCGGCGTGGGGCGGCTCGATCGTCGCGTGCTGCACGCGCAGGACGCCCACCCGCCGGTCGCTCTTGAGGTCGACGCGACCCACGAGCTCGTCGTCGACGAGCACGGGCAGCACGTAGTAGCCGTGCTCGCGGGCAGCTGCCGGGGTGTAGATGGAGATGCGGTACGCGAAGCCGAACGCCCGCTCGGCTCGCGGCCGGAACCACACGAGTGGGTCGAAGGGCGACAGGAGCGCGGTCGCCCGCACGCGCCGCGGCATCCTCGCCCCGACGGTGAGGTACGCCGGCCGCCCCCAGCCCTCGACCTCGACGGGCTCGAGCTCGCCGGCGTCGACGAGCGCCGCGACCGCCGCCCGCGCGTCGGCGACCTTGAGGCGGTGGTAGTCGGCGAGGTCGTCGAGCGTCGCGATGCCGCACGCGCGCGCCGCCCGCCGCACGAGCTCGCGATGCGCCTCGTCGCGCTCGACGTGCGCCCTCGCCGGCTCGGGCAGCACCGCATCGGCGACCGCGTACCGGCGCTCGAAGCGCGAGCGGCCCATCGTGACGAGCGAGCCGCGGCGGAAGAGCACGCTCGTCGCCCAGTACGCATCCGACTTGTTCCACCACCCGCCCGGCAGCCGCTCGTGGAGCGGATGCCGCATCTCGCTCGGCCGCAGGGGTCCGCGCTCGGCGAACTCGGCGAGCACCTCGTCGATGAGGCCCGCGTGCTCGGCCGCCCACTGCTCGGTCGACGGCCGCATGGGCGATCGTCGCTTCCACCCCCACAGGGGCCAATCCGCGACCGGGATGACGGCCGCCTCGTGGGCGAGGTACTCGGTGTAGCCGCCGAGGCCGCGACCGTGGTCGTGGTGGAGCAGCCGATCGAGGGTCGTGCGGTCGTAGGGACCGAGGCGCGCGAGCAGGGGCAGGTAGTGGCTGCGCTCGAAGACGTTGACGGAATCGAGCTGCAGCAGCCCGAGCCGCGCGATCGCGCGCTCGAGCGTGCGCGCTCCCGCCCGGCCGCGCTCGCCCGGCACCGCGCCGTCGAGGCCCGCGGCGGCGACGGCGATGCGCCGCGCCTGCGCGGCCGAGATCCTGCGATGGGTCACGAGTCGTGAGGCTAGCAACGGCCGCCCACGCATGCGGCGCGGTCATCGCGCGCGCCCGTAGGATCGAGCAATGCTGCTCCGACGCCCCCAGCCCCAGGGCCACCGCGCGAGCCGCGCCCTCGGCGACGACGCCGTGTCGCGCGGCATCCGCATCGCGGGTGCGTGGTCGTGGCGCTTCGTCGCCGTCGCGGCCGCCGCCGCGATCGTCATCGCGCTCGTGGTGATGTTCCGCATCGTCGTCATCCCGCTGCTGGTCGCCGCGCTCATCACGACCGCGCTGCTGCCCGTCGTCGAGGGGCTCGTGCGGGCTCGCTGGCCGCGCGGCCTCGCCGTCGCCGTCGCCGTGGTCGGGCTGCTCGTGGCGATCGTCGGGCTCGCGTGGCTCGCCGTGTCGCAGATCCGGGCCGAGTACCCCGTGCTGCAGGATCGCGCCGTCGCGTTCTGGGACGACACGCAGGCGTGGATCACCTCGCTGCCCTTCGGCATCGACGCGGCCGAGATCACGGCGCTCGGCGAGAACCTGCTCGTCACCGTCCAGCGCGACATCTCGTCCATCCTCTCGAGCGCGCTCTCGGTCGGCTCCTCCGTCGGCCACTTCCTCGCCGGCGCGCTCCTGACCCTGTTCGCGCTCATCTTCACGCTGCTCGACGGCCGGGGCATCTGGCGCTGGATCGTCGGCGTGCTGCCGCGCGCCGCGCAGCGCCCGACCGACGAGGCGGCGCGCACCGGCTGGGGCACGCTCGGCAGCTTCGTGCGCGTGCAGGTGCTCGTGGCGTTCATCGACGCCGTGGGGATCGGCCTCGGCGCGTTCATCCTCGGCCTGTTCTTCGAGGGCGGGATGCCGCTCGTCATCCCGATCGCGATCCTGGTCTTCCTGGGCTCCTTCATCCCGATCATCGGCGCGGTCGTGACCGGCGCGATCGCGGTGCTCGTCGCGCTCGTGTCCTTCGGCGTGTGGCCCGCCGTCATCATGCTCGGCATCGTGCTGCTCGTGCAGCAGCTCGAGAGCCACGTGCTGCAGCCGCTCGTCATGGGCACCGCGGTCAAGGTCCACCCGCTCGCCGTCGTCCTCTCGGTGGGTGCGGGCTCCACGATCGCCGGCATCGCGGGAGCCTTCTTCGCCGTGCCGCTCGTGGCCTTCCTCAACACGTTCGTCTCGTCGATCGCCGCCGGTGCCCGCCGGACGAGCGCGGCGACGGCGATCGAGGACGCACGATGAGGGCGCTGCCCGGACCGACGCTCGCGGACTTCGAGGCGGCGCAGCAGCGCCTCGTCGGCATCGTGCAGGAGACGCCCATGGAGGTCTCGCGCTACCTGGGCGGCATGCTCGGCGCCGACGTGCACCTCAAGTGCGAGAACCTGCAGCGCACGGGTGCCTACAAGATCCGCGGGGCGTACAACATGCTCGCGAAGCTCACGGACGAGCAGCGGGCGCGGGGCGTCGTCGCCGCCTCGGCAGGCAACCACGCCCAGGGCGTCGCGTTCGCGGCGACCGCGCTCGGCGTGCGGTCGACGATCTTCATGCCGCTCGGCGTCGCGCTGCCGAAGCTGCAGGCGACGCGCGACTACGGCGCGGACGTCGAGCTGCGCGGGCTCGACTTCCAGACGGCGCTCGGCGCCGCCGTCGAGCACGTCGAGCGCACGGGCGCGACGTTCGTGCCGCCCTACGACCACGCCGACATCGTCGAGGGCCAGGGCACCCTCGGGCTCGAGATCCTCGACCAGGTCCCGGATGCGGCGACCGTCGTCGTGCCCGTCGGCGGCGGCGGGCTCGCGGCGGGCGTCGCATCCGCGATCCGGCAGCGCGCCGAGCGCGACGGCCGCAGCGTCAGGGTCGTCGGCGTGCAGGCCGAGCGGGCGGCCTCCTTCGTCGCCTCGCTCGAGGCCGGGGTGCCGACGACCATCGCCACGCTGCCCACGATCGCCGACGGCATCGCGGTCGCGCGGCCGGGCGCCCTGCCGTTCGCGATCGTCCGCGAGGCGGTCGACGAGATCGTCACGGTCTCCGACGACGACATCGCGAGGGCGATGATCATGCTGCTCGAGCGCGCCAAGCTCGTCGTCGAGCCGGCGGGGGCGGTCGCGACAGCGGCCATCATGACCGGTCTCATCGCATCCGACGGACCGGTCGTCGCGCTGCTCTCCGGCGGCAACATCGACCCGCTGTTCATGGAGCGCGTCATCGGCCGCGGCCTCGCGGCCTCGCAGCGCTACCTGAAGGTGCGCATCGCGCTGCCCGATCGCCCCGGCCAGCTCGCGATCATCGCCCAGATCGTCTCCGACGAGTCGGCGAACGTCGTCGAGGTGCTGCACTCGCAGCACGACTCGTGGACCTCGATCAACGACGTCTCGATCGACATCTCCGTCACGACGCGCGGGCCGGAGCACGCCGAGCGGGTGCTCGAGGCGCTGCGCCGCGCCGGCTACGAGCCCCAGGTGCTCTGAGACGACGAGGGGCCCCGCGGCGTGCCGCGGGGCCCCTCGATCCGGCGATCAGCCGCGGTAGGTCTGGACGTCCTTGATCTCGACGTCGATCGTCGCGCCGGAGGGCGCCTGGTACGACGCGCGCTCACCGATGCGCTTGCCGAGGATCGCGGCCCCGAGCGGGCTCGCCTCGCTGTAGACGTCGAGCTCGTCGCCGGCCTCGGCGATCTCGCGATTGCCCACGAGGAAGGTCGTCTCGTCACCGGCGATGGTCGCCGTCACGACGGTGCCGGGCTCGACGACGCCGTTCGCCGTCGGCGCCTCGCCGACCTTGGCGGTGCGCAGCAGCTGCGTGATCTGGGCGATGCGAGCCTCGATCTGCGCCTGGTCGTCCTTGGCGGCGTGGTAGCCGCCGTTCTCCTTGAGGTCGCCCTCGTCGCGGGCCTCCTCGATGCGCTTGGCGATCTCGGCGCGGACGGGCCCCTGCAGGTGCTCCAGCTCGCCCTGCAGGCGGTCATGCGCCTCCTGGGTGAGCCAGGTCTCCGTAGTGCCGTTCATGTCGTCTCCTGATATGCACAGAACCGGCCCCGAGTGGGCCGGTCCACCGGCATGCTACGGCACCCAGCACTCCGAGACCAATCCCGTGGTCGCGAGCTCGCTCGTGCGCACCTCCACGACATGCGTGCTCGTGAAGCGCTCGGCGGGCGGCAGCTCGAGCTGCACCCAGCCGACGATCCCGTAGGCGGTGTTGAGCGCCTCGACGCCGCACTCGACGACGGTGCCCGGCTCGACCGAGACCTCGAAGACGACCTCGACCCTCGAGTCGTCCACGATCGTCATGCCGATGTCGCGCGACTGCAGCTGCGTCGACTCCTGCTCGGTGCCGACCCACCACACCCACAGCGTCGCCCCGAGCAGGATGGCGACGAGCACCCCGACGCCCAGGAGCCGCTCGCGACGCGAGCGCGCGGGCGTGCGACCGTAGCGGGCTTCGAGGTGGGTCATGCGGCCTGTCCGTGGAAGAATGGAGTCCGCTTCCAGCCTATCCGTCGCGCCCCCGCGCGCGTCGCGCGCTGGACGAGGAGGGGAGAGGCCGTGCGACGACTGCTCGCGGTGCATGCGCACCCGGATGACGAGTCGAGCAAGGGCGCCGCGACGCTCGCGCGCTACGCCGCGGAGGGCGCCGAGGTCACCGTCGTCTCCTGCACGGGTGGCGAGAGCGGCAGCGTGCTCAACGAGAAGTTCGAGCTCGGCCATCGCGCAGCCCGCGACATGACGGGGCTGCGCAGGCTCGAGATGGCGGCGGCGCAAGCGGCGCTCGGCATCGACCACGTCTGGCTCGGCTACGTCGACTCGGGGCTGCCCGAGGACGGCGAGCCGCTGCGACCGCTCTCCTTCGCCACGATCCCGGTCGAGGTCTCCGGCCGACCGCTCGTGCGGCTCATCCGCCGGCTGCGGCCGCAGGTCGTCGTGACCTACGACGAGACCGGCGGCTACCCGCACCCCGACCACATCCGCTGCCACGAGGTGACGATGTGGGCCGTCGAGCGCGCGGCGGCGGGGCTGCCGGAGCTCGGTGAGCCGTGGGAGGTGCAGAAGCTGTACTTCGACCGCAGCATGAGCGGCGCTCGGACGCGCGCGCTGCTGGAGGCGCTCGAGCACGCGGCTCCCCACGACGAGCGGCTGCCGTTCGTGCGCGAGTGGGCGGCGCGGCTCGCCGACCGCGGCGAGACGATGACGACGCGCGTCGACGTGAGCGCGCACCTCGAGGCGCGCGACACCGCCCTGCGCGCGCACGCGAGCCAGGTCGATCCCGACTCGCGCTTCTTCTTCTGGCCCAACGAGCTGCTGCGGCAGACGTGGCCGACCGATGACTACGAGCTCGTGCGACCGCGCGGGCCGCGCGCCGCCGTGGAGGACGACCTGTTCGCAGGCGTCGAGGAGGACTGATGCGCCTGCTGAGCCAGGAGCTGCCGTACGACCCCAACCAGGTCACGCCCGGCGTGATCGGGTTCGTCGTGACCGCGCTGCTCGCGGTCGTCGTCATGCTGCTGCTGTGGGACTTCAATCGCCGCGTGCGCCGCATCAACGACCGCGAGGAGATCAAGGAGCGGCTACAGGCCGAGCTCGCCGCGAGCGAGCGCTTGAGCGCCGCGGCATCGTCCTCGGCGCCGGCCGACGGCGACGCGCAGGCTCCCTCGGAGTCCACTGCGGAGCCAGAGGCGCCGCAGCCGCCGCGCGGCTGACCCCGATCGCCCGGGCGCTCGCGGCAGCGAGAGCGATCACAGGACGCGGATCGCCGTCGCGCGCCACCTGCCGTCGAGGCCCTCGAGCCTGATCGCGACCGCGCGGGTGCGCGCGGCCGAGCGGACGACGACCGCGCCTTCGACGACGCCGTCCGCGGCGTGGCACGCGCGCACGCTCCCGATCGCGAACCCGGGGACCTCGCGCTGCCGCTGCCTCGCGCGCTCGCGCCTCGCCACGAGCGCGCGCTCGGTCAGCAGGTCGAAGAGCGGCTCGGTCACGAAGCGCGCGATCTGCTGCACCTCGCGCACGCCGAGCAGGATCTCGATGACCGCTGCGGCCAGGTTCTCGAGCAGCGGCCCCGGCGCCGGCAGGTCTGCGGAGGAGCAGGGCTGGAAGTCGAAGAACTCCTCGGCGTCCACGGTGGTCATCCGCTGTCTCGTCGCACGCACACTGCCTCCTCGCAACCGCTGCCGCGGTGGCGGCCCGCCCTGGCGCCGCCGTGGGGGAGAACGTAGTCCTCTCGGCGCGAGCGGGTCGATGGGCAGAGGTCCCCTGTGGACAACCGGTCTCCGGCTCGCGCTCGGGCGGCATAGATTCGCCGCGTGCGCTTCGAGGACCTGTTCGACGACCTGGAGAGCCAGCTCGAGGCCGAGCTGGGCGCCGAGCAGCGCGACCTGCAGGCGGAGGAGGAGCGCTTCCGCATCGGCCGGCTCGAGCTGCGCGACCGCATCGCCGCCGCGCCGAGGCTGCTCGACCTGACGCTGCGGGCGGGAGCGCGGCTGCGCGTGCGGCGGATGGCGCTCGGGCGCGACTGGCTCAACGGCATCGTCGTCGAGGGCGCCCCGGCCGACACGGGCGCCGTCGTGCCGCTGCACGCCATCGTCGGCGTCGAGCTCGACGGCGACGGCGCGGCGGCGTCGGTGCGGCCAGCGGGCTCGCAGCCGGACCTGCAGGCGCGGCTCAGCTTCGCCTTCGCGCTGCGCGATCTCGCGCGCCGCCGCGCGACGGTCATCCTCGAGGGCGCGGCGCCGGTCGCGGGCACGATCGACCGCGTGGGGCGCGACCACCTCGACCTCGCCGTCCACGAGCCGGGGGAGCCGCCTCGGCTGGGCGCCGTGCGAGCGTGGCGCGTCGTGCCGTTCGCCGCGTTCGACTGGGTCCGGCTGCCCTGAGCCGAGCGCGCCGCGGCGCTCGCCACGCGCTCAGCGGTCGCCGAAGAGGTCGGCGATGCTCGCAGACTGTGCCTCGCGCCACAGCCCCCGCCGCCGCTCGAGCTCGAGCTCGCGGTCGATCCACGCCTCCACCTCGTCGTCGGCGACGCGCCACGCGCCGCGCACGCGCAAGCCGCGCAGGTCGCCCGCCTCGAGCAGCTCGACGACGGCGGCGGGCGTCGTGCCCAGCACGTCGGCGACGTCGGCGACGGCGAGGAATCGACGGGGCTCCATCGGCATGGCCCCATTGTGGGGCACGCCTCCCGTGCGCGAGCGGACGCTGTGGAGAACTTCCGCGGCGTGTCGACGCGACCTGCCAGGTTGGGTGCGTCGAGGAGGATGGCATGGCAGCACGCCGCACGTGGATGGACCCGAGGCTCGTGATCGGCGTGGCGCTCGTGCTCGCATCGCTCGCCGGGGTGTGGCTCGTCGTCGAGCAGTCCTCCCGCACCGAGACCGCCTGGGCCGCGACGCGCACGCTCCTCCCCGGCGAGGTGGTCGCCGCCGATGCCGTGGAGCGCGTCGAGGTGCGCCTGCCGCACGCGCAGGGGCGGTACCTCGATGCGTCGGCCGACCCGGTGGGCATGGTGGTCGCCTCGACCGTCGGCGCGGGGGAGGTGCTGCCGCTGCGAGCCCTCGGCGACGAGGCGAGCGAGGACCGCGCCGCGGTCGTCATCGACGTCGAGGGGGCGCTCGCGAGCGCGGTGCGCGCCGGCGCGCTCGTCGACGTGTGGACGGCGGCGCCGGGCGACGAGGGCTTCGAGGCACCGGCCGTGCTCGTCGACGACGCGATCGTCGTGGGGGTCGTCGAGGACGAGTCGATCCTCGCGAGCTCCGCTCGGCAGCTCGAGCTCCTCGTCCCGAGCGACGAGACCGCCGCGCTGCTCGAGGCGATCGCCGACGAGCACGCGCTCTCGGTCGTGCCGCTCGCGCAGCCCCTCGGAGCCGCGCCGTGATCGGCATCGCCGTCTCCGCGCCGCTCGAGCGCGAGGACGCGATCGTCCGCGAGGCCGCCCGGCACGGCCACCGCATCGCGATCCGCGCCGCGACCGCCGACGACCTGCTCGAGCGGCTCGCCGCGAGGCCGGCGGGCGCCGAGCCCCGCATCGACCTCGTGCTCGTCGTCGCCGACGAGCGCCACCTCAGCCGAGGGCTCGTCGACGCGTGCGACGCCCGCGGCCTGCGGCTCATCGCCCTCGCCGACGGCCCGGCGGAGCGCGCGCGAGCGCAGACGCTCGCGGTCGACGCCGTCGCGTGGGCAGCGGGCTTCGCGGCGGTCGAGCAGCGCGCTCGCCCGACGGCCCAGCTCCGCGATGCGGTGCCTCCGCGCGGCAGGGTCGTCGCGGTGTGGGGGCCCGCAGGATCGCCCGGGCGCACGACCGCGGCGATCGCGCTCGCGGCCGAGCTCGCGCTCCTCGGGCAGCGCGTCGCGCTCGTCGACGCCGACACGACGAGCGCCGCGGTCGCGCCCGCCCTCGGCCTGCTCGACGAGTCGCCCGGGTTCGCGGCGGCCGCGCGCCTCGCGCGGGCGCGCAGCCTCACGGTCGACGAGCTCGACCGCATCAGCCAGTGCGTCGAGACGATGGGAGGCTCGTTGCGCGTGCTGACCGGGATCGGGCGCGCGAGCCGCTGGCCGGAGCTCGGAGCCGACCGGGTCTCGGAGGTGCTCGAGCGCTGCCGCGACTGGGTCGACGTCGCGGTCGTCGACGTCGCGGCGAGCATCGAGCGCGACGAGGAGATCTCGAGCGACCTCTTCGCACCGCGCAGGCATGCCGCGACCATCGCGACGCTCGAGGCCGCCGACGAGGTCGTGGCGATGGCGGGCGGAGACGCGGTCGGCATCGCCCGGCTCGTGCGGGCGCTGCCGGAGCTGCGCGAGGTCGTCCCGCACGCGCGGGTGCGCGTCGTCGTGAACAAGGTGCGCGCATCCGCGATCGGCGTCGCGCCCGAGCGCGCCGTGCAGGAGACCCTGCGCCGGCTCGCGGGCGTCACGCCGGAGGCGTGCTGGCCCTTCGACGCGCGCGCGGCCGACGCCGCGCTGCTCGAGGGGCGACCGCTCGTCGACGTCGCGGGACGCTCGCGGCTGCGCCGGCGCGTGCAGGAGCTCGCGACGGCGCTCGCGCCCGCCGCCGCGCCCGCGAGCCGCGCGTCGCTGCGGGCCGCGGAGCGTCCGCGGAGGCGCTGGCTGCCCGCGCTACGCTGAACCGGTGACGAGCCTGACCTCGATCGCCGAGCGATACGGCCAGCTGAGCCAGCCCGACGTGCAGTGGCTGCATCGGCTCGTGGCCGACTTCCAGCTGCTCGCCGACCTCGCGATCGGCGACATCGTGCTGTGGCTGCCCACCGGCGACGACGACGGCTACATCGCCGTGCAGCACGCCCGCCCCGCGGGCGCGGCGACGCTCTTCTACCGCGACATCGTGGGCCAGCCGGTGCGGAACGCGTGGCGCGAGCAAGTGGGCCGCGCGTTCGAGGAAGGCGTCTCGCTCGACGCCGACTCGCCCGAATGGGGCGTCGAGTCCGACGCGAAGGTGCGCGCCATCCCGGTGCGCCGCCGCGAGGTCGAGCCGTCGGTCGCCGTCATCCCGCGGCCCATCGCCGTCATCACCCGGCACGCCAACTACGCCGACACGCGCAGCGCCGGCCGGCTCGAGCGCACGTTCCGGGACTGCGCCGCCGAGCTGTTCCGCATGATCGCCGCGGGCGACTTCCCCGATCAGGCGGCGCCGTCGGGCCCGCGCAGGGGGGCCGCTCGCGCATCCGACGGGCTCATCCGCCTCGACCAGGCGGGCATCGTCACCTTCGCGAGCCCGAACGCGCTCTCGGCCTTCACGCGGCTCGGCTTCCGCGGCGAGCTCGAGGGCGAGTCGCTCGCCGAGATCACGACCGAGCTCATCGACGAGTCGCACGAGGTCGACGAGGCGCTGCCGCTCGTCGTCACCGGGCGTGCGCCGTGGCGCACCGACATCGAGACGCGCCTCGTGACGCTGACGCTCCGAGCCGTGCCGCTGCGGCGCGGGTCCGAGCGGCTCGGCGCGATCGTGCTCGTGCGCGACGTCACCGACATGCGCGCGCAGGAGCAGACGCTCATCACGAAGGATGCGACGATCCGCGAGATCCACCACCGCGTGAAGAACAACCTGCAGACCGTCGCCGCGCTGCTGCGGATCCAGTCGCGGCGCACGAGCAGCGAGGAGTCGCGGGCGGCGCTGCAGAACGCCGAGCGTCGCGTCTCGTCGATCGCCGTCGTGCACGACACGCTCTCGGAGGGCCTCAGCCAGTCGGTCGACTTCGATCAGGTCTTCGACCGCGCGATGAAGCTCACGAGCGAGGTCGCCTCGATCCACGGCGCGCACGTGCGCACCGAGCGGAAGGGGTCGTTCGGCGTGCTGCCGAGCGGCTACGCGACGCCGCTCGCCCTCGCGCTCACGGAGCTCGTGACGAACGCCGTCGAGCACGGCCTCGCGGGCAGGCAGGACGGGCTCGTGCGCATCACGGCGACGCGCGACGAGGGCTGGCTCACCGTGCAGGTGTGCGACAACGGCTCCGGGCTGCCGCCGGGCCGCGTGGGCTCCGGCCTCGGGACGCAGATCGTCAAGACGCTCGTCACGGGCGAGCTCTCGGGCTCGATCGACTGGGGCGCGAGGGCCGTCGAAGGCACCGAGGTGACGGTGAAGGTGCCGCTGTCGTACATCCGCGAGGACGACGAGCGCGTCTGAGCGAGCCTGGCCCCGCGCACACGAGAGCGGGGCCGCCCGAAGGCGACCCCGCTCCTGTGCGTTCGCTGCGTCAGCCGGCGCGACGGGCGCGCGCTGCGCGGCGCTTGAGCGCGCGGCGCTCGTCCTCCGACAGCCCGCCCCAGACACCCGAGTCCTGGTTCGTCTCGAGGGCGTACTGCAGGCACTGCTCGGTCACCGGGCACGTCGCGCACACGGCCTTCGCCTTCTCGATCTGCTCGAGCGCCGGACCGGTGTTGCCGACCGGGAAGAACAGCTCCGGGTCCACCGTGAGGCAGGCAGCGTCATCACGCCAATCCATACATGTGCTCCTTGTACATTGGAGGGGGGAAGTCGCGCTTCGCGGTCGCCCGCGGCGCAGAAGTCTCAGGGCGCAGCTCCGGTGCCGCCCGACGTTCCATGCTTCCACAGCGCCCCATGAGAGGCAAGGGTTTCTTCTGTGAGCGATCACTCCAGGCTTCGTCCCGCGACGGCCACGTGGGCCGGATCGCTCCTCCTGCTCGAAGCGCTCGGGATGCTGGCGATCGCCGCCTGGACGGCGATCGAGGCGCTCGGCGACCCGCCGGCGCACATCGCCGGCGGCCTCTTCCTCGCGGCGATCGCGGCCGGCTCGGCCTTCTTCCTGCTGCAGACGGGGCGGGCCATGCTCGACGGGCGCGCGTGGTCGCGATCGGCGGCGGTCGTGTGGCAGGTGCTGCAGATCGGCGTCGCGGCGGGCACGTTCGACGGGGGCGAGGGGCCGGTGTGGCTCGCGCTCATCCTCGCGGGCCTCGCAGGCACGGTCATGGTGCTCGTGCTGCGCGGCAGCGTCACGCGCTGGCTGCATCCCGACGCCGCGTAGTCCTGCCCGCTGGCGATGCCTCCCGCGGGCGCCGAGCGGCTCGAGGCGTCGGCGTCAGGCGCCGAAGCCGAGCCGCTTGCCGAGCATCGCGAGGTGCCCCTTCGCCTTCGTGTTGTAGAAGGCGTGCGTGACGACGCCCTGCTCGTCGAGCACGAACGTCGAGCGCCGCACGCCCTCGACGATGCGGCCGTAGCTGTTCTTCTCGCCGAAGGTGCCCCACGCGCGATGCACGGCGAGGTCCTCGTCGCTCAGCAGCGGGAACGTGAGCCCATCGAGCTCGTGCGCGCGCGCGAGCCGCTCGATCGGGTCGCGTGAGATGCCGACCACGGCGTAGCCGTGCTCCGCCAGGTCCGGCAGCCGGTCGCGGAAGTCGCACGCCTGCTGCTTGCACGCGACGGTGAGCGCCTGCGGGTAGAAGTAGACGATCGCCTTGCGGCCGCGGAGGTCGGCGAGCGAGACGGGAGCGCCGTCCTGATCGGGCAGCGTGAAGTCGGGTGCTGGCATGCCTGGCTCGAGGTGCGTCATCCGCTCCATCCAAGCAGTGCGCACGAGCGCGGATCTTCTGCTACAGTTGATCCTCGGCCGCCAGGCCATGCACCTCTAGCTCAATTGGCAGAGCAGTTGACTCTTAATCAATTGGTTCCGGGTTCGAGTCC
The DNA here is from genome assembly GCA_031179215.1 of Agrococcus sp. GTDB lineage: Bacteria > Actinomycetota > Actinomycetes > Actinomycetales > Microbacteriaceae > Agrococcus. Next base: position 36,954 of record JAPSIA010000008.1, read on the forward strand.
CGGGGGGTGTACAGCGGAAGGGCCCCTGATCGGCAGCAGTGCGGAGCAGGGGCCCTTCTCTCGTCCCCAGGCCCCCGCGGGAGGCGGCGGTCGCGCCGCAGGGGCTCCACGCGACGTCGGCGGCGATGCTGCGCGCGAGCTGGCGCCGCGACGACGGCTGTACGCGACGCCCGTGCTCTGATGGACTGATGGCGACTGCTCGCCTGCTGTCGACGAGGGAGATGCGCTGATGACGATGGATCACGAGCACCGCGACCGCTCCGAGGTCCACGGTCATGCGCCGGGCGATCACGGCCACGCGAGCGGACAGCACGGAGCGCACCCCGCCGCGGGCCACGACGGACACGTCGACGCCGGCAGAAGCCACGAGGGCCACGGCGCCGCAGGAGGCATCGATCGGATGGCGGCGAGCGCGACCCTGCACTGCCTCACCGGATGCGCGATCGGTGAGATCACCGGCCTCATCGTCGGCACCGCCCTCGGCCTGCCGACGCTGTGGACCGTGGTGCTCGCCGTGGGCCTGGCGTTCCTCTTCGGCTACGCGCTCTCGACGCTGCCGCTGCTCAAGGCCGGTCTCGCGCTCGGGCGCGCGCTGCGCGTGGTGCTCGCTGCCGACACGCTGTCGATCGCCACGATGGAGCTCGTCGACAACGCGGTGATGGCCATCATCCCGGGAGCCATGGACGCCGGGCTCGTGAACGTCGTCTTCTGGATCGGGATGCTCATCGCGCTGACCGCCGCGTTCCTCGCGGCCTATCCGGTCAACCGCGTGCTCCTGCGGCGAGGGAAGGGGCACGCGCTCGCGCATGAGCACCGTCACGGCGCGCAGCCCGCCAGCGGCGCGCGTCGCTTCATCCCCGACCTGTCGTCCGGCCTGCTCGTGGCGATCATCCTGAGCTTCATGCTCGGCGGGCTGCTCGTCGCCGCCGCCGCGACGCTCGGGGGCGTCGGCGCGCACGGCTAGCGGCGAGGTGGACGCGAGCAGGACGCGCACGGCGACCCGTGTGCTCGTGGGATCCGCCCTCGGCGCCGCGCGCCACGCCCCCGACGGCGCGAGGCCTACTGCCGATAGGAGGCGAGGAAGTCGCCGATGCGCTCGACGGCGTCCTCGAGGTCGCGCTTCCACGGCAGCGTCACGATGCGGAAGTGATCGGGCGTCGGCCAGTTGAACCCCGTGCCGTGGGTGACGAGGATCCGCTGCTGCTTGAGCAGGTCGAGCGCGAAGAGCGCGTCGTCGTGGATCTCGTGCACCTCGGGATCGAGGCGGGGGAACGCGTAGAGCGCTCCCTTCGGGTTGACGACGCTCACGCCCGGGATGCGCTCGAGCCCCTGCACCGCGGCATCCCGCTGCTCGAGGAGGCGCCCGCCCGGCAGGATGAGCTCCTCGATCGACTGATGGCCGCCGAGCGCCACCTGGATGCCGTACTGCGCCGGCACGTTCGGGCACAAGCGCGTCGAGGCGAGCAGCGTGAGCCCCTCGAGGAAGCCCGCTGCGTGCGCCTTGGGGCCCGTGATCGCGAGCCACGCGGCGCGGAACCCGGCCGCGCGGTAGGTCTTCGAGAGCCCGTTGTACGTGAGCGTGAGCAGGTCGGGCGCGAGCGTCGCGATCGAGACGTGCTCGGCGTCGTCGTAGAGGATCCGGTCGTAGATCTCGTCGGCGAGGATGAGCAGCGAGTGCTTGCGCGCGAGGTCGACGATGCCCTGCAGCACCTCGCGCGAGTACACCGCTCCCGTGGGGTTGTTGGGGTTGATGACGACGATCGCCTTCGTGCGCGTCGAGATCTTGGCCTCGATGTCGGCGAGGTCGGGCGCCCACCCGGCCGCCTCGTCGGTGAGGTAGTGGATGGGGGTGCCGCCGCCGAGCGAGGTCATCGCCGTCCACAGCGGGTAGTCGGGCGCGGGGATGAGCACCTCGTCGCCCGCGTCGAGCAGCGCCTGCATCGTCATGGTGATGAGCTCGGAGACGCCGTTGCCGAGGTAGACGTCGTCGACCGTCATGCGCGGGAAGCCCTCGACGCCCTCGTAGCGCGTGACGACGGCCCGACGGGCGGAGAGGATGCCCTTCGAGTCGGAGTAGCCCTCGGCGAGCGGCAGGTTGGCGATCATGTCCTGCACGATCGTGTCGGGCGTCTCGAAGCCGAACGGCGCGGGATTGCCGATGTTGAGCTTGAGGATGCGCTGGCCCTCGGCCTCCATGCGCGCGGCCTCGGCGGCGATCGGCCCCCGGATCTCGTAGAGCACGTGCTTGAGCTTCGAGGACTGGTCGAGCGACTTCAGGGCCATCGCACCATGCTAGGCGTGCGCGCGGGAGCTGGACGTCGCGGCGCCAGCACCGGGGCCCGTCTCGAGCTCCGGTCGCGCTGGAGCTGCGGGTGCCGCGCTCGTCAGCCCGCGTCGCGCGGCAGCTGCAGCAGCCCGCCCGCTGTGCGCGTCGTCGCGGCCGCGACGGCCATGGCGCGCTCGAGCGGTCCGGCCCATCCGCCCTCGTGGTCGCCCGCGACGACGGATGCGGTGAGGGAGGCGAGCACGCTGTCGCCGGCACCGATGGTGTCGACGACGGGCGCCGGGAGCTGCGGCACCGCCGCGCGCACGCGCTCGCCGCGCGTCGCGATGCTCGCTCCCTCGGGGCCGCGAGTGACGGCGACGGCGCACGCGCCGGCGTCGAGCCAGCGCGCGGCGGTGCGATCGGCGTCCTCCCCGTAGACGAGCTCGGTGTCCTCGTCGCTCACCTTCACGAGCAGCGCTCGCGCGGCGAGCGCGTCGAGCCCCGCCGCGAACCGCTCGCGGGCGCCGGGCTCGCGCAGGTAGGCCGGGCGGGCGTTGGGGTCGAGGAGCAGGCGCTCGCGCGACCCGGGGAGCGCGAGCAGCGGCGCGAGCTGCGCCTCGCGCTCGAGCGCGAGGCACGAGACGACGACGAGCGGGGCGGTCTCGAGCGCGTGCTCGAGCCCCGAGAGGTCGACGAAGCGCGTCGTGCCGGCGGCGTTGAAGTCGTAGCGCATCGTGTCGCCCTCGCGCACGGCCGTCGCGACCGCCGTGCCGCGCGGCGCGCTCGTCGCGAGCAGCTCGACGCCGTGGGCGGCGCAGTGCTCGCGCACGAGCCGGCCCGCGTCGTCGTCGCCGACCATCGCGACGAGCCTCGCCGGCAGCCCCAGCCGCGCGAGGCCGACCGCGACGTTGAGCGCGGCGCCGCCGACGACGCGCGCGGCACCGATCTCGTCGACGAGCGCGTCGCCGATGACGAGGATGGGCTCGGGGGAGCGCGCGCTCACCGCCGGGACGATTCCGTGGCGGCGCTCACTTGCCCTTGGCCGCCTTGCGGAGCTCGCGCTCGAGCTCCTGCTGCCGGATGCCGTCCTCGCGCTGGTTGACCGCGCCGATCGCGAGCGCGACGCCGATGCCCCAGCTCGCCCACAGCAGTGCGAGCCGCCAGTCCCGCGGCCCCGTGCGGGTCGCCTTGAGCACGGCCATCCCGCTCGTGAGCGAGCTGATGACGCCTGCGTTCAACAGGTACTTGCGCATGTCGCCTCCTCGTCGCCACCAACCTACTGACGCATGCTGGGCGCCGCACGCGAGCCGCGCATCCGTGCCTGCACGACGCGGCGGCTGCGAGCGCGGGGTGGCGGCCGTTCGGTGCAGGTGCCAGCGGCGATCTGCACCAAGTGGCCGCTGCGAGCGCGCGGTGGCGGCCGTTCGGTGCAGGAGGGCGTACACGCGGCGCGCGGTCCTGACCGATCGGTCGACTTCTGACCGATCGGTCAGTACGATGGCTCCTCGTGACCACTCGCGACGAGATCCTGGGCGCGGCGCTCGAGCGCTTCGCCCGGTTCGGCTACCTCGGCACCTCGATCCAGCAGATCGCCGACGACGTCGGCACCTCGAAGTCGTCGGTGCTCTACCACTTCGACTCGAAGGAAGCGCTGCTCGAGGCGGCCATGGCGCCCGCGATGGATGCGCTCACGGAGCTCATCGGCGCCCTGCCGTCGGCCCACGACGACAAGCTCGCGGCGGCGCCCGGCCTCGTCGTGCGGTTCGTCGACACGCTCATGGCGCACAGCGCCGCGGTGTCGATCTTCGTCACCCAGCGCGGTGCGCTGCAGGACGTGCCCGCGATCGTGCGCGGCAACGAGGTCGTCGACGCCATCGCGTCGACCCTCGTGCTCGAGGCGCCCACGACGCGCTCGCTCACCCGCCTGTCGATCGGGCTCGCGGGTGTCGCGTTCATCCTCGCCGACACGACCGAGCCGCCCCACGAGCATCCCTCGCCCGGTGAGATGCGCGAGATCTTCATCGACACGCTGCTCGAGCTGTGCATGCCCGACGGCGGGGAGCGCGCTCGCTGCGCCATCGCCGCGGCCGGCGCGCACGGGAAGGACGACTGATGGCCACCTGGCTCTCCCGCGTCGGCGCGGCATCCATGCGCCGCGCCTGGCTCGTGATCGTCGCGTGGATCGTGGCGCTCGCGGGCGTGCTCGGCGGCGCGCTCGCGCTCGGCCCCGACATGCAGGAGTCGTTCGAGATCCCCGGCACCGAGTCGCAGCAGGCGCTCGACCGGCTCAGCAGCGTCTTCCCGCAAGTGGCGGGCAGCGCCGTGCAGGTCGTCTACCAGGCGCCCGAGGGTGACTCGGTCGAGCAGCACCGCGCCGCGATCGACGCGCAGGTCGACGCGATCGCCGAGATCGACGACGTCGCGACGGCGCTCGGGCCGTGGGACGAGTACGCGGCTGACCAGATCTCCGGCGACGGGCGCTTCGCCTTCGCGCAGGTGCAGTTCGAGCCGCAGGGCGCCGGCGTGACGCCCGCGGGCCTCGACGAGCTCGTGGCGACGGCGGATGCGGCACGGGCGAGCGGACTGGCGGTCGAGTTCAGCGGCCAGGCCTTCCAGGCCACGAGCGTGCCGATCTCCTGGGTCGAGGGGCTCGGCGTGCTCTTCGCGGGCGTCGTGCTGTTCGTCACGTTCTGGTCGCTGCTCGCGGCGGGCCTGCCGCTCATCACGGCGCTCGTGGGGGTCGGCATCACGATGGGCGGCGTGCTCGGCGCCTCCGCGCTCGTGACGGTCTCGAACTCCGCGCCCCTCATGGCGCTCATGATCGGGCTCGCCGTCGGCATCGACTACGCGCTCTTCATCCTCTCGAAGCACCGCTCGCAGCTCGCGCGCGGCATGGGCATCGTCGAGTCGGGCTCGCTCGCGGTCGGCACGGCGGGGACGGCCGTGCTCTTCGCGGGCCTCACCGTCATCGTGGCGCTCGCCGGCCTGCTCATCGTCGGCATCCCGTTCCTGTCGGTCATGGGCATCGGTGCGGCCGTCTCGGTCGCGATCGCCGTCGCGGGCGCGGCGACGCTGCTGCCGGCGATCATGGCGCTGCTGGGGGAGCGGCTGCGGCCGAAGCCCGGCAGCCGCGCCGCGCAGCTCGCCGAGCGCGACGTCGACGAGCGGCCCACGCTCGGCATGCGGTGGGTGACGGGCGTCGCGAAGCGCCCCTGGGTCGCGATCATCGGCGTGCTCGCCGTCGTCGGCGTCGCATCCGTGCCCGCCGCGAGCCTCGAGCTCGCGCTGCCCGACAACGGCCGCGAGGCGCAGGGCACGACCCAGCGGCAGGCCTACGACATGCTGCAGGAGGGCTTCGGCGAGGGCGCCACCGGCCCGCTCGTCGTCATGGCCGACATCACGCAGGTGACCGACATCATGCGCGTGCTCGATGCGCTCTCGGACGACCTCGCCGCGATCGAGGGCGTCGAGCGCATCGGCACCGCCTTCCCCGACGAGACGGCCGACACCGCGATCATCCAGGTGATCGCCGAGACCGCGCCGACCGACCACGCCACCGCCGAGCTCGTCGAGCGCATCCGCGACGCCGCGCCCGCGCTCGAGGAGGCCCACAGCACCCCCATCGCCGTCACGGGCGCGACCGCGGTGCAGATCGACGTCTCGCAGCGCCTCGCCGACGCGCTGCTGCCGTTCGGCGCCGTCGTCGTGTCGCTCGCGATCGTGCTGCTCATGCTCGTGTTCCGCTCGATCCTCGTGCCCGTCACCGCAGCGCTCGGCTTCCTCGGCTCGGTGCTCGCCGCCTTCGGCACCGTCGTCGCGGTCATGCAATGGGGCTGGGGCATCGAGCTCCTGCACGCCGAGCCCGGCCCCATCCTCTCGTTCATGCCCGTGCTGCTCATGGCGGTGCTGTTCGGCCTCGCGATGGACTACCAGATGTTCCTCGTCTCGGGCATGCGCGAGGCGTACGCCCACGGTCGCGCCGACGACCCCGATCGCGCCGTGAGCGCCGTGCGGCTCGGCTTCGCGACCAACGCCCGCGTCGTCACCGCGGCCGCGCTCATCATGTTCTTCGTCTTCTTCGCGTTCGTGCCCGAGGGCATGGCGATGATCAAGGCCATCGCGCTCGGGCTCGCCGTCGGCGTCGCCGTCGACGCGTTCCTCGTGCGCATGACGCTCATCCCGGCGCTCATGGTGCTCATGGGCGAGCGCGCGTGGTGGCTGCCGCGCTGGCTCGACCGCGCGATGCCCGACATGGACGTCGAGGGCGACAGCCTCGGCCGGCACCGCGCCGCGCTGGCGTGGGCGGCGGATGCCGGCGGTCACCTCGCGCTCGAGCGGCTCCGCCCCGAGCTCGGCCACGACGCCCCCGGCAGCGCCTTGTGGACGATCACGGCGCCGCGAGGAGCGGTCGTGCGCCTCGACGCGCCCTTCGCCGAGCGCCAGCGGCTCGCGCACGCGCTGCTGGGCGACATCGGCGCCCGGGGCAAGGCGCACGTCGGCGGCGCGGCGCTGCCCGGCGACGTCGCGCGGCTGCGCGAGCGCATCGCGCTCGTCGACCTCGACCTGCCGGGCCACGGCGGCGCCGCCGAGTCGGCGCACGACGCGGCGCGCGCGGCGCTCGCGCTCCGCTCGCCCTTCGCGCTCGGCCCGGCGCTCGACCGCCGCGCGAGCGCGCTCGTCGAGCGGGCGGGCGCAGCCGCCGGCGCGCGCATCGACGCGGCGGCGCCGCTCTCGCGCCTCGCGCCGCTCGAGCGCGCCGCCGTGCTGCTGACCATCGCGGCGCTGCGCTCGCCGAGCGTCGTCTGGATCGACGCCGCGCGGGGCGCGCCCACGGGGGCCGCTGCGCTCGCCGCGCGCCTGCTCGGCGACGACGTGACGATCGTCACGAGCGAGGCCGCGCCCGAGGCGCACGAGCGGACCTCGCTCGAGCTCGCCCCGGCCGATGCAGCGGTCGAGGACCGCGACGCCCGCGCGGCACGGGGCGCTGCTGCCGGCGCCGCGCCCGAGACACCGACCGACAGCGACGCCCCGACGGGCGAGCTCGCGACCACGGGAGCAGACCGATGACCAGCACCCTGCAGAAGGCCGTCGCCCTCACCGCGGCCGCCGCGACGCCGTTCGCGGTCGCCGCCCTCGCCGCGTGGTCGCTCGGCCCCGCGGCCGACCTCGACCGCGACGTGCCCGCCGCGGTCGTGAACCTCGACGAGGTGCGCACGACCACGGCCGACGACGGCACCGAGTCGACGATGTTCGCCGGCCGGCAGGTCGTCACCGACCTCGTCGCCGACGAGCACGACGGGTTCGACTTCCGCATCCTGAACGAGGAGGACGCCGCGACGGCGCTCGCGGCGGGGGAGGTGCACGCGATCGTCACGATCCCCGCCGACTTCTCGCAGCGCGTGCTGAGCCTGCAGGGCGACGACCCGCAGCAAGCGGGCATCGACATCGTCGCCGACGCGACCTCGAGCGGCCTCGCGACCCAGCTCGCGACCGAGACGGGCGAGTCGATCATGGCGTCGTTCGGTGACCTCGTCACGAGCGGCTTCATCTCCGGCATCTACGGCGGCATGGGGCAGATGGCAGACCAGCTCGGCGCCGCGGCCGACGGGGCGGATGCGCTCGGCGCCGGCGGCGCGGAGCTCGCGACCGGTCTCGGCGAGCTCGCCGGCGGCATCGACCAGCTCGCCGACGGTGCCGGGCAGTCCCAGGACGGCGCGGCCCAGCTCGCCGACGGCGGGCGGCAGCTCGCGAGCGGCCTCAGCGCGGCGCACGCCGGCATCGGGCAGCTCGCCGGCGGCAGCGCGACGCTCAGCGACGGCATCGGCCAGTACACGGGCGGCGTCGATCAGCTGGCGGCCGGGGCGACCTCGCTGCGCGACGGCGTCGACACCTACACCGCGGGTGCCGAGCAGCTCGCCGCGGGCGTGCAGCAGGCGTCCTCGCGGCTCAGCGGCGGCATCGACGGCGCCACGGCCGGCGTCGGCCGCCTCGAAGCCGCGATCGACGACTCCAGCACAGGCGCCGCGCAGCTGCTCGCGCTGCTGGAGGCCGACGCCGACACCGACCCGCAAGCGCTCGCTGCCGCGCGGCAGCTCGCCGGCGGGCTCGGTCAGCTCGCCCAGCAGGACGTCAGCGGGCAGCTCGCGGCCGGCCTCGGCGAGGCGCAGGTCGGCTTCGCGGCGCTCGGCCGTGGCGCGGGCGAGCTCGCGGCGGGCGGGCCGGCGCTGCGCGACGGCGCCGCGCAGCTCGCGGCGGGCGTGGCGCAGGCCTCGGCGGGATCGCCGGCGCTCCGCGACGGCGCCGCGCAGCTCGCGAGCGGGCTCGCGCAGCTCGACGACGGGTTCGGGGCATCCGTCACGGGCGCCGAGCAGCTCGCGGACGGCTCGGGCGAGCTCGCGACCGGGCTCGGCGAGCTCGAGTCCGGCGCCGTCCAGCTCGCGGCCGGCGCGCGCTCGGCGCAGACGGGCGCCGCACAGCTCGGCGACGGCGGCGAGGAGCTCGCCGACGGGTTCGGCGAGGCGATCGCGGCGATGCCGCAGCTGAGCGACGACGAGCTCGAGCAGCTCTCCGAGGTCGCGACCAACCCGGTCGGCTTCGACCTCGCCGAGCAGCACGCCGCACCGAGCGGCGAGGCGCGCATCGCCACGATCGCCGTGCCGATCGGCCTGTGGCTCGGGGCGCTCGCGCTCGTGCTCGTGCTGCTGCGCGCGGGGCGCCGGGCGCTCGCCTCTGCGGAGTCGAGCGGCCGCGTGCTCGCGGCGCTCCTCATCCGCTCGGCCTGGGTCGTCGCCCTGCAGGCGGTGCTCGCGACCGTCGTCGTGCACGCGATCGGCGGCGTGGCGTGGGCGGCGGCCCCCGCGACCCTCGGCCTCGCGCTGCTGTTCGCCGCGGTCGCGACGCTCGTGCACATCGCGCTCGTCGGCTGGTGGGGCGTCGTCGGCGCCGTCGTCTCGCTCGTGCTGCTCGCCCTGCAGGCGGTCGCGGCCGGCGGGCTCGTGCCGCGCGCCGTGCTCGGCGACGGCTTCGCCGCGATCGCCCCCGCGCTGCCGATGACCCACGCCGTCGACGGCCTGCAGGCGCTCGCCGCGGGCACGGATGGCGCGGGAGCGGCTGCCGCGATGCTCGTGGTCTTCGCGGCCTTCGCGCTGCTCGCCGCGGCGCTCGCGGTGCGGTCGGCCAGGCGGCGCCAGACGGGCGAGCGCATCCGGGCGCTCGACGCGCTCGCGCCCGCCGCCGCCTGACGCGCCGGAGCGCGACGCGAGCCGGGAACCTCAGGCCGAGGGGTCGTGCTGCGCGGGAGCCGAGCCCACCGACTCCGAGTGCGCCTCGGCGGGCTCGTCGACCGCGAGGTGCTCGCGCGCGAACTCGATCGTCTCGGTCAGCAGCCTGAGGCGATCCCGCTCCGAGCGCGCCTGGCGCGTCTTGATCTCGGCGATGACCTGCCCCGTCCATCGCTGCCGCGCGAGCATCTGCAGCACCTCGGCGACCGGCTCGTTGCCGTGGCCGGGCAGCAGG
>JAPSIA010000061.1 GCA_031179215.1 Agrococcus sp.
GAGGCGCGGCTGCGAGAGCTCAACCCGCGCTTCGTCAACGTCGTCGGCGCGCGCAGCGTGCTGAGCGACGCGCTGTGGCGCGACGTCCGCTCGATCCTGCCTCGCGCATCCATCTACCGCGTCGGCCCCAACGCCGGCGACCGCGTCGACAGCGCCCTCGCGCTCGCGAACCACGTCAAGCGCGACCACGGCCGCCTCGACACGGTGTTCGTCATCGGGCGCAACGGCTACTCCGACGGCCTCGCGAGCGGCAACGTCGCGGCACGCATCGGCGGGGCCATCGTTCCCGCGATGGGCGATGCGACCGCGTGGGCACACCGCGTCGCGCCGCTGCTCGACGGCACGCGGCACGTCGTCTTCGTCGGCGGCACGAGCGTGCTGCCGCAGTCGTACTGGACGGCGCTCGACCGGATCCTCGGCCTCGACGTCGCCATGGATCGCATCGCAGGCGCCGACCGCTACGCCACCAACGCCCGCGTCATCGAGGCCTTCGTCGGCGGCATCAGCGCGCCGCACGTCTACCTCGTCGCCGGGAACGGCCACGGCGACACCGTCGGTGCCTCGGTGCTCGCGGCGCGACAGGACTCGATCATGATGCTCTCGGGCCGCACCTGCCATGAGCACGAGGCGATCCCCTCGCAGGTCGACTGGTTCGACGCCGAGCGGGTCATCGGCATCGGCACGAAGTTCTGGATCACGGCGGATGCGCTCCGGCTGCGCCTGTGCGGCGGCGGGTACTTCGAGGACTGGCAGTTCGAGTACGCGCCGGGCACCGTGATGGCCGAGCGCATCGCCGCGCAGGCGTCGTTCGCGCGCATCCAGCAGGATGCCGGGCGGCGCCACGGGACGTTCCCGAACGCACGAGCCGCGGGCCAGGCCACCACGAGCAGCACGATGGTCGGCCTGCCCATGGGCGTCTACAGCGCCTTCGTCACCGGCGGCCAGTCGAACGCCGGCGGAGGGTGGTTCCGCATCACCGCGCGCAACGCCGACGGCGACCGGATCGGCCTCGTCACCCAGGGGATCGGCGAGTATCGCGGCAGCGGCTTCGTGTCGGCGAACGAGCCGATCGTCTACCTCGAGGTGCAGGCATCGGGACGGTGGAGCATCGATGTGCGCGACGCGCGCCACATCCCGCTGCTGCGCTCCGGCTCCGGAGCCGGTGACCACGTCGCCCTGTGGGACGGCTCGACGTACGCGATGCTGGCCTTCAACGATCGACCGGGCACCGTGCTGTCGGTGCAGCAGCAGTGGCTGTGGACGACCTCGCCCGGTCGCCGCACCGAGCGCGCGCACGGCTATGCGTCGGCGAATCTCCCGAAGGGGCCGCAGATCGTGTGGATCGCTCCCGGCACGGAGCGGCCGAGCTGGGACTTCGACATCGTGCTCACGCACTGACCCTCGCGGTCAGCTCGCGGCGGCCTCCCGCGCTGCGATCCGGGCGCGCACCTCGGGCCTGCGCAACGGCGGCACCGCCTTCGGCGGCTGCCGCCGCTCGGGGAGCTCGGCGAGCAGGTGCCGCGTGACGTGCGCGACCTCGGCGACCGCGCGCTCGAAGGCGTCGCGCGTGCGGTCGGTCGGATGCGTGATGCCCGACACCTTGCGCACGTACTGCCGCGCGGCCGCCTCGATCTCCTCGTCGTTCGCGGCAGGCTCGAGGCCGCGCAGCTCGGTGATGTTCCTGCACATGGCAGTCACGCTAGGGCGCAGACCGCGCGCCCGCCAGCCCCTCGCCAGCGCCAGCGCCGAGGGGCGGCGCCGGGGCGCCAGGCGCGGCGCCCTCAGCTCTCCTTCGTGATCTCCACCGAGACGAAGAGCTGGCTCTTGGCGGCGCCGGCGTAGACGCCGCGCAGCGGCGGCACGTCGTTGTAGTCGCGGCCGAGCCCGACCTTCACGTGCCGCTCGCCGATGTCGATGAGGTTCGTCGGATCCCACGCGTTCCACTCGCCCGTGAACCACTCGACCCACGCGTGCGACTCACCGCGGATGGTCTCGCCGATCTGCGCGGAGGGCTTCGGGTGCAGGTAGCCGGAGACGTAGCGAGCGGGGATGCCGACCGAGCGGAGCGCGCCGATCGTGATGTGCGCGATGTCCTGGCAGACGCCCTTGCGGTTCGACCACGCCTCGGAGGCGAGGGTGTGCACGTGCGTCACGCCCGACATGTACTCCATCTCCTCGCCGACCATGCGGGCGATGGCGGCCGCGGCGGCGCCGGGGGTCTCGGAGGCATCCGCGATCTCGCGCGCGGCGGCGGCGAGGTCGTCGGTCGGGCGCGTGCGCTGCGTCTGGCCGAGCTGCTCGACGTACTGCGTCGCGCGCTGCGCGACCTTCTCGAGCTGCTCCCACGGCAGGTCGCGGCCGCCCGTGATCCGCGGGCGCACCTCGACGAGGCTCGTCGCCGTCAGCTGCAGCTCGGTGTGCGGGGCGAGCACGTCGAACGAGACGACCCGGGTGCCCCAGTAGTCCTCGTAGGAGTTGGCCGACGTGTTGGGGCGGATGTCGAGGTTGGAGTAGATGACGAACTGGCCGTCGCTCGTCGACGGCAGCATGCGCGACTCGTTGTAGCTCGCGACCGCCGGCTGCTCGTAGCGGTAGCCGGTCGTGTGACGGATGCGGATGCGGCTCACGATGCCTCCCTCGTCCAGGCGGGCATGTTGTGGGTCGGGAAGTAGCGCTCCCGCACGGCATGCGAGACGGCGGTCGTCGTCGTCTGCACCTTGTCCATCACGACCGGCAGGTCGTCGATGATCTCCTGGATGGGCCGGAACTCGAGCTCCGCGCGGATCTGCCCGAGCATCCGCTCCGCCGCCCCGACGTGGCCGACGCGGTCGCGGCGAGGCTCGATGTCCTCGAGGCACTGCTCGGCGCCGCGCACCGAGAACAGGATCGAGCGCGGGAAGAGTCGATCGAGCAGCAGGAACTCGGCCGCGTTCGTGCTGCTGGGCACGCCGCGGTAGGTGCGCAGGTACGCCTCGTAGGCGCCGACCGAGCGGAGGATCGTCGTCCACGACGGACCGGACGCCTCGGTGAGCGCGCGCGTGGCGAGCAGGCGAGCGACCATGTCGGCGCGCTCGATGAAGCGACCGAGCGTGAAGAAGCTCCACGCGTCGTCGCGGCTCGAGGTCGCGTCGGCCATGCCGCTCGCGAGCGCCATGCGCTCGCGCACCCAGCCGAACATCTGGTGCACCTGCTCGTTGCTCACGCGCCGCGGCATGCTCTTGTACGTCGAGTTGAGGATCTCCCACAGCTCGGTCGAGATCGTCTCGCGAGCGCGGCGAGCGTTCTCGCGCGCGGCGTTGACGGAGTACGCGATCGACGCGGTCTCGGCACGGTCGATGGCGAGGAAGTTCACGACGTCGCTGCGCGTGAGCCTGCGCTCGGGCGGCGCCTGGTGCCCCATGACGCCGAGCAGGGCGCGGCACGCGGTGTCCTCGTCGACCGCGACGTCCTCGAGCAGCAGCTGGAGGTAGACGTCGAGGATGCGCGCGGTGCCGTCGGCGCGCTCGATGTAGCGCCCGATCCAGAACAGGCTCTCGGCGATGCGGCTGAGCATCATGCTGCGCCTCCTCGGTCCTGGCCGCACGGTTCGGAGCCGGCGCCCGATCGCCGATCGTCGGCAGCGGCTTGCTGCTGCTCCTCCGCCTGGCTCGCGCGCCTCGGGGCGTCCTGCGGCGACTGGTCCTGCGGGTGGTCGTGCCCGGCGACGATGCTGATGGGGCGCGTCATCGGCTCGCCCGAGGCGCCGAACTCGGCGTCGTGGTCGACGGCCGGGAGCTGCTCGCGCGCGCTCGCGAGCACCCACGTGTCCTTGGAGCCGCCGCCCTGCGAGGAGTTCACGACGAGCTGGCCCTCGGGGAGCGCGACGCGCGTGAGCCCGCCCGGCAGCACCCACACGTCCTTGCCGTCGTTGACGGCGAAGGGGCGCAGGTCGACGTGCCGGGGGCGCACGCCGTCCTCGACGAGCGTGGGGATGGTCGAGAGCTGCACGACCGGCTGCGCGATCCAGCCGCGCGGGTCGGCGCGCAGCCGCTCGCGCAGCGCGTCGAGCTCCTCCTCGCTCGCGTCCGGCCCGACGACGAGGCCCTTGCCGCCCGAGCCGTCGACGGGCTTGACGACGAGCTCGTGCAGCCGCGGCAGCACCTCGTCGAGCACGCCGGGCTCCTCGAGCCGCCAGGTGTCGACGTTCTTGAGGATCGGCTCCTCGCTCAGGTAGTAGCGGATGAGGTCGGGCACGTAGGTGTAGACGAGCTTGTCGTCGGCGATGCCGTTGCCGACGGCGTTGGCGATCGTGACGTTGCCAAGGCGCGCGGCGAGCATGAGGCCGGGGCTGCCGAGCATCGAGTCGGCGCGGAACTGCAGCGGATCGAGGTAGTCGTCGTCGACGCGGCGGTAGATGACGTCGACGCGCGCCGGGCCCTGGGTCGTGCGCATGTAGACGCGGCCGCCGCTCGTGAAGAGGTCGCGGCCCTCGACGAGGTCGACGCCCATGAGGCGCGCGATGAGCGTGTGCTCGAAGTACGCGGAGTTGTAGACGCCGGGCGTGAGCACGACGACGCGCGGGGCGTCGACGCCGGCCGGTGCGGCGTTGCGCAGCGCGTGCAGCAGCTTGTCGCAGTAGTCGCCGACCGGCCGCACGCGCATCGAGGAGAACATGTCCGGCAGCGTCTGCGCGATGACGCGGCGGTTCGACATGACGTAGGAGACGCCCGAGGGCACGCGCACGTTGTCCTCGAGCACGCGCCACTCGCCGTCCTGGTCGCGGATGAGGTCGATGCCCGAGACGTGGATGCGCACGCCGTTCGCGCCGACGACGCCGGCGGCCTGGCGATGGAAGTGGGTCGAGCTCGAGATGAGCTTCGCCGGGATGATGCCGTCCTCGACCGCCCGCTGCGGCCCGTACATGTCGGCGAGGAACGCCTCGAGCGCGCGCACGCGCTGCTGCACGCCCGACTCGACGTGTCGCCAGTCCTCGGCGGTGATGATGCGCGGGATCGCGTCGAGCGGGAAGGGGCGCTCCTCACCGGCGAAGTCGAACGTCACGCCCTGCGCGAGGTAGGAGGAGGCGAGCGCGTCGGCGCGGGCTCGGAGGTCGTCCTTCGACAGCTCCGAGAGCGCGTCGTGCAGCTGCCGGTAGGAGGCTCGCGGGACTCCGGGAGCCTCGAACATCTCGTCCCACGCGATGCCGTCGCGCTTCCGCGGGTTGGCGAAGGGCTTGTCGTAGTCGTCGAACAGATCGCCCATGCAGGGAGCCTAGTGGGGCGTTCCTGACACGGCGGTGCGGTCAGCGGTCGCCCGCGACGCGCAGGATGCGCGCGGTCGCCGTCGCCATGTGGCGCCGCATCGCCGCCTCGGCGGCCGCGGGGTCGCCCGCCGCGATCGCCTCGGCGATCGCCGCGTGCTCGCCGATGGCGGTCTCGACGTCCTCGGCGCGGTCGACGGCGTGCTCGAACCAGACGCGCAGCAGCGCTCGAGCGGTCGAGAGCAGGTCGTCGAGGATCGGGTTGTCGGCGACCTGCGCGATGTGCTGGTGGAAGGCGATGTCGTGGTCGACATAGGCGCGCGTGGCCGCGCTGTCGCGCTGCGCCTGCACGATCTCGCGCAAGCGCTCGGCATCCGCAGGCGTGGCGACCTCCGCGGCGCGCTCGGCCGCGGCGCGCTCGAGCGCGGAGCGGACGAAGGCGAGCTGCTCCATCTGATCCTGATCGAGCAGCATCGACCACGAGAGCGTCTGCGGCAGCAGCTCGGAGGTCGAGGAGCGCACGTAGGTGCCCGAGCCGACGCGCGTCGTGACGATGCCGAGCACCTCGAGCGCGGCGATGGCCTCGCGCACCGCCGATCGGCCGACACCGAGGGCCTCCGAGAGCCGGCGCTCCGAGGGCAGCCGGTCGCCCGCGCTCATGTGCTCGCTCAGCAGCATGGCGAGCAGCTGCTGCGCGACGGAGCCGCTCGTCGACGGCACGGCGCTCGCGCGGCGCAGCGAGTCGAGGAGCGAGTCGTGGTTCACGGCTTGAGCGTAGCCTGCGGACGAAATTGGTCAACCGGTTGCGAGATCAACGACGACGCGCTAGCGTTCCGGACGGCGGTCGATGATGGCGCGCCGCTCCAGCTCTGGACGATGAGGTTTGCGACATGGACATCGGGATCGGCTCCTACGCCCTGTTCTGGGAGTGGCACGAGCATCCCGAACCCCTCTCGATCGAGGGCATGGTCGACCGGGCAGCGGCCCTTCGCTGCGACGTCTTCGAGATCTGCGACGACTCGCGCATCGAGGACCACGAGCCCGCCCGGCTCACCGCGCTGCGCGAGCGCGCCGCCGCGGCCGGCGTGCGGCTGCAGCTCGGCACGCGAGGCATCGCGCCGGCGCACCTGGCCCGCTACGCCGGCATCGCCCGTGCCCTCGAGGCGCGCGTGCTGCGCTCGATGGTGCAGCGCGCCGACGCCGAGCGCGGCACCGAGCACATCGTCGCGCTGCTGCGCGAGAGCCTCCCCGCGCTCGAGTCGGCGGGCACGACGCTCGCGCTCGAGACCTACGAGCAGATCCCCACGTCGATGCTCGTCGAGGCCGTCGAGCGGATCGGCTCCCCGCACGTCGGGATCTGCCTCGACCCCGCCAACGTCGTCGCCGCCCTCGAGCTCCCGACCGACGCGATCGCCATGGCAGCGCCGCACACCGTCGACCTGCACGTGAAGGACTTCGCCTTCACGCGCCAGGAGGGCTGGGTGGGCTTCCTCTACTCGGGCGCGCGCATGGGCGAGGGGCAGCTCGACCTGCAGCACGAGCTGGCCGCCGTCTACGCGGACGGTCGCTCCCCCGCCGCGATCGTCGAGCACTGGCTGCCGTGGCAGGGCGACAGCGCGTCCACCGTCGCCCTCGAGCGCGACTGGACCGACGCGACCATCGCGGCCCTGCGCGCATCCGCCCGCTGACCCTCCCGACCCAGACCCGCATCCAGCAAGGAAGAAGGAACCGTGAGCAAGGAACTCAACCCGCTGTACGGCAAGCACGTGGAGCTCGACCCGAGCCTCACCGTGGCCGTCATCGGCGCCGCAGGCAAGATGGGCATGCGCGTGTCGAACAACCTCAACCTGACCGACGCGACGGTCTTCTACACCGAGGCCTCCGAGGCCGGCCAGGCGCGCCTGGCCGAGCTGGGCCGCACCGCGTCGACCGTGGACGAGGCCGTCCCCGGTGCCGACGTCGTGATCCTCGCGGTGCCGGATGTCGTGCTCGGCAGGGTCTCGGAGCAGGTCGTGCCGATCATGAAGTCCGGCGCCGTGCTGCTCACGCTCGACCCGGCCGCCGCCTACGCGGGCCTGCTCGCCACGCGCGACGACGTGCACCAGGCGTGCGCGCACCCGGCGCACCCGTCGATCTTCCTCGAGCGCACCACGGTCGAGGAGTACGCCGACACCTTCGGCGGCATCGCCGCCGACCAGGACGTCGTCGCGGCCTTCGAGGGCGACGACGAAGCGGCGAAGGCCCGCACCGAGCAGGTCGTGCGCGCGATCTACGCGCCCGTCATCGACGTCCACTGGGTCACGGTCAAGCAGCTCGCGCAGCTCGAGCCGACGCTCGTCGAGACCACCGCGTGCATGATCGGCCAGTTCCTCAAGGACTCGATGGACCACGCGATCAACGAGGTCGGGATCCCGGAGCCGGCGGTCAAGGCCCTCTTCTACGGCCACATCGGCATCGCCCTCACGAACGCGCTGCGCGGCTCGAACCCCTTCTCCGAGGCGTGCCTGCTCGCGATGGACTACGGCCGCGAGGCGATCATCAAGGACGACTGGAAGCGCATCTGGGACGACGAGGACCTCGACATCGTGCTCGCGAAGATGCTCAAGCTCGAGAAGATCGAGCGGAGCTGACGCCATGGATCCCCTCTACCTGATCCTCGTCGCGGTCGTCGCGATCGCGGCGCTGCTGTTCCTCGTCATGCAGCTCAAGTGGCCCGCCTACCTCGCGCTGCTCGCGGTCGCCGTGCTCACCGCGCTCGTCGCCGGCATCCCGGTGCAGGAGGTCATCCCGACCGTCGTCGCCGGCATGGGCGGCACCCTCGGCAACGTCGCCCTGCTCGTCGGCCTCGGCGCGATGCTCGGCGGCATCATCGAGAAGACGGGCGGCGCCGAGCTCATCGCCACGAAGGCCGCGAAGGTGCTGGGCAAGCGGCGCCTCGGCCCCGCGCTGCTCATCGCCTCGGCGATCGTCGCGATCCCGATCTTCTTCGACGTCGCCTTCATCATCCTCGTGCCGATCATCTTCAGCTTCGCGAAGGCGGCCGGCCACAAGAGCCCGATCTTCCTCGGCGCGCCCGTCGCGGTGCTCATGGTGTTCATCCACAACGCCGTGCCGCCGCACCCGGGCATCGTCGGCTCGACGACGCTGCTGAACCCCGACGTCATGGGCCTCGTCACCATCCTCGGGCTCGCGCTCGCGGTGCCGATGGGCTTCGTCGTCTGGTTCGTCAACAAGCGGCTCGAGCCCGCGGGCGGCTGGCAGATGTCGCGCGAGGTCGCCGAGAAGTACGCCGACGCCGGCGCTGCAGACCTCGGCGACGCGCCGGGCACCCCGGCAGCGGGCCACGGGGGCGACGCGGGCGCCGCGACCGTCACCGACACCGCGACCGCGACCGCGACCAAGCGCATCACGCGGCCGAGCGCGGGCACCGTGATCGCGCTCATCCTGCTGCCCATCCTCATGATCGCCGCCGGCACGGTCGGCAAGCTCATCGTCGAGCCGGAGACGCCCGCCGCCAACGTGCTCGCGCTCATCGGCGCGCCCGGCTTCGCGCTGCTCGTCGCGTGCATCCTCGCGATGTACATCCTCGGCATGCGCCACGGTTGGGGCCGTCAGGACATGAGCGACATCATGGAGTCGGCGCTCGCGCCCGCCGCGATCGTCGTGTTCGTCACGGGCGCCGGCGGCGTGTTCGCCCGCGTGCTCACGGAGTCCGGCATCGGCGACGCGGTCTCGGGCGTGCTCGTCTCGGCCGGCGTGCCGATCGTGCTGCTCGCGTTCCTGCTCGCGCTCGTGTTCAAGGTCGCGCAGGGCTCCGGCACGGTCGCGACCCTCACGGCGGCCGGGCTCGTGCAGTCGACCGTCGCCGCGGGCGACTTCAGCGACCTCCAGGTCGCGCTCATCATCCTCGCGATCGCGATGGGCTCGGTCTCGCTCTCGCACATCAACGACTCCGGGTTCTGGATCGCGACGAAGTTCCTCGGCCTCTCGGTCGGCGGCGGCCTGAAGACATGGACGCTCATGTGCACGATCGTCGGCTTCCTCGGCATGGCGATCATCGCGATCGTCTGGTTCCTCACGGCTGGGCTCGGCTGACGCCGCTCCCGCCGACGTCGGAGGACCGACAGGGCGGCGCGTCCGGCAGCTCGTGCTGCCCGGACGCGCCGCCCGACGGCTCCGGAGCGATGGTCGCCGAGCGACGACACGTCCGCCCATCGCAGCCGTGTGCTCGCTCAGCGGCCGATCCTCCGGGGCCGGAGCGAGTGCTCGGCGCGAGTCGGTCGCGGGTCGGCGCGTGCCATCGGCGGACGGCGCGCTGCGCGAGCCGGGCTCAGAGCGCGTCGACGGCGGCGGCCTCGATCGCGAGGCCCGCGCGGTAGCGCTCGAGGTAGGCGGCGAAGCCCGCGACGTCCTCGGGATCTGGGTCGACGGTCGACTGCGCGGCGCCCGCGAAGGCGCGATCGGCGAGGTAGGCACCGAGCTCCGGCGCCGCGCCCTCGCGCGCGGCCGACCGGGCGAAGGCGGCGAGCACCGCGATGCCCCACGCCCCGCCCTCGGACGCCGTCTCGCCGACGGAGACGGGCGCGCCGAGCGCGCCGGCGAGGAAGCGCTGCGCCACCCCTGCGGTGCGGAACATGCCTCCGTGGGCGAACATCCGCTCGAGCCGCACGCCCTCGTCGTCGAGCACCCGCATGCCGAGGGCGAGCGCACCGAACGCCCCGTAGAGGTGGGCGCGCATGAGGTTGCCGAGCGTGAACCGGCTGTCCGGCGAGCGCACGAGCAGCGGCCGGCCCTCCGTGAGCCCCGCGATCGGCTCGCCCGCGACGTGGTTGTAGGCGAGGAGCCCGCCCGCATCGGCCTCGCCATGGAGCGCCTCGCGGAAGAGCGTCTCGAACACGGCGTCGTCGGAAACCGGTGCACCCGCCGCGACGGCGAAGCGGGTGAACAGCTGCGCCCACGCCGCGAGCTCGCTCGCCCCGTTGTTGCAGTGCACCATCGCGACCGCGTCGCCGGCGGGCGTCGCGACGACGTCGAGCTCGGGATGCACGCGCTCGAGCGGCCGCTCGAGCACGACCATCGCGAAGATGCTCGTGCCGGCGCTCACGTTGCCCGTGCGCGGCGCGACGGCGTTCGTCGCCACCATGCCGGTGCCCGCATCGCCCTCCGGCGGACACAGCGGCGCACCCGGCTGCAGCGCGCCGCTGGGATCCAGCAGCAGGGCGCCCTCGGGCGTGAGCGCGCCAGCGGGCTCCCCTGCCCGCAGCACGGTCGGCAGGAGATCGGCGACGCTCGCCACCGGGAGCCGCTCGCCGGCGAGCGCGTCGTAGCGAGCGATGCGCTCGCGGTCGTAGTCGGCCCCGTCGGCACCGAGCGGGAACATGCCGGATGCGTCGCCGGCGCCGAGCACCGCGCGACCCGTGATGGCTCGGTGCACGTACCCGGCGAGCGTCGTGATCGAGCGCACTCGCCGCACGTGCTGCTCCTCGTCGAGCACCGCCTGGTGCAGGTGCGCGATCGACCACCGCAGCGGGATGTTCGTGCCGAGCGCCTCGGTGAGCTCCGCCGCGGCCTTCCCGGTCGTGGTGGTGCGCCACGTGCGGAAGGGGGTGAGCAGCTCGCCCGCGTCGTCGAAGGCGAGGTAGCCGTGCATCATCCCCGAGACCCCGAGCGCGCCCACCGTGCGCAGCGCCGTGCCGTGCCGCGCCGCGACGTCGGCGGCGAGATCGGCGTAGGCCGCCCGGAGCCCCGCCCAGACGTCCTCGAGCGCGTAGGTCCAGATGCGCCCCTCGAGCCTGCTCTCCCACGCGTGGGCGCCGACGGCGAGCACGCGGGCGGGAGCATCGGCGTCGACGAGGCACGCCTTGATGCGCGTCGACCCGAGCTCGATGCCGAGCGCGGTGCGACCGGCCTCGATCGCGTCGGCGCTCACGGCCGGCGCTCCGCGACGCCGCTCGATCGCTGGCCGTACACGTGCTGGTAGCGCTCGTGCAGCCGGTCGATGTCGTCGGCGGCGATGGGGATGAGGGGGCCGGCCTCGCGAGCGAGGTGCACGGTGCGCGCGACGTCCTCGAGCATGACGGCCGCCTTCACCGCCTCCTTCGCCGTCGCGCCGATCGTGAACGGGCCGTGGTTCTGCATGAGCACGGCGCGCGAGCGGTGGCCGCGCAGGGTCTCGACGATGCCGCGGCCGATCGAGTCGTCGCCGATGATCGCGAACGGGCCGACCGGGATCGGGCCGCCGAACTCGTCCGCCATCGCGGTGATCGCGCACGGGATCTCCTCGCCGCGCGCCGCCCAGGCGGTCGCGTAGGTGGAGTGGGTGTGGACGACGCCGCCGACCTCGGGCATGTGGCGGTAGACGTAGGCGTGCGCGGCCGTGTCGCTCGAGGGGCGCTCGGTGGAGCCTGGCAGCGGCTCGCCGTCGAGGTCGCACACGATCATGCGCTCGGGGGCGAGCTCGTCGTAGGACACGCCGGATGGCTTGATGACGAAGAGGTCGGTGCCCGGCACGCGCCCGGAGACGTTGCCGCCCGTCCACACCACGAGCCCGTAGCGCACGAGCTCGCGGTGCAGCAGCGCCACCTCCGCTCGGACGGCGTCGATCGTCGCCCCGAGCGCTGGCTGCGGCACCACCGGATCGGCCATGCTCAGTGCAGCGCGATCGTCTCGACCGAGCGCAGCTGGTCGCGGATGAAGCGGTTCGCGTGCGCGGCGAGGTCGGCGGAGTCGTCCCAGAGGTTCCGCCAGATGCCGAGCGTGTTGGAGAGCGACTCGGAGACGACGGCGCTCGAGAACGACTCGAACACGATGGGGCCGTCGTAGCCGAGCCTCGCGAGGCCGCGGAAGAACGAGCCGAAGTCGACCGAGCCGGTGCCGAGGTAGCCGCGGTGGCTCTCGCCGATGTGCACGTAGCGCAGCCGCTCGCCCGCGTCGAGCACGGGCTCGAGCATCCCCGACTCCTCGATGTTCATGTGGTACGTGTCGAGGTGCAGGTGCACGTTGTCGTGCCCGATCTCGTCGAGGAAGCGCAGGCCCCCGCGCGCCGTGTTGGCGATGTTCGTCTCGTAGCGGTTCACGATCTCGAGCGAGAGCGTGACGCCCGCGGCCGCGGC
>JAPSIA010000180.1 GCA_031179215.1 Agrococcus sp.
GGCGTCGTGTCGATGCTCGTGAACGAAGAGGTCTGGATGCATCCGGCGACGATGATCGGCGCCGCAGCGATCGTCGGCGCGACGGCGCTCGCGACCTTCGGCGAGCGCCATCGAGCAACGTCGAGGTGGGCGCGGATCGTCGTGCCCACGCTCGACCTGCTCGCCATCACGGCGTTCATCAGCGAGGACGACATCCCTCGCATCGTCGCGATGCTCGCCGTCGTGCCGGCGCTCTGGCTCGGGATCGTTGGCGGTCGCGCCGGCATCGTCGTCGTCATCATCGCGGGTGCCGCTGCCGGCTCCGTGATGGCGATGCACCTTCCAGAATCCTCAGGCGTCGTGCTCACCGGGAACGCGGTCGGCGCGGTGCTGGCGCCCCTCGCGCTCAGCGCCGCAGCCTGGTTCGGGCACACGTTCGCGAGCACGATCGAGCGCCAGCAGCGCGCGCTGCTGCAGCGGGAGCGGGAGAAGCTCGCGATCGCCAAGGATCGCGCGGCCGACGCGGCGCTCCTCGACGCCATCTTCGAGACCGTCCGCGTGGGGCTGCTGCTGCTCGACGCCGACGGACGCCTCGTGCGCGCGAACTCGGCGCTCATCGGGCACGCCGTGCTCGGTGGCGACGACCTGCGGCCGCTGCGCGAAGAGGCGCGCTTCCTCGAGCTCGACTCGCGACGCGAGATCCCCGACGCCGAGTCGCCCTTCATGCGTGCCGCGCGCGGCGAGGCCTTCGACGGGTTCGCGTTCTGGGTCGACCGGCCCGAGCATGACAGCATCGCCGTGACGATGTCGTCCCGGCCGCTGCTGCTCGACGGCGAGTTCCGCGGCTCCATCGCCTCCATCGACGACGTGACCGCCTACATGCGCATGCTCGAGGATCGCGACGACTTCGTCGCGCTCGTCTCGCACGAGCTGCGCACGCCGCTCACGTCGATCGCCGGGTTCCTCGAGCTCGCCCTCGACGAGGAGCTCCCCGAGTCGCTCCGCTCCTGGCTCTCGATCGTGCAGCGCAACTCGGAGCGGCTGCGCGCGCTCGTCGAGGATCTGCTCGTCGTGGGCGAGATGAGCCGCGGCGACGTGCACCTCGCGACCGAGCGCGTCGACCTGCGCGCGCTCGCCGAGCAGGCCGTCTCGACGCTCGCGCACCGCGCGCGCCGCCGCGGCGTCTCGCTGCGACTCCTCGATGGACCGCCCGTCACGATCGTCGCGGACGCCCGCCGCATCGAGCAGGTCATCGAGAACCTCGTCTCCAACGGCATCAAGTACACCCGCGACGAGGGCAGCGTCGAGGTGCACGTCGAGGTCGACGGGTCGGATGCGCGCGTGCGCGTCGTCGACGACGGCCCAGGCGTCGTGCCCGCGGAGGCCGCGCGGGTGTTCGAGCGCTTCTACCGCTCCTCGAGCGCGCGCGCGTCGGGCGTGCAGGGCGCGGGACTCGGGCTCTGGATCTGCCGCATGATCGTGCACGCCCACGGCGGCTCGATCGACTTCGAGAGCGAGGTCGGGCGGGGGTCAGCCGCGTCGTTCCGCCTGCCCCTGCGCAGCTGAGGCACCCGCCGCGGCGAACCCCGTGCGCGTCATCTCGCCCCAGACCTGCCTGCGGCCGACGAGTCCCGCCCACCAGCCCTGCAGGCGCCAGATCGCCGTGAGCTGCCGGTAGCCGAGGCTCTCGGCGAGCACCGCCCACAGCGTCGACCCCAGGTCGCGCCAGCGCTCGTAGCGGTGGAAGCTCGCCTCCTCGACGACCACGGCCGCGAGCGTGACGAGGGCGCCGTAGCCGTAGGCGACGACGATGAGGAAGAGCGCGAGGGTGTTGTCGAGCGCGCCGGTCACGAAGCCGAGCACGAGGATGACGATGCCGACGATCTCGAGCAGCGGTGCGAGCAGCTCGAAGAGCCAGTAGTACGGCAGCGCGAGCGATCCGATGCGGCCATAGCGCGGCCGGAAGAGCATGCCGCGGTACTTCCAGAGCACCTCCCACAGGCCTCGGTGCCACCGCCGGCGCTGCCGCGCGAGCACCGCGAGCGTCGAGGGGGCCTCGGTCCAGCTCACGGGCTCCGGCACGTAGACGACGCGCGCGTCGCGGCGGCCGTCGCGGATCCACCGCTGGATGCGCATGACGAGCTCGAAGTCCTCGCCGATCGAGTCGGGGTCGAGGCCGCCGACCTCGAGCAGCACGTCGCGCCGGAACATGCCGAACGCGCCCGAGATCAGCACGACCGCGCCGAGATCCGACCACGCCGTGCGGCCGAGCAGGAAGGCGCGCAAGTACTCGACGACCTGGATGCGCGTGATCGTCTGCTTGGGCATGCGGATCTCGATCACGCGGCCGCCGAGCACGCGGCTGTTGTTCACGATGCGCACGACGCCGCCGGTCGCGACGACGCGGTCCGGATCGTCGGCGAAGGGCTTCGAGACCGACAGCAGCGCATCGGGCTCCAGGATCGAGTCGGCGTCGACCATCACGACGAGATCCTTGCTCGCGAGGTCGAGGCCGGCGTTGATCGAGTCGGAGCGGCCCGAGTTCTCCTTGTCGACGACGATGAGCGGCACCACGCTGTCGCGAGAGCGCCACACGGCCCGGATCGCGCCGCGCACGGGCAGGCGGTGCGGCACGTCGCGCTCGTCGGGCACGAGGCCGTACGCCTCGCGCAGCAGCGCCACGGTGTCGTCGGCGCTGCCATCGTTGATGACGATGACCTCGTGGTCGGGGTAGCGCAGGTCGAGCACCGATCGCACGCTCGTGAGGATGACCGCGGCCTCGTTGTAGGCGGGCATGAGCACGCTCACGCCCGGGCTGAGCGGCGACGCCGCCATCGCGTCCTCACCGCGGTGCTCGCGGCCGCGCAAGTAGCGCGCGAAGTGCCGCGCGGCGAGGATCACGAGCAGCAGCATCGCGGTGTTCGAGAGCAGGAAGTAGATCGCCGACGGCCAGATGAGCGCCTGGATCACGGCGACGACGGCGTCGTGCAGCCAGCTCACGCGA
>JAPSIA010000062.1 GCA_031179215.1 Agrococcus sp.
AAGGTGCGCCACAACGAGGAGCTCGATGTCTGAGCAGCCGCTCGCCGAGCAGGCCCAGGCGCCCCGTGTGGGCGCCTGGGTCACGCTCGACTCCCCCGTCGGCACCGAGCAGATCGCCCGCGCGGGCGTCGACTACGTGTGCGTCGACGGGCAGCACGGCCTGCTCGGCTTCGACGCGCAGGTGCGCGCCCTGCTCGCGATCGCGGCCGGCGGCGCGGAGCCGTGGGCGCGGGTGTCGGTCAACAGCGCCGCCGAGATCGGCAGGGTGCTCGACGCCGGCGCGCGCGGCGTGATCGTGCCGCTCGTCGACACGGCCGACGAGGCGCACGCCGCGGCGCTCGCCGCGCGCTATCCCACCTCGGGCGGTCGGCGCTCCTACGGCCCCATGCGGCTCGGACCGCACTTCGCCGCCACCCCCGCAGCGACGGATGCGGCGGTGTCGGTGCTCGTCATGATCGAGACGGCCGCGGGGCTCAGCGAGCTCGAGGCGATCCTCGACGTCGAGGGCGTCGACGGCGTGTACGTCGGCCCCTACGACCTCTCGCTCGCGCTCGGCGCGCGCGTGCCGTTCGAGGCGGCGATCCTGCCCCGGCTCGACGCCGAGCTCGAGCGCATCGCCGCGGCGTGCCGCGCCCGCGGCAAGATCGCCGGCGTGCACTGCGCCGACGGCGCGCAGGCCGCGCGGCGCATCGAGCAGGGCTTCACGATGGTGACGGCTGCGACCGATGTGTCGTCGCTGCGGGCCGACGTGCAGCGGCAGCTGGCGGCGGCGACGGGATCGCGGGTCGAGGCCGAGCGAGCCTACTGACGCGCCGGGCGCGCGGCCGGGGTCAGCCGGCGACCTGCGCGCGAGCTTCGCGCCACGCCTCGTACACGCGCGTCGAACGACCGGCCTCGATCCGCGGCTCGACGTCGCGGAAGCGCACGCCGAGCGCGTCGCGCGCCGCGTCGAGATCGGGAACGACGGACGCGCCCACGAAGGCGAGGGCGGCGGCCCCCAGCAGCGTCGCGTCGGGCTCGCTCGCGACGCTGACGGTGCGCGCGAAGCAATCGGCACGCAGCTGTGCGACATGCGCCGAGCGCGCGGCGCCGCCGGCGAGCAGGACGGGCAGGCTGCGCCCGGGGTCGAGCACGTCGAGCCCTTCCCGGACGGCGAACGCCGACCCCTCCTGCGCGGCCCGCAGCATCGCGGCAGCCCCGTGCGTCGCGCGCTGCCCCAGCACCGCGCCACGGCTCGCCGATCGCCATCGGGGGAAGCGCTCGCCGGACATCGAGGGCAGCACCTGCAGCCCGTCGCAGCCGAAGGGCGTGCTGGCCAGCTCGCCGTCGTCGACGGCTCCGACCAGGCGGCGCCACTGCGCCACCGCACCACCGGTCGTGCCGGTCGCACCGCCGGCGACCCACCGGTGCGGCACGAGCGCCGGGTTGAGGACCGCGCCTGCCGGCGCTGCCGACGCATCCGTCAGCAGCATGCCGAGCACGTCCGTCGTCCCGGCGATGTCCGCGATGCTCTCGGCTCGCTCGCCCAGCAGCAGTCCGAGGCCCACCGACCCGTCGGGTCCACCGGAGACCACAGGTGTGCCGACCGGTACGCCCGTGCGCGACGCCGCGCCCGCCGACACCTCGCCGACGATGGAGATCGGCGAGACTTGGGGCGGGAACCACGCCGCAGGGATGCCGAGGGCGGCAAGCGCTTGCCGATGCCACTCGCCGCGGCGAACGTCGGCGGCGAGCGTGTACGCCGCGTCGATGACGTCGGTCGTGCAGGTGCCGGTGAGGCGCGCCAGGATGAAGTCCTTCGGGCTCAGGATCGCGCGCACCCGATCGGCCGAGCCCGGCGCGATCATCTCGCTCGCCTTGAGCTCCAGCGCGAGCGACAGGGCGCCGCCGCAGAGCGCCGGACGCCCTGCGCGCTCGAGGATGTCCTCGCGCAGCCGAGCCGGGGCGGCCTCCAGCAGGTCGAGGCCGCGCGCGTCCGCCCACCCGCCCGCCTCCATGACAACGTCGAGGTGCTCGTCGACCGCGACGCTGCCGATGTGCGCCGTGACGCCGATGGCCGCGACATGACGGTCCAGCGCGAGGTCGCTGACCGCGCGCTCTACCTCCGCTTCGAGCGACGCGGCGTCGAAGCGCGCACCGTCGACGCTCGACGCGCGCGGCACCCGCGCAGCGCGGACAGCACCTCGACCGGGCTCGACGAGCGCAGCGCGGACGCCGGAGGTGCCGACGTCGATCGCGACGACGGCCGACTCGGCGCTCATGCGGTGTCGATCCGCAGCAGCAGCGGGAACTCGGGCAGCGTCCATCCGTAGGTGAACTCGACCGGCGCGTCCGATCGCGAGTACGTCGTTCGCTGTCCGTGGAGCGCCGGCGCTCCCTGCTGCACGCCCAGCAGGCGTGCCTCGTCGGCGGCGAGCAGGGTCGCCGTCATCGTCTGATCGGCCCACTGCAGCTCGATCCCGTAGCGCTCCGAGAGCGTGCGATAGAGGGATCCCTCGACGAGCGGCTCGCGGACCAAGCCAGGGGCGACGCCGTACGGCACCCAGGCGTCCTGCAGCGCCGCCGCCACCCCATCCACTCGCCGCACGCGCGTCAGCCGGTTCACCTGATCGCCCGGCCCCACATCGAGCGCCGCGGCGACCTTCGCGGGGGCTGCGGCGACCTCAGCGCGGATGGTCTCGCTCGAGACGTGCGTCGAGGCCTCTGCGAGCTCGTCCGAGAACGACCGGAGGCTCGTCAGCCGCCTCCCGCGCCGCGCGGGCTCGCGCACGAACGTGCCGCTGCCCTGCTTGCGCGTCACGAGGTCGTCGGCGCGCAGCATGTCCAGCGCTTGCCGCACGGTCATCCTGCTGACCCCGTACTGCTTCGCGAGGTCCGGCTCGCTCGGCAGCTGCGCGTCGGGCTCCAGCGCTCCCGAGCGGATCTGCGAGAGCAGATCGTCGTAGATCACCCGGTACATGGGAGCCCGCTGCATCAGATCGCCCCTTCGGCCCGCAACTGCGCGAGGTCGTCCGCGCTCATCCCGAGGATGTCACGATAGACGTGGTCGTTGTCCTCGCCGACGCTCGGCGGCGCCTTCCGCACGGTCGGCGGCGTCTTCTCCATGTGGATGGGGTTCGCGGGCATGCGGATGGTGCCGAGCCGAGGATGCTCCGCCTCGACGATCATGCCTCTCGCCGCGATCTGCGGCGACGCCGCGACCTCTCGGACGCTCGCGACCTTGGCGTAGGGCACGCCTGCCTCGTCGAGGCGCGCGGCGATCACGTCGCGCGGCAGCTCGGCAGCCCAGGCCTGGATGGCGCCTTCGAGGTGCGCCTGATCCGCCATCCGTCCCTCGACGGTCGCATAGCGAGGATCCGCCGCGAGATCCTCGCGACCCATGACGGCGCAGAGCTTGGGGAAGAGCGACGCGGTGCCGGCCTGGATGTAGATCGGGCCATCCGCCGCCTCGTACACGTTGACCGGCGCGGTCAGCAGGTCACGGGAGCCCGACCGTGGCATCTCGAGCCCCAGCATCAGCTCGGCGATCAGTCTCGTGCCCAGCGCCGAGAACATCGTGTCGTAGCTCGCGATGTCCACCAGCTGGCCCTCGCCCGTGCGATCGCGGTGTCGCAGGGCGGCCATCGCGCCGATCGCGCCCTGGTAGCCCGTCGTGTAGTCGGCGATGTAGGTCCCCGAGAGCGTCGGCTTGCCGTCGGGCTCGCCTGTCACGCTCATGAGCCCGGAAGACGCCTGGGAGATGGCGTCGAACAGCGCTCGCTTGGAGTCTGGACCCGTCTGCCCGAAGCCCGAGATCGAGACCAGGATGACCTGCGGGTTGAGCTCCCGCATGCGGTCGTACCCGAGGCCCATCTGCTCCATCGTGCCCGGCCGGTAGTTCTCGATCACGATGTCGGCCCAGCGCACCAGGTCCTCGAGGATCGCGAGCGCGCGAGGGTGCCGCGTGTCGAGCGACGCGGCCTGCTTGTTCCGGTGGTACAGGAACATGTAGATGCTCTCGCCCTGCCAGTACGGTCCGTGGTGCCTCGAGTCCTCGCCACGCGGGCGCTCGATCTTCACGACCTCCGCGCCGAAATCGCCGAGGATCTGCGCGCACAGCGGGCCGGCG
The DNA here is from genome assembly GCA_031179215.1 of Agrococcus sp. Lineage (GTDB taxonomy): Bacteria > Actinomycetota > Actinomycetes > Actinomycetales > Microbacteriaceae > Agrococcus. The sequence goes on from JAPSIA010000062.1 coordinate 4,109, forward strand.
ATGAACCGTGACAGGTCGAGCACCTTCACGCCGTCGAGCGGCCCTGCCGTGCTGCTTCGGTCGTCTGCCATGCGGTGCTCCTTCGGCTCAGGCCTCGTGCGGGACGAAGGCAGGGTACGTCCAGGCGTTCGCGGTGCGGTCGAGCACGACGTCGACCACGAGCGGGCGGCCTGAGGCGAAGCCGTCGCGCACCGCCGCGACCATCGCGTCGACTTCGGTGACGCGAATGCCCTCCAAGCCCATCCCGCGAGCGACCTGCGCGAAGTCGACCTCCTCGAAGTCGACGCCGATCGTACGACCCTCGAAGTGCAGCACCTGCTCCTGGCGGATGTTGCCGTAGCTCGAGTCGTTGAGCACGACGATCACGACGGGGCCGCCGGCCCGGGCGAGGGTCTCGAGCTCGCCGAGGCTCATGCCTAGCGAGCCGTCGCCGATGAGGGCCAGCACGGGCCGCGCGGGCGCATCAGCGATCGAGGCGATCGCCGCCGGAAGCGCGAAGCCCATGTTGCCGAAGCCCACGGGCTTGATGTAGCGGTAGGGCTGATCCATCTCCCACAGGAAGGACCAGACGCCGGGGTTGCCCGCATCCGGGATGAGGACGGCGTCGCTCGGCGTCACGTCACGCAGCGCCCGCACCACCACTGCGGGCGACACCCGGCCCTCGGTCTCGGGTTCGAGCGAGTCCGAGAGCGCCCACCAGTCGCGCTCGGCCTGCTGGAGCTGCTCGATCCAGTCGGCCCTCGACGCCCGCGCCGCCTCCGCGTCGCCCGCGGTCGCGGCGGTGAGGTCCCGGGCGAAGGCGGCGAGGTCGCCGACGACCCCGGTGGTTGTCTCGGCGTAGTAGCGCCCGATCATCGCGGGATCGATGTCGACCTGCACGATGTCCGGCAGCTTGCGACGCCAGCGCGTCGTGGAGACCGCGTTGAGGCTGTTGCCGAGCGCGAGCACGAGGTCGGCCTCGCCGATCACGCGGGTGCTGAGGTTCGTGCCCATGCGGCTGAGTGCGCCGAAGACGAGCGGATGGGTCGTCGGCACGGCGCCCATCCCGTTGAACGTCGTGATCACCGGGATCGAGAGCGCCTCCGCGAGCGCGAGCACCGCCTCGGACGCCTGTCCGCGATTCCCGCCGTTGCCGACCCAGATCACGGGTCGCTGGGCGGCGAGCACGCGAGTCGCGACCGCCTCGACCTGCTCGGCGGGCGCGACCGGCCGCTTCGACACCCACTCCCGCGCGGGGTGCACTGCTGGCACGACCGGCGGCGCCTCGATCGGCAGCTCGATGGTGTCTCGCGCGAAGTCGAGGTGGACGGGACCAGGGTTCCCGGTCATCGCGTTGACGTAGGCCTCCTCCATCGCCTGCTTGATCGACGAAGCGTGCGCCACCAGGCGTGAGTACTTCGTGAAGGGCTTGAAGATGTCGACGTGGTCGGCGTTCTGGGCGTCGTCCTTGTGGATGTTCTCGCCGTTGTTGTTGCACGTGATGATGAAGGCGGGGCTGGAGTCGCGGAACGCGCCGCCCACTCCGGTCAGGAGGTTGGTGGCGCCCGGGCCCGTGGTCGCGATGGCGACCGCGGGCCGCCCAGTGAGCCGGCCATACGCATCCGCCATCACGGCCGCCGCGTTCTCGTGGCGCGTGTGGACGAACTCGATCGACGGCGTGTCGATGATGGCGTCGGTGATCGCGAGCGTCTGCCCCCCGACGACGCCGAACACCCGGGTGATGCCCAGCGACTCCAGCATCTGGACGACCAGCTGCCCTCCGGTGATCTGCGCGTTCATGGTCATGCCTTTCGTTCTAAGTTCGTGGGGATGGGTGCGCTCGCCCAACCAGCTGCGCTGAGCGCGCCGTCGGCGCGCCGCACCCAGATGTCGAGCTCGATGCGGTCGCCGGTGACGGCGGTGACGATGCCGCTGGCCTCGATCGGCTCGTGCACGTCGACCGTCTTGAGGAACTTCACGCGCATCCATCCGCCCGTGAAGAAGGAAGCGCCGACCGCACGCGTGAGGAGCTCCGCCAGCACGCCGAACTGCTGCTGGCCCTGCACGATCGGTACCCGCATCCCGCCGGCGCGCGCGAGGCCGAGGTCGTTGTGGATGTTGCGGACGTATTCCCCGACGCGGGAGAAGACGGCGGCCTGCTCGACGGTGATGGTCTTCGGCAGCGGCCGGAGCACCTGGCCGACGGCCGGAGCGGCGCGGTCGAAGGCGGGAGCGCCCTCGGGCACGGCGCCCGTGACCCGGCGCTCCCCGTAGGCGGGCGTCGCGCTGCCGCGACCGGCCACATCGCCCGGGCGCGTGCGAAGGATCTCCACGCCGCGATGGCGCAGCACGCTGCGGCCGTCGGCGCCGGTAGCGGTCGCCTCCATGACGACGTAGCCTTGTCCGCGCCGCTCGTACGCCTCGGTGTAGGTGCCTTCGAGGGTCACCGCTTCGTCGAGGAAGGCGGGCGAGTCGAACCAGAGCTGCTCCTCGGTGTGCAGGCCGACGACGCGGCTCGCGGCGTAGACCGTCGTGAAGAGCTGCACGAGGTCGTTGCCGAGCAGCGCCGCATGGCCGATCCGGCGCCCGCCGAAGGGACTCGCCTCGAGGTGCCACGGGTGGTAGTCGTCCTGCGTGAAGGCGAAGCGCTTGATCTTGTGGTCGTCGACTGTCACCGTCACCGGGCCGAGCCGCTCTGGGATCTCGAGGTTCTCGAACTCGGGCTCCTTGAGGCCGGCCTCGAGGTCGTCCTCGTCGACGGCACGGCGCGGATCCACGAGGTCGCGCCACCGCCGCGTCTGCTCCGTCATCGCTCTTCCTCCCCCACCTTGGTCATGTCGATGCGATTGGTCTCCGGCGCGAGGTACGCGCAGACGAGGCCGAGCAGGACCGAGAGCACCGTGATGAGCGCGATCGGCCATGGATCGCCCCCGGTGGTGGCCAGGAGCGCCGTCGAGGCGAGCGGCCACAAGCCGATGAGGATCGACGGGATCTGCGCGGCGAGCGACACGCCCGTGTAGCGGACCTTCGTGCCGAACAGCTCGGAGAAGAAGGCCGGCTCCACCCCGTACACGGCGCCGACGCCGATCGCGTAGGCGACCGCGTACACCGCGTACATCAGCGGGATGTTGTCGGCGTCGAGGATCCAGAAGAAGGGGAAGGCGACCACGGCGCCGACGACGGAGCCGATGATGAAGACCGCGCGCCGCCCGATCCTGTCACTCAGCCTCCCGAAGAAGTAGTAGGTGTAGATCGCGATCGCAGCCGCGATCGTCGAGGCGATGAGGATGTCGGTTCGCGGGATGTCCGTGTAGTTCGTGGCGAACGTGAGGCCGATGGTCAGGATGATGTAGCCGAACACCGCCTCGCCGAAGCGCATGCCCATGGCGAGGAGCAGCGGCTTCTTGAATCGGCGGAAGAGCTCGACCAGCGGGAGCCGCTCCTTGGGCGTAGCTGCCTCGGCATCGGCCTCGAGCTGCTGCTGCGCGGCCTGGAACGTCGGGGTCTCGGTCAGCTTGAAGCGGATGAAGAGACCCACCGCGATCAGGATGGCGCTCAGCAGGAACGGGATGCGCCAGCCCCAGCTGAGGAGCTGCTCGTCGGGGAGGGTCGACACGAGCGCGAAGATGCTCGTCGACATGACGAGGCCGACGGCGTTGCCGATCTGGGGGAAGCTGCCGTAGGCACCGCGCTTGCCCTCTGGCGCATACTCGACGGCGACGAGCGACGCTCCACCCCACTCGCCTCCGACGCCGAAGCCTTGGATCAAGCGCAGCACCACCAGCAGGATGGGGGCCAGGATGCCGATCTGCTCCGTCGTCGGCAGCAGGCCGATGAGGAAGGTCGCGATGCCCATCATCATGAGCGTGGTCACGAGCGCCGCCTTGCGCCCGAAGCGGTCGCCGAAGTGCCCGAACACGATGCCCCCGAGCGGCCGGGCGAAGAAGCCGACGCCGAAGACCGCGAAGGCCGACAGCGTGCCGATGATCGGATTCTCGGGGTTGGGGAAGAACAGCGGCCCGAACACGAGCGCGGACGCCGTGCCGAAGATGAAGTAGTCGTACCACTCGACCGCAGTGCCGACCAGGCTCGCGACAGCGGCTCGGCGGGCGAGCCTCGCTCGCTCGGCGGGGTCTGCAGGGGCTGCGGTCGAGCGCTGCTCGACCGATCGCGGTTCGCTCATCATGACTCCTTTGTCACGCTGGTGTTGTCGATCGGCGCCGCTGCTGCGGCGCCGCTGTTGGTGCTGAAGCTCAGAGCAGCGGTCGGGGCCTGCGGTGGTCGTCGGTGATCTCGGCCGATGCCCAGCCGACGGCGGTCTTCGTACCATCCGCCTTCGAGACCCACACCTCGACCTCGAGCCGGCCGTCCTGCTCTCCCACCACCGCACCCGTGGTCGAGAGCTCGTCGCCCACGAACGCCGGGGAGACGAACCGCAGGTCGAGCTCGCCGGTCGTGAACCAGATCGCGCCGAAGAAGTCGACCATGTTCTGGGCGATCAGCCCGGTCTGCTGCTGCGCCTGGACGATCGTGCGGTCGAGGCCGGAGCTCGCCGCCTTGTCCAGGCTCGTATGCACGTTCGCGTAGCCGCGGCCCGCCCACGAGAAGACCGACATCTGGTCCTGCGTGAAGGCGGTCGAGCGGCTCGGCAGCGCCGCCCGCGACGGCAGGCCGTGCGCGGCCATCCGGGCGGGCTCTACCGCGGGATCGATGCGGCCGTCGACGGTGCGCGGCCGAGCCTCGCCGGCAGCGCGGCCCTTGCCGACGACCTCGCCGGCCACGGTGCGCATGATCTCGCGCCCGACGTGCTCGACGAGCACTCGCCCGTCCTCGCCGCGGGCGGTCGCCTCGAGGGTGACGTAGCCCTGGCCGCGCTTCTCGTACTTCTCGGTGTAGCCGCCGTCGACGGTGACGGCCTCTCCCACTCGAACCGGGGATCGGAAGCGCAGGCGCTCGTGCGTGTGGAGGCCCTGGGCGGTGTTGCCGTCGTACTTGTCGTAGAAGAGGAACAGCAACTCGTTCGCGAGCACGAGGGGGTGCCCGACGGGCCCCCCGAACGGGGAGTCGTGGAAGTACCAGTCGCCGAAGTCGTCCTGCGCGTATGCGTAGTCGAGGACGAACCGACGGTCGACGGCGACGTGGACGGGGCCCATGGGCTCGGGCACCTCGACGAGCTCGAAGCGTGCTTCCTTGAGGGATGTCATCCTTTGCCTCCAACATCATCGGTGTGGCGATCGGTATATGTCTAGACGACTAGACACCGACGGTAGCGTCGCCCGCGATGGACGTCAACTCGGCGGCGGAACTCGACTCGCCGTGGACCGAAATGGACCGGTCGGCTTGACGGCGAGCGGTCGCACGTCCTACAGTGCCGCACTACGACAATGTTGTCTAGATGTCTGGAGCACCGATGCAGGGTTCAGCGGGAGCCGCCGAGACGACCGCCGAGCGCGGCCCTCGCCCGGTCCATCGTCTCCTCGACGCCTACAACCGCGCGATGGACCAGGTCGACCGAGTGCTGCTCGTGCTCGCGTGCGGGCTCTTCGTCGCTGGTGTCGCGGCGACCGGGCTCGGCGCCCTCGGCCGGCAACTGCCGGCCCTGCTGCCGGATGTCGCGTGGTCGACCGAGCTCACGATCATCCCGATCGTCGCTGCCGTGCTGCTCGTCGCACCGCAGGGCTTCCGCACCAACACACACCTCGCGGTGACGTGGCTGCCGCTGCGGCTCGGCGATCGAGGCTTCGCCGCGCTCACCGTCCTGCAGCAGGTGCTCATGATCGCGTTCTTCTTCGTCGTCGTGCGCTACGGCATCGACGTCGTGGAGCTCAACCGGTCGCAGACGACGCCGGTCCTCGGCATCCCCCTCGCGCTCGTCTACGGCGTGACGGTCGTCAGCGGTGCGCTGCTGCTGCTCAACGCCATCGTCAGGCTCGCTGAGGCTGCCCTCGGGCGGGCCCCCCGGCCGCCCGAAGCCACCGACGGCGAGCTCTGACCCGAGGAGGGGAGACATCGATGGAGATCACCGCACTCTTCGGACTGCTGCTGGCATGCATCGCGCTCGGCATCCCGATCGCTGTCAGCATCGGCGTCGCCGCGCTCGGGACGATCCTGCTGACCGGCCTCGAGGTGCCCCTCTCGCTCGTGCCGCGAGAGATCTTCGCCGGCATCAACAGCTACGCGCTGATGGCCGTGCCCTTCTTCATCCTCGCGGGCGAGATGATGAACGCGGCCGGGATCACCGAGCGCATCATCCGCCTCGCGCTCGCGGTCGTCGGCCACATCCGCGGCAGCCTCGCGCAGGTGAACGTGTTCGGCAGCGTCCTGATGGCCGGCGTCTCGGGCTCCGGTGCGGCGGACACCGCGGCGCTCGGCACCGTGCTCATCCCGCAGATGGCGAAGCAGGGCTACTCGCGCGCCTACGCGGTGGCCGTCACCGCGGCCTCCGCCTCGATCGGCCCGATCATCCCTCCCTCGGTGCTGTTCGTCGTGTACGGCTCGCTCACGGGAGTGTCGGTCGGCGAGCTCTTCCTCGGCGGTATCCTCCCGGGCCTCCTCATGGGAGCGCTCATGATGGTGGCCGCGTACGTGACGTCCCGCCGCAGGGGCTATCAGCAGGATCCGCCGCCGTTCCGCGCGAGCGAGCTGGGCGCCGCGTTCCTGGGCGGCATCGCGGCACTCATCGTTCCCGTCGTGATCGTCGGCGCGATCCTCACGGGGCTGGCGACGGCGACCGAGGTCGGCGTGGTCGCGGTCGTCACCGCCTTCGCGCTGGGGCTCGCCCTCTTCGGGCGGTTCCGCGGCTGGCGCGAGCTGGCGGGAGTCCTCCGGCGGTCCGTGCTCATGAGCGCCTCGATCATGTTCATCATCGCGTGCTCGGGCCTGTTCGCGAACGTCCTCACGCGCCTGCGGTTCCAGGACTCGCTGCTCGACGCGCTGCTCGCGCTGTCCTCCAACCCCACGATCATCCTGGTGCTCATCGTCATCGCGGTGCTCATCATCGGCCTGTTCATCGACGTCACGCCGCTGCTCATCATGTTCGCCGGCCCGCTCGCGATCGTCGCCGCGCAGGTCGGGTACGACCCCGTCTTCTTCGGCGTCGTCATCGTGCTCGCCGCCACGATCGGTGCCGTGACCCCTCCCGTGGGCGGCTACCTGATCATCGCCTGCGGCATCGCGCGCATCCCGCTCACGAGCGCGGTGCGCCCGCTCGTGCCGTTCTGGGTCGCGCTCCTGGCAGCCCTCGCGATCCTCATCGCCTTCCCGCAGATCGTCACGCTGATTCCCGGGCTCGCCGGCTGACCCCGCGACGGCTTCCGGCTCCGACCTCCACCACTCGATCGAAGGACCACCAATGAAGTTGACACGCTCCGCCGCCGCTGCGGCGGCTCTGCTCACCCTGGGCCTCGTCGGCTGCAGCTCGGGCGCGATCCCCGCCGCTGACGTCGACCAGGGTCCCGCCTCGGCCGGAAACGCAGAGCTCACGATCCGGTACGGCACCTACCAGCCGGAGGACTCCATCTACGGCGTCGCGATCCAGAGCATGATCGATCGCATCCACGAAGCCTCGGACGGATCCATCGCCGTGGACTTCTTCCCCGGCGGCACCCTCGGGTCCGAGCAGAATCACGTCGAGGCCGTCCGCGAGGGCTCGCTCGAGATGGTCGAGACCGGGACGGCGGGCATCTCCAACTTCGTGCCTGAATCCGCGCTCTTCGAGCTCTGGTACGCGAACGACGACTCCCAAGCGCTCGCCGACGCCTTCGAGACGGCACGCCCCGAGCTCGCCGCGCTCTACGAGGCCCAGGGCTTCCAGCTGCTCGGCGCCTTCTATGACGGCCCGCGCAGCATCGTCTCGCTCGAGCCGATCGAATCCCTCGAGGACGTGCAGGGCGCGCGCCTGCGCGTGCCCAGCAGCGATCTCTACGTGCAGATGGCGGATGCGCTCGGCGCGCAGGCCACCGTCCTGCCGCTCGGCGACGTCTACACCGGCCTGCAGAACGGCACGATCGACGCCGCGGAGGGCAGCCCCAACGTGATCCTCAC
>JAPSIA010000009.1 GCA_031179215.1 Agrococcus sp.
GGTGCGCGAGGCGGCCAAGCTCGTCGAGAAGGCGCGCGCCGAGCTGCGCGCGGTCGAGGCGAAGGCGTCGGATGCGGTGGCCAAGGCCACGGAGCGGTTGCGGGCCGCGGAGGCCAAGGCCCAGGCGGCCGCCGACAAGGAGGCCGCGAAGGCCGCGATCAAGGCGGCGAAGGCCGAGGCCAAGGCGCGCAAGGAGGGCCGGCCCTGACGCCCGAGTCGTGCTGAAGGTTGGGCTGTGCTTCTGCGCCGTGCCGCGCAGGCTGGAGGCATGATCCGCAGACTCGTCTCGATGGCCGGCATCGTCATCGTCGGCACCGTCCTCCTCGCCGGCTGCGCCGCCCCCGGCGTCAGCACCCACGAGGAGCCAGCGATCGGGGTGCACTCGAGTGGCGTCGAAGCCGCGCAGGAGGAGAGCGCCTCGGGCGGCGACGGCTCCGACACGGGCGCGTCGGGCGGCGAGCCCGAGCAGGCGGCCGAGGAGGATCGGGCCGTCATCATCACCGGCACCGTCGTCATGCGCACGGGCGACCCGCTCGAGGTCGCGGATGCGGTGGCGGAGTCTGCCCGAGCGCGCAGCGGCGCGATCGACGCGCGCGCCGAAGGCGCCTCGACCGACTTCGAGCCCGCGTGGGCGACACTGACCGTGCGCGTACCGGCGGCCGAGGTCGACGGGCTGGTCGAGGCGCTGCGCGAGCTCGCGGAGGTCACGCGCCTCAACATGGGCGAGCAGGTCGTGACGAACCAGGTGCGCGACCTCGAGGTGCGCGTCGACGCCTCGCGCGCATCCGTCGAGCGCCTCACCGAGCTGCTCGCGACCGCCGCCGACACCGAGACGCTGCTCGAGGTCGAGGCGCAGCTCACGCAGCGCACGGGCGAGCTCGAGCAGCTGCTCTCGCAGCAGCGCGCGCTCGAGGAGCAGGTGGCGATGTCGACCCTGCAGGTCGAGATCCGCGCGACGACGCTCGAGGGGCCCACGGGCACGCCGAGCTTCTGGGATGGGCTCGTGAGCGGCTGGCAGGGCTTCCTCGCGTGGGGTGCCACGTTCCTGTTCGGGCTCGGCCAGGCCATCCCGGCGCTCGCCCTCCTGGCGCTCGTGGCCCTGCTCGCCGTGGCCGTCGTGCGCGGCATCCGGCGGCGGATGTCGTCCCGCGCGTCGGTCGCGGAGGGTGCGACGGTCACCAACCCGGCCGGCGCCGACGCGCCGGCGCGCACCGACGCCTAGGCCGCAGCTCCTGCGCGAGAGGAAAAGTTCTACCAGAGGTTGAACCTGCGGGGTACACTCGAGGCGGTCCCTCCCCCAGCCCGCACCGTCACGAGGTCTCGCTTGCGTCGCCGTTCCATCCTGCTCGCCGTCACCGCCGCACTCGGCGTCGTCGCCGCCACCGCCGTCGTCGCGCCCGCCGCCCCGACGGTCGCCGCCGACGACCTCGCCGAGGTGCAGGAGGCCCACTTCGCGGTGATCGACGAGATCGCGCGGTGGGATGCGCGCACCCCGCATCCGCGCCTCGGCGCGATCGAGGGCGACCCGGTCGCCGGCACGATCGACATCGGCTGGGCCGGCTTCGTGCCGACCGAGGTGCGAGCGATCGCCGATGCGGCGGCTGCGCAGGGCATCCGCGTCTCGTTCGTGCCGCAGGAGTCGAGCGAGCAGGAGCTGCTCGAGATCGCCTACGGCCTCGCCGCCTCGATGCCCGTCGAGGGCGCCTTCGCGATCGGCCTCGGTGCCGACGAGCTCTCGGTCGAGCTGCCCACGCGCGCGGTGGCCGAAGCGGTCGGCAGCGAGCACATCGAGCTCGAGGGCGAGGTGCTCGACGTCATCGACGAGGCCGAGCAGGCCGCCGCCGAGCTCGGCGCCGCGGTCACCGTCGAGGAGACCGATACGGCACCGGTCAACGCGGCCGACACGCAGCTGCGCGCGGGCGCCGCGCTCGACGCGGCGCAGGCCGCCAACCTCTCGGCCGGCCGCTCGAACGACTCGAGCGTGCTCTCCGGTGGCATGCGCGTGCAGACCCAGTGGCCCAACGGCGCGTGGGTCGGCTGCACGTCGGGCTTCACGGGCTTCTTCGGGCACCGCCCGCTCATCGTCACCGCCGCGCACTGCAGCGACTACGCCGACGGACGCGCGGTGCGCAACTCGGCTGGCACGCGCATCGGCACCATGGATCTCGTCGCCGAGCTCAACGACGGCGCGCGCGCCTACGACCTCGGCGTCATCGCGGGCTCCTACGACGCCCGCACGCTCCCCCGCATCTACACGAACGAGACCGCGACGGTGAACATCACGCGCGAGCAGACGACGTGGCCGCCCGCCGGCTACCGGCTGTGCTCCTCTGGCCAGATCACGGGCTGGAAGTGCGACCTGACGGCTGGCGAGGCCTACGTCACCTGCTACGGCACGAGCCGCGGCAGCGAGTGCATGCACGTGCAGATCGTGCGCTCGAGCGGCGCGAGCGCGTTCTGCCTCGGCGACTCGGGCGGCCCGGTCGTGAGCATGCCGACCTCGCAGGGCGCGATCGCGGTCGGCATCGTCTCGGGCCTGAAGTCGCGGGTGAGCGTGCGCTGCTCGCCCGAGGGGCTCATCGCCCCCATCTCGCAGCTCATGTCGACGGTGCACGGCCTGCAGCTGCACACGACGAACCGGCCATAGGAACGCTCGCCGCCACTAGTCTCGCGCTATGGACGCTCCCGACTCCGTCGAATGGCTGCGTCTGCTCGCCGCCGAGCAGCACGATCCCGCCACATTGCAGCGCTCGGATCTTCCGACCGCTCCGGGGGTCTACGTCTGGCGGAAAGACGACCGCGTTGTGTATGTCGGCAAGGCCGACTCGTTGAGGTCGCGTTTGTCTACACATCGTGGCGCAGGCGCCTCGCTTTCGAGCTCCTCGTTTCGACGAAACGTCGCGCACCTTCTCTTCGGCATCGAGCCGCGTCTCACAGGAGCAGGGAGACAGAAGGTCACTCCAGAGCAAGCAGCTGCGGTCGCTGCGTGGATTCGCGGCTCCACAGTGGCGTGGCTGACCTTTGCGACAACGAGCGAGGCCAAGAACCTCGAGAAGCTCGTGCGCGCTCAGTGGTTGCCGCCGCTCAATCGCATTTGACCGATCCCCCACCCGTAGCCAACGCTCAGCCGCCGGTGGCATGGTGTGCGCATGAGCGCTCCCCCGCCGCCCGACGCTCGCCGCGCCGACGACGCCGCGGTCGTCGACGCCATCGCCGCCTGGATGCCGTCGACCCGCTGGTACCCGCTCAAGGGCCAGCAGGCCGCCGTCTCGCTCGTGCGCGCGTTCGAGCTCGGCGACGACGTCTCCGTGCTGCTGCTGCGCGCCGGCGAGACGCTGCTGCAAGTGCCCGTCGCCTGGCGCGACGAGCCCGGCCCCGCGCCGATCGCCGAGCTCGACGGGCGTTGGCTCGTCGACGCGTGCCACGACGCGGATGCGGTGCAGGCGCTCGTCGATGTCGCCTCCGGCACGCGCTCGGCCGAGGGCCTCCAGGGCGACGCCACCCGCCGCCCCGCCCCGGCGGGAGAGATCCGCGTGATCGCCGGTGAGCAGTCGAACACCTCGGTCATCGGCGGGCGCGACGCGGGCGACCCGTGGATCGCGAAGGTCTTCCGCGTCGTCGCGCCGGGCGAGAACCCGGACGTGGTCGTCACGGGCGCGCTCACGCGCGCCGGGTGCGAGCGGGTGCCGAGCCTGCTCGCCTCGCTGAGCGCGAGCTGGCCGGCCGAGGGCACGCTCGTCACCGGCCACCTGCTGGCGATCGCCGCGTTCGTGCCGGGCGCCGAGGACGGCTGGGAGCTCTTCCGCCAGCACGCGCTCGCCACGGTGCGCGGCGAGCAGCGCGACGCGCCCGACGCCGCCGCGCTCGGCGCCGCCCTCGCGACGGTGCACCGCGACCTCGCCGCAGCCATGGGCACCGCCGAGGCGAGCGAGGCCGACACCGAGCGCTTCATCGCCGGGCTCGAGCAGCGCCTCGCCTGGGCGCGCACGGAGGCCGCCGACGCGCTCGACGAGCTCGACGAGCAGCTCGCCGCCGCGGCCGCGCGGCTGCGCGAGATCCGCTCGATCGGCTCCCTCCAGCACATCCACGGCGACCTGCACCTCGGTCAGGTGCTGCGCGGCGCCGACGGCACGTGGGTGCTGCTCGACTTCGAGGGCGAACCGCTGCGGCCGATGCACGAGCGCCTGCAGCGCGAGCCCCGCGAGCGCGACATCGTCGGCATGCTGCGCTCGTTCGACTACGCCGCCGGCTCCGCGATGCAGGAGGAGCCGGGGGGCGACGCCCGAGCCGCGCGCGACTGGGTCGCGCAGCGCTGCGCGGAGTTTCTCGGGGGCTACGCGGATGCGCTCGGTCCCGTCGACGAGACCGACCCGGTCTTCGTCGCCCTCCTGCTCGACAAGGCGCTCTACGAGGTCGTCTACGAGCTGCGCAACCGACCCGACTGGCTGCCGGTCCCGCTCGAGGCGGTGCGCTCCCTGCTGAACCCCGCGCCGGGCGCGTAGCCGGCGCGACCGACCCATCGCGACCGTGAGACCCCGCACCCTGCTCATCCTCGCCGCCGCCCTCCTCGGCGGCGTCGCGCTCGCCGTGCTGCTCTGGCCGCGCGCCGCCGGCGAGCCGCAGCCCTCGGGCACGCCCACGCAGTCGCTCACGCCTGGCTCCGCCGCAGACGCCCGCGAGGTCGCGGTCTTCATCGGCGACTCCTACACGGTCGGCGCCGGCACGAGCCTCAGCGGCACCGGCTTCCCCGCCATGCTCGGCGCCATGCGCGGGTGGGAGGTCGTGAACCTCGGCATCTCCGGCACCGGCTACGCCACCGATCGCGACGAGAGCTGGTGCCCGCCCGCCGGCTGCCTCGACTACGCCGGCGTGATCCCGGATGCGGTGGCGCACGATCCCGACGTCGTCGTGGTCTCCGGCGGGCGCAACGACCTCAGCCGCAACACGATCGACGAGCTCGAGCCGGCCGTCGCCGACTTCTACGCGCAGCTGCGCGAGGCGCTTCCGAACGCGCGGATCGTCGTGACGTCACCGATCTGGGACGACCCGCCGCCACCGCGCGCGCTGCTCGAGCTGAGCGACGTCGTCGAGCGGGAAGCGACGCGGGTGGGCGCCGAGTACCTCGACCTCGGCGACCCGCTCGAGGGCCGCCCCGACCTCATCGCGCCCGACGGTCTCCATCCGAACGAGGAGGGCCTCCGGCTCATCGCCGAGCGCATCGACGAGCTGCTCTCCGCCGACGCTCGCTGAGGAATCGCCGACCGGGGGTGGTCGGCCGACGCTCGAACGCGATCACCCGCCAACCATTCCGCCGCTCGAGCAGCAGCCGGCCCCGGACATCGGGGCTGCAAGAGAAGAAAGAGCGCCGCCCCTCAGGGACGGCGCTCATGGCTCAACGGCTCAGCGATTGTTGTATCGCTCCACGATCTCGGCAGGAATGCGGCCGCGCGTGGCGACCTTGAGTCCCTGCGACTCGGCCCATTCGCGAATGGCGGCCGTCTCGGAATTGCCGCCCCCGCTGCTGCGACGGCTGCTGCCGCTGCCGCCGCCGTTCGTCTTGCGACGGCCGGAGACGCGGCGCGATGCGCGCACGTAGCGCTCGAGCGTGTTCGAGAGCTCCTCGATGTGCTCGTTGCTGAGGTCGATCTCGTACTCTGCGCCGTCGAATGCGAAGCGCACGGTGCGGCCCTCACCATCCGAGATGCTCTCGCCCGAGAAGTCATCGACGAGTTGGACGAACGTCTTCTTTGCCATAGCGGAGAAGATAGCGCATTCCGCGGCTATTCCATCAATCGAAACGCAACCGCGCGCGAAACCGACGACGCTTCATTCTCAGAGTCTCTGTGGTATTGCATTCCGTCCTTTCGACCGCGAACATCCGCTCGATCGGTAACGCCTCGAGAACGATGGAAGAATCGTGACCATGCCCCGCGACGAGATGCCGCCCAGCCGATCCTCGGCGGCGGCACGCGCTGCTCGGCTCCTCGGCAACGCGTCGATGGCGGCGACGACCTCGCTGCGCTCGGTGACCGACGACCCCCTCACCTTCGGCATCCAGCTCGGGCGCCGCTTCCCCGCCGCACGGCCAGCGCTCCTCGCCGCGGCCCGCGCCGCGCGCGGCGACGACCGGGACGTCGTCGTGAGCTGGCTGCGCGGCGACCTCGCGGCGACCCGCGGGTTGCTCGACGACCTCGCGCGGCGCGGCAGCCTCAGCAGGCTCGCCGCCGAGGTCGCGCAAGCGGCCGGTCGCCCCGAGCTCGTCGTCGACGACGAGCACGTGCATCCGGTCGCCCGCGCCCGCGCCGCGTGGCAGCTGGGCGAGGCGTCGCGCGCGATCGCGCTGCTCGGCGAGCGCGCTCCCGGCTCGCGCCTGCACCGCGCGCTGCGCGCCGAGCTCGCCCTCATGACGCCCGGCACACGCGTGCGCTGGTCGGGAGCGCACGCCGACACAGTGACCGGTGGGCGTGCCGGCATCCTGCACCTCCTGACGAACTCGCTCCCCCATACACAATCGGGCTACACCGTGCGCTCGCACGCGGTGCTGCTGGCCCAGCGCGAGGCAGGCCTCTCCCCGATCGCCATGACCCGCGTCGGGTATCCCGTGGTCGTCGGCGGCCTCGCCGCCGCCGCCGTCGACGTGATCGACGGACTCGGCTACCACCGCGCGCTTCCCTCCCGGCTCGCGCCGACGCCTGACGGCCGGCTCGCGCAACAGGCCGATGCCCTGGCCGCGCTCGCGGCGCGCATCCGCCCCGCCGCGCTCCAGACCACGACGCACTACCCCAACGCCCTCGTGGCTCGCGAGGTCGCCGAATCCCTCGGCATCCCCTGGGCATACGAGGTGCGCGGCATGCTCGAGCAGACCTGGGTCGCGGGCCTCGGCAGCGTCGAGGCCCGCGAGCGCGCCCTCGCGAGCGAGCGCTTCCGGCTCACGCGCGAGCGCGAGGCCGAGCTCGCGAGCGCCGCCGATGTCGTCTTCACCCTCTCGGGCAGCATGCGCGACGACCTCGCCGAGCGCGGCGTGCCGCGCGAACGCATCCACCTCGTGCCCAACGGCATCGACGCCTCGCTGCTCGAGCGCGTCGCGCCGGCAGCGCCCGAGGCCCGAGCGGCCCTCGGCCTCCCGCGCGAAGGGTTCTGGGTCGGGTCGACCTCCTCCCTCGTCGACTACGAGGGCTTCGACGTGCTGCTGGACGCGGTGGCGCTCGCTCGCGCGGAGGGTCACGACGTGCGCGTGCTCCTCGTGGGCGAGGGCACGGCGCGCCCCGCGCTCGAG
Organism: Agrococcus sp.; assembly: GCA_031179215.1. Classification (GTDB taxonomy): domain Bacteria; phylum Actinomycetota; class Actinomycetes; order Actinomycetales; family Microbacteriaceae; genus Agrococcus. The sequence goes on from JAPSIA010000009.1 coordinate 7,277, forward strand.
GCGCAGGCTCGCGCCCTGGGCCTCGCCGACGTCGCCGCCTTCCCCGGCAGGGTGCCGCGCGAGGCGGTCGTCGGCTACCGCGACGCCCTCGACCTCTTCGTGGTGCCCCGACACGATCGCCCCGTCACCCGCACCGTGTCGCCGCTCAAGCCCGTCGAGGCGATGGCGAGCGACCGCCCGCTCGTCGTGAGCGCCCTGCCGCCGCTGCTGGAGACGATCGGTGCGGAGCTCGCGGCCGCGGGCGGCGCCGTGGCGCCCGGCGACGCCCGTGCGCTCGCCGATCGCCTCGTCGCCCTCGTCGCCGATGCGCGGCTGCGGGGACGACTCGCGGCGCTCGGGCGCGCGCGAGCCGCATCGCGCACGTGGAGCGCGGTCGGCTCGACCTATTGCGCAGAATTCGTGCGCGTCGGCATAGAAGCGCCGATGTGCGAATATTGAATCGGTGCGCATACCGCGCCGCTCCACGTTCCCGAACAGATTGCTCAGCACCGCATGACCTCCACGTCGCAGCGACCTGAGCATCGGGGACTCCGGAATCAGTGGCGACGAGCGTGGTCGACGCGCAAATCCGGTGCTTCGGCGCTGTCGGCCCCGATGCGCCGCGAGCTCGAGACGAAGTACGGCGACCTCACGCACCTGCGACGCGTGGGCACGAGGCCTCCGCTGCGCGAATACCTCACCGAGCTCGTCGACCGCCGGCACTTCATCTGGGCGGGCGCGCGCGGCGAGGCACTCACGCGCTACTCCAACGAGCGGCTCGGCATGGCGTGGTACGTGCTGCGACCCCTGCTGGATGCCGCCTTCTACTGGGTCATCTTCGGCGTGATCCTCGACATGTCGCGCGGCATGGAGAACTACACCGCCTTCATCCTCATCGGCGTGTTCATGTTCCAGCTCTCCTCCCGTGCGATCACGGGCGGCGTCGGGCTCATCCGCAGCTCGAAGGCGATGATCCGCGCCTTCGCGTTCCCTCGCGCATCGCTCGGGTTCTCGATGGTGCTGCGCGACCTCATGAGCTCGATGCCGGCGATCGCGGTGATGATCGTCATGATCATCGCGATCCCTCCGCACGAGGCGCCGAACGTCGCCTGGTCGTTCTTCCCCATCATTCTCGGCCTGCAGCTCGCGATGAGCCTCGGCTTCGTGTTCTTCTTCGGTTGGTTGGGCGCCATCATGCCCGACCTCGCGCAGGCGATGAGCTTCGTCTCGCGACTGCTCATGTACGCATCCGCCGTCATCTTCCCGATCGAGCGGTTCGTCGACCACCCGACGCTGCTCGCGATCATCCAGCTGAACCCCATCTACGTCGTGCTCGACATGTACCGGATGACGCTCATCGACGGCGCGGCACCGCCCGTCGACGACTGGCTGCAGCTCGGAGCGTGGGCGCTCGGCGCCCTCGTGGTGGGCTTCACGCTGTTCTGGTGGAACGAGGAGCGCTATGGCCGCGAGTGAGCTCCAGGGCGGTTGGCGCCTCAGCGGCGAGCCCAAGGTGACGATCGCCGCCGAGAACGTGCGCCTGCGCTACACCGTCAGCCGCTCGAACGGCAGCGCGTGGTGGCGCCGCGGCGGCAAGAAGGCCGTCACCGGGCCCGTGCTGCGCGGCGTCTCGATGGCCGCCAGAGAGGGCGAGATGATCGGCCTCGTCGGGCTCAACGGCTCGGGCAAGAGCTCGCTGCTGCGCGTGCTCGCCGGCCTGCAGCCCGCGACCTCTGGCACCGTCGTCGCCTCCGCCCAGCCGCAGCTGCTTGGCGTGAGCGCCGCGCTCGTCCCCGAGCTCTCCGGCGAGGAGAACATCTGGCTCGGCACGCTCGCGATGGGCATGACGCCCGACGACGCCTACTTCGCGAAGGAGCGCATCGAGCAGCTCGCGGGCATCGGCGACGCCATCAAGCAGCCGATGAAGACGTACTCGTCGGGCATGGCCGCGCGGCTGCGGTTCGCGATCTCAGTCGCCGCCGACCCCGAGATCCTCATGATCGACGAAGCGCTCTCCACCGGCGATGCCTCCTTCGCCGAGCGCGCGAAGGAGGCGATGCACGGCCTCATCACGCGCGCCGGCACGGTCTTCCTCGTCAGCCACGCCGCGAAGACGATCGAGGACATGTGCACGCGCGCAATGTGGCTCGATGCCGGCACGCTCATCGCCGACGGCCCGGCAGGCGAGGTCGCCAACATGTACCGCTACTACGCCCACAGCATCGCGCTCGGCAAGGACGAAGCCGCGAAGAACGCGCTGCTGAGCGCCACCGAAGCGCATCCCCCATCCCTCGCCCACTAGCCAACGCTGACTAGCGAACGGAGCACGACATGGCACAGCACAAGGTGATGACCGTCTACGGCACGCGCCCGGAGGCGATCAAGGTTGCGACCGTCATCGAGGCGCTCGAGCGCGACGACCGCTTCGAGTCGATCCCAGTGGTCACTGGGCAGCACCGCGAGATGCTCGACCAGGTCAACACGATGTTCGGCATCACGCCCAAGCACGACCTCGACCTCATGAAGCCTGGCCAGCCCCTCAACGGCATCGTCTCCCGCGCGATCGCGGGCATCGACGAGCTCCTCGTCGCCGAGCAGCCTGACGTCGTCATCGTGCAGGGCGACACATCGACGGCCATGGCGGCCGCGATCGCGGCCTTCAACCGCCAGGTGACGGTCGTGCACCTCGAGGCGGGCCTCCGCACTGGCAACATCGACTCTCCGTTCCCCGAGGAGGCGAACCGCAAGCTCATCGGGCAGGTGGCCAAGCTTCACCTCGCGCCGACGAAGGGCTCTCGCGACAACCTCTTCCACGAATCGGTCGAGCCATCGACCATCGTGGTGACCGGCAACACCGTCATCGACGCGCTGCTCGAGGCGTCCTCCTGGGACACCGTGCCCGGCGACCCGGCAGTCGCTGAAGCACTGGCGAGCGGCCGACCGATCATCCTCGCGACGACGCACCGCCGCGAAAACCTGGGCGACAGCATGGACGCGATCGGTCGAGCGCTCGCGAAGCTCGCGAAGAAGCACAAGGATCACATCGTGATCCTCCCGGTGCACCGCAACCCCGTCGTGCGCGAGGCTGTCCTTCCTCATCTCGAAGGGAAGGACAACGTGATCGTCACTGAACCGCTTCCGTACGCGGAGTTCACCAAGGTCATGGCCGCGGCGCGCATCATCCTGACCGACTCGGGCGGCGTGCAGGAAGAGGCGCCCAGCCTCGGGAAGCCCGTGCTCGTGATGCGCGAGAACACGGAGCGACCCGAAGCTGTCGACGCGGGGACTGTGCGCCTCGTGGGCACGGACTACGACCGGATCGTGTTCGAGGCCAACCATCTGCTCGAGGACGAAGGGGCCTACGAGGCCATGGCGAACGCTGTGAACCCCTACGGCGACGGGAAGGCGTCCGCTCGCTCGGTGGCCGCCATCGCGGAGCTGCTCGGTGTGGGTGAGCGCGAACCCGACTTCACTCCTCACCACGACTGACCGTAGCGTTCTACCGATCGGATCGTTCTTGCTCACGAATCAGTCGATTGGCCCCTACTACTTCGTTGATGGGCGCGCAGAGGAGCTCGTTGTTGTTCCGGCGTTGTTAGACGCGCGCGAAGAGACCCGGGTACGCATCGACAACGAGCACACCGGCACAGCACTAGAACAGAGCATCCCTCCGGGAGGCCGTGCGCGCGTTCCCTTGAGAGACTTGCTCCCGCTCAAGCACGCCGTCATCAGCCTGCTCCGGGAACGCGCCGGAGCATGGTCTGTCTGGCAGCGACGGGCCAGCCTAGAACATGTGGGCGAGTTCGCGCACGCGGTCATCAGCCCCGCGGAATGGGGCGTGCACGCCGACGCCATCGCAGTCTTGCGGGAGGCCGCATCTCGTGCCGTCGTCGCGCGCCGCTTCGTCGCTGCCGACAACAGCGTGGAGTACGTATACCCCGTAGCGCATCAGCATGCGCTGACGTTGGAATTTCACCGCGCAGGCGCCGACAGGGTCACCTTGGGCGAGCGCATCGGCCCGACACTGCGCTGGACGCCCACCGATATGGAAGGCGCTTCACCGTCGCGCGTTCACGCAACGCCTCACGGCATGTCGTTCACGTCTCGCCGGGACGTGACCTTAGCGCCCCGAATTCTGCGAGGGTTCGGTGAACGCGCCTTACGCACGGAGGGCTACCTGGGGGCATGGAACGGCGGCGAGCCGATTCCCGAAGCCATGGACTTCGTGATGGGCCGACAAGAGATGCTCTTCCACCCGGAGGTACCGGAGCCTACCGCCCGCTACACCGGTCGCGTGATCTACATGGGCAGGCCACATGGATCGTGGGGTCACTTCCTCACTCAAGGGCTGGCTCGCTCCTGGTATGCGATGGAGCATCCGGACGTCCCGATCGTTTGGGACAATCCGCGTCCCTTGCCCGCATATCAGCAGCAGGTACTCGACATGATCGGCGTACGGAACAAGCAGATCTTCCTGACAGAGGCGTCTCACTTCGAGGAGGTCGTATTTCCGTACCCTGGCGTGTGCATCGGCGATTACGTTCTCCCCGAGTTTGCGCGGGCGGTTGGTAACTTCGCGCCCGCAACCCTCGAACCGGGAAAGAAGCTGTTCCTGTCTCGGTCCGGAACCAGCAACTTCCCCGGAGGCATTGAATCGGAACTCGACCGACTGCTGGAGCGCTTCGGCTTTGCGGTCTTCAGACCAGAGCAGCACGACCTCGAGAAGCAGCTGGTGGAGATCTCCTCAGCGGAGGTCGTTCTCGCCGTTGAGGGTTCCTCCCTGCACACACCTCTATTGTTGAAAGATCCCATCAACACCCAGTTCTGGGCGTTGAGTCGTCACCGCCGAGGTGCCGGGCTATTTGAGCACATCAGAACCGCAAAAAGTCTCGACTATCAAACTTTGAACTTCCTACGATCCCGCACGCGGCGCGCTCGCGATCCCATCGACCTCGACCTAGGCGCGCTGGAGGACGCCATGCGGTGCACCGGAGGGCTTGAGCATTCGATGGATTACTTAACACCATTTCTCGAGCGCCCCGATTCCACGCAGCTCTCCTACGGGACCCATCTCCAACATACGCAGGTGGTCCCGAGTGCGCGCGAGGCGGTCGCACAGAGAGCACAGATCGCGATCTATGAAGGCGATATCCGGGGTGCCGAGAAGCTGCTTTCACTAATGCATTGAGGCGCGGCACGGGCCTACATCGAACTCACGAGTTCCGGGATCGACTCAATACCTCGTCGACTACGGCAATGAGCTGCTCCTTTGGAGGGCGGGCGTGACCCGGTCCCCAGTCGCCCACAATGAGGCGCATTCTTGCAGGGTCCACCGCGTCCATGAAGGGCTTCTGATGGTGCTCAATGTGGTGCAGATCGTTCTGGTTCTGAAGGTACACGATGTTCACATCAGGAGAATCGACCGCATACCGACCGACGAGGTCATGCGTGACGAGTGTGCCTAGTCCAACCGCAATCGAGCTATCGTCGCCTGACAGTCCCCACGAGTGCCTTCCGTAAGCGGACCACCACCGCGGGTAGAACTTCAGTATGTCCGTCTGCGGATTCGCGACGATGACGGAGCTGCCGGGATGCAGCCGCGCGAGATTGAGGGCGGCAAACCCCCCTCCCGAACCACCGAAGAAGACTACGCGAGGCGCCCCGGCCAACGCGATGAGCTTGGCAACGAACGCAGAGATCAAGTCGAAACTGATGGCGCGCGAGCCGGCGAACCACGCAAGGAGCACATCCTCGCTCAGCGACGGATCCGAGACCAGGATCCGATTGGCTTTTCGAGCGGCGAGCGTTGCTCCCGTGAAGTACGGCGTGGAGAACGTTCGTTTGTTGAGGGCTGCATGAAAAGACACGAAAGTGACATCCGCGCCGACGAAGTCGACCATCGCATCGAGCGCATGCAGTTCATCGAGGCGCACGGAGATGATGTGCTCGCCCCGATTGAAGCAAACGGACGAGATATCGGTATAAACGCGCTCAGGGCGCCTCCAACGACTAACGTCTCTCATCCGACCACTTCCTGATTCGCGATCCTAGTCGCCGACCGAGCGCGATGTGCCCCTTCACCGCCCGCATGGCACCGAGGTCCTCGAGGTGTTCTCGCCTGAATCAGATCCTATGTCTTGAGGCGCTGGCACCCCGTCGATGCTCAACAGCGTCTTGAAGTGATGCGACATCCGGTCACTCACGCGGTGCCCCATCGACCATGCCGGCGTGAACTCGTAGTCGACCATCGAACGCCAACCGCGCATTGGCTCCTCCTGCCCCTTCACCGGCGCCACGAGCTCCGCCTTGTGCAGGGCGGAGATGTGGAGCGCGCGGCCGTTGGAGAGCGTGAAGGTCACCTGTCCATCCGTCGACCGTGGATCGGTCAGGCTTTCCGGAAGATTCCACCAGACCTGAAAGTCGTGGGGCTGCCCGTCTTGACTCGTCACTTCGTCGTCGATGAGGAGCCAGCTGCCCGGCAGGTAGGTGATGCTGCGGCGATGACTCCAGACCCCGTGATCGACGAAGCCGACGAGGCGGAATTTCGAGCCCTCCTGCTCGCCCGAGCGGATGCCCGAACCATAGGGCGCGCGATGGCGGCGCTCGTGGTCGCGGCCGTCGGCCTCGACGGTGTTGTGCGCGCGCGTCCGCTCCACATACTGCCGCTCCGGGCGGCCGTAGAAGAAGCCCTGGTCGCGGAGCGGCGAATCGGCCGGCAGCTGGTCGAGGTAGCCAAAGCGGCCCGCGTCGATGAGCAGCTCCTCACCCGCGTCGAACCACGTGATCGACAGGTCGTCGCAGTGCTTGTGCGTCCGGGAGTGGAACCCCGCCATGAGCGTGAGGTAGCCAGCGGAGCGGTGATCGTCGCGGCCGACCGGCTGCGGGGAACGCACGAACGCGTATCCCGACTGCTCGAGCAGCAGCAGCTCCTGCGGGTTCGGCTCGCCGACCGCGCCCTCGCGTACGAGGAAGGCGGTGTGCGGCGCTGCCATCTCCCGGTCCGAGCGCTGGGCCACGCGCGCGGGGGAATCGCCGATCTGCACGACCGAGCGATCCGGCCGCAGGAACCACCCCATGACCTCGCTCGCGCGCTCAATGCGCTCGGCGACCTCGGGGTCGGTGAGCAGGCCGTCCTGCATCGCACCGATGAACGACGACAGCAGCATCCGGTGGTAGTCCGGCGAGTGCTCCAGATGCCCTCCGTCCTCGGCGAACTGCGTCGCCACGACGGTGCGCAGGCGATCCCGCCCCTGCGCCTCGACGATGTCCATGCCCGGCAGGACCGCGAGCCGCCGAGCGAAGCTCAACTGACCGACCGCGGTGTAGAAGCCGTGGTTGTTGGCCGCGTTGAACGCCTGCGGTGCGAAGAGCGCTCGCTGATGCCTCACGACGGCGCTCGCGAGGGCGGCGATGATGTCTTCGCCCGCTGCTTCGCGCACGGCTTCCTGCAGGAGATAGGCAAGCCGCGGCGCGCGCAGTCCGATCGCCATGTCGTACCAGGCCATCGTGCCGCGATCCTCGCCGTCGTTGAACGTCCGGGCCCAGTCGGCGGCGCGCTGCAGACACCAGTCCAGCGCCTCGCGATCGCGGTCGCGTTCCCACGCTCGGAGGAACGGCACCATGAAGTCCCAAGCGTGCAGGTGGAACGCCTGCGAACGATGATCGCGGCACGCCTCGATCCAGTCGAAGGGCACCGTGATCAGCACAGGCTCGAGCCCCGCGTGGCGCCATCCGACGTCGCGCACGCTCTGGACGGTGCCGGATCCGGCGAAGGTCTCGATGGTGCCCAGCTGCTTGCGCTCGGCGGTCCGCAGCGCCTTGATCGCCTGCTCGCTCGACAGCGAGAGGCGCGCGAGCGCGGCGCTGCCCTGCTCTACCGCGCCGACGCTCTCCAGCACTGCGGCCCATGCGTCCGCATCGTCGTCGGCGGCGATCGTGATGCGATCGGCGGCGGCGCCGAGATCGACGAGGGCGTCCCGCAGCGCGGTGCTCGGCACGACGACGGCGTCGACTACGCTCGCCAGCTCCAGCTCACGCTCGCGTCGCAGGCTCCACACGTCCGGCATCCCCCACGCGTTCGGCACCTGCGCCTCGGACCACCCGTGCTTCGCGCGCTGCCGCTTGAGCCAGGATTCCTCCCACAGCCCGCGAACGTCGTAGACGACCGGGATGCCGTACGCGCGTCCGACCGCGTGCGCGGCGCTGCCGTTGACGAAGTCAGAGGAGGCGACGAGCACGGCTGGCTGCAGCTTGCGAACGACTGCTGCGAGACGAATCGTGAAGAGTCGCATCCACTCGTCGAACGCCCGCGACCCGCGGGCAGGGCCGGGGATCCGCTGGTAGCGCACGCCGTCGCGCTCGTCGACGTCGTAGCTCGAGCGGCCCGCGACGCCCATCTGCGTTGCGACGAAGATCTCCAGTCCGACGGCTCGCCCGGACCGCGCGAGCGCGTGAGTGCGTGAGGTGGAGCTCGATTCCGCGTCGAGCACGGAGCTGCTGGCGACGACGAGCGCCCGTCCCCGCACGCCCGCGTACGGACGCTCGGGCCTGGGCGGCTCGAGCGCGAGCTCGCCGCCCAGGACCGCGAGCTCGGCCGCGACGAGCGCACCTGTCGGCGGCGCATCCTCGCTCGCACGGCGATCGATGATCTCCCCGAGGACGAGCGCTCGACGGAGGTAGCCTTGCTCTCGCAGGGCCGCGAACAACCGCCTCAGATCCTGCAGCGAGAGCTCCTCGTGGGCCTCGCGCTCGCGTAGGATCTCAAACGCTGGCACTGCCCGCTCCGTCGCCAGGAGGCCCGCGAGCACATCCGGCAGCCAGCGGTCGAGCCCATCCGCCTGCACGTCATGCTTCGTCGAGCGTGGCGCGGCCTCCGGCTTCACGTGGTCACCGTCTCGTGGTCAGGCAGGCGCATCCCTAGTGATCGATAGAGCTCGAGGTAGGTGGCGGCGTTCCGATCCCACGTGCGCTCGCGGCGCACCCACTCCGCACCCTGCTCACCCATCGTGCGGAGGCGTTGCGGGTCGCCCAGGAGCTGCGCGAGGCGCAGCGCGAGGTCATGCGGGTCCCCAGCTCGAAAGAGCCCAGCGGCGCCGCTGTCCTCGGCGATCTCCGCGAGCGCCCGCACGTCGGAGAAGAGGCAGGGCAGCTTAGCAGCCATCGCCTCGAACGGCTTGAGCGGCGTGACGAGCTCAGTCACCGCCGCGGACTTGCGCGGCACGACGAAGAGGTCGATGAGCGCGTAGTAGTCGTGCACGCGCTCATGCGGCACTCGCCCGGTGAAGTGGACTCGGTCGGCTCCGAGCGAGGCGGCGAGCTCGCGAAGAGAGTCGAGCTCGGGCCCATCTCCGACGACTAGTAGCTGCACGTCGCGCTTTCCCAGCTGAGCGGCGGCGTGCGCCAGCGGCGTCTGCCGGTCCTGATCGGCGTGCGCCTCCATCGCCTCCCGGAGCGTGTGCACACCGCGCACGAGCGTATCGATGCCCTCGTACTCCACGATCGAGGAGACGTAGCCGACCACGATGCTGTCGGCGCCGATGCCGACGGACGCTCTGAGCGCCGCATCCGGCGTCGACGCGGCGAAGCTCGCTACATCCACCGCGTTCGAGGCGATGCTGACGGGGGGCACCGAAAGGCCCAGCCGCTCCCCCACCTGACGGATGTGCCGCTCCATCACCCGGGCGAGCGTCACGACCGCGTCGGACTCGCTGCGTGCGTGGGCCTCCCGCTCGACGCGGAGCCGGTACATGTCCGGCAAGCCCCACCGTCGCTCGATCTCACCGAGATCGTCCCATCCCTCGGCGCGCGCGGTGCGCGACAGCCAGCTCTCCTCCCAAAAGCCGCGCGTCTCGTTGACGAGTGGGATCCCGTAGGCGCGAGCCACGGGCAGGGCGATGAGGGCGTTGATGAAGTCGGAGTGGACGTGCAGCACCGCGGGCCGTTCCTCGCGCACGACTCCGGCGAGCGCCTCGACGTTCGCTGACAGCCACTTGTCCCACGGGACCCGACCGCGCTCCGGGCCGCCGAGCGCGATGTAGGGCACGTGGTCGTGGTGATAGCGCTGCGTTTCGGGCCCAGATTCCGGACCGGACCCCGAATGCGTGACGACGATCGCGTTGATGCCCGCTCGACGCTGCGCCTCGACGGTGTAGTGCGTCCGCAGGGTGTAGCCCGATTGCGTGGTCGGCAGCGCCTTTCCCACCACGTGCATCACCACGTCCTGGCGCCGCGGTCCTGTCATGGAGGGCAATGTGTGGTCGAGCTCGAGCGCTCCCGAGTACAGCGCGAGCTCCGAAGCCATGACGCGCGCCATCTCCACGTCGGCGGGCTTGCTCATGCGAGCCGCGATCTCGCTGATCAGTGGCACTGCCCGGCTCATATACCCCGCGCGACGCAGCGCTCGCAGCAGCGAGCGCGCCTCGGCGTTCGTGAGCTGCTCGACGACTTCAGGGAAGGCGTCCATGAAAGGGATCGCCTCGAGCGCCTCGCTTCCGTGTGCTGCAGCAGCGACACGGTATTCGGCCAGCGGTCGTGTGACGATCTCGGTGAGGGAGAGGCCCTGCCGCTCAGCGAGCGCGACGACCGCGTCGACCACTTCGCCGGCGCGGTTCATCGTCGCGGAAGACGGCGACTCCGCCAAGCGGACCTCGAGCTTCTTGATGCGAGCGCTCGCCGCAGCGAGCTCCTTGCCCGTCTCCAGCGCGCGCACCCGCCTCTGCAGGCGCGCGACCTCTGCTTCGAGAACCTCGACGGCCTCGTCGTGCTTCTTGAGCGATGCGTGGAGGCGTTCCTCGAGCTGGCGGACATCGCCAGACGTCCGATCTGCGCCATCTTGCAGGGCGCTGACTGCAAAGGAGAGGCTCTCGACGCGCTCCAGGCGCTCGTTGGCCTGCTCGAGCGCGGTCCGTCCCGCGGTGACGTCGCTCTCGAGGGCGCTGATGCGCGCGGAACGCCCCCGCTCGCGGGCGCGCACGGATCGTGCACCGGCGAGGAGCCCGGCCACCACGACGATCAGGAGGATGACGGTGACCAGGGCGAGCGCGATCAACAGGCCGTCGGCTCGTGAGATCGCGAGCGTGGTGAGCAACCCGACCCCGACAGAACTCAGCGCAGCGACTGAGGCTGCGGCGAGCAGGAGCCAAGGGCGTGTGCGGGTTCGCATAGGTGCAAGTCTTCCGTAGAGCGGCGACCGGCGATCACGTCGCCAGCCACCCTCGAACCTACCGCGTGCTTCGTGCGCGCTCTCGGCGCTTACGCGCTCATCGGACGGGTCGGGCTGCCGCTTCGAGCACCTCTGAATAGCGCTCCGCGAGAATCTCGTAGTCGACGTTTCGCGCGACCCAGGCGCGACCCTCCTCGCGGCTGCTCACGCGTTCGCGGTCACCGAGCAATCCCTCCCACAGGGCGACGATCGCCTCGACCGACCCGGGCGCGACCACGTCGCCGCATTCAGACTCCAGCACGAGATCTGCTGCCTCTCCCGCGACGATCGCGCTGACGTGCTTGCCGGTCGCCATGAGCTCGTACAGCTTCGACGGCACCGTCCACTCAAAAGGTTCCCAAGCGCGCAGCGAGACAACCGTCGTGTCCGCCCAGGCGTAGTGCCCGAACACCTCGTCCGGCCCGACCTTCCCGCGGATGTCCACTGGTCCTCCGAGCGACGCGTTGAGCTCCCGCAGGTTTCGCAAGTCCGCTCCGTAGCCCACGATCCTCGTGGCGACTGGGAGGCCTCGATCGCGAGCCGTCGCCGTCGCGCGCACCAGGTACTCGAGCCCCTGACTACGGCCGACGGTTCCCATGTAGAGCACACGTAACTCCTGGTGGTCGTGCACGGTGGCCGGTATGCTCGCGTAGCGCTCGAGCACGGTGCCGTTGCGGATGACGTGCACGTTGCCGATGCCGCGCTCGCGCAGCACGCGAGCGAAGCTCTCGGTTGTGGTCACGACGGTCGCGGCGCCGCGCTGCAACCCGGTTACCGCCTCGTGCACGCTCTGCTTCACCCGCGCAACAAGCCCCCTGCCTCCCGCGAGCCCTGGCGTGTGCGAGACGAGATCGGGCCACGCGTCGCGCATCTCGGCAACGAGTGGCACCCCGAGCCGCCGGGCGATCGTGCGGCCGGCTGCGAGCGTCGGCAGCCCCGGCGCGGTTGCGATCACCACATCGGGCTCGAACCCTTCACCCGCCAGGCGCATCACGGCACGGATGCTGCGCTGAGCCACCCAGATGTGGTCTGCCGTTCTCGAGACGATCGAGCTGTTGTGAGGAAGGAAACTCACGCGATGCACAGTCGCGCCATGAGCGCCGACGCTCGACGCTCCCGGACGAAGGTGTGCCCGCATGGCCGCTGGCGCACGCCCCGTCGGGTAGTGCGGCGTCGGCGCGACGACTCGGACCGCATGCCCCTGATGGACGAGCTTCTCGATGAGCGCGCTCCATCGCCGCTGTGGAGCGCCGTTCTCGGGCTCGAAGTAATGAGTGAGGAGCAGGATTTGCATCGGTCTCCGCTACTCAAGCCTGCCGCTGCGGGCGCCGCGAAGCGATCCGGTCGTAGACCCCGCCCATCACCGCACCGTACTCGTCATTGGCGAGAGCTCGGTGCCCAGGGCCGAGGTCGTAGCGGATCTCATCCAGGAAAGTTGCAGCGCGGCCGCGCAAGAACGCCCGCAGGGGCGCAGCATGTGCCTTCTCATGGAAGAGATCGCCGGAATTCATCACGAGCGTCACGTTCATTTCCGCTCCGAGTTCATCGACGCGGCGCATGACGTCGATGCGAGGGACCAGCGAGGACGTCGCGTCTAACTCGCGGACGCCGAACGCCGCAATCATCGCCGCGCGGTATGCGACAACGTTGTAGCGACGCAGGTCGGTCTGCGGGTTCATCGCGACCACGTGCGACCCGGGGAGGTGTGCGCCCACCTGCAGCGCCGCGAATCCACCTCCGGAACTACCTTGCAGCACAACTTTCGAAGTACCAAGCGACCGCGCGATTTCCTGCACCGCGCGAGCGATCGCTGGTGCCAGGTCAACACGTTCGTGGCCGAGATACCAGCCCAACCGCAGTTCTCGAGCCAGGTCGAGCGTCGGGTCGCCGAACGCCACTGTCGGGCCAGCCTGCAGCTCTTTCTGGAAGCGGAACCGCTGGAAGAGCGGCAAACTAGTTCTCGCCCGATCTACTGCACCGTGAAAGAGCACGGTGAGGGTGTCACCATCCGCGGGGTGAACCGCCGCCGGCAGCACGATTGAGCCCAGCGTGTACGCGAGCAGCGTCTCTTCCGAAAGCGATGGGACCACGGCATCGGCGCCACACAGCGCGATACCAGGAAGTCGCAATGTCGAGGCGCGGAAGTCCGCCCGGCCGGACCAGTTGACCAGCGCCGCTCGATCCTTTTGAACCTCGCGCGGCGTGGCGGGATGCCGAAGCGTCTCCTGAAGGTCGTTTACAGCGGCCTCGATGCCCAGGTCAATGCGTTCGTCGAGGCCGTGGTTCGCCCGGACGGCGCGCAAGCGCTCGGCAAGTGCCGCGCGTGTCGCCCTTCCGGATGCCTGCGATCCCGCCTCGCGGTTACGGGCTATCGCCTCGAGGACCGACGCGCGTACGTCCGGAGCATATGGAGCGACCGCGCTTGTACTCGCGCGGGCCCGCGAGGGTCCCGCTCCTTCAGCGTTGTCTGAATAGCCGATGACCGACGCTGCCGCTGGCTCGATCACCAATTGCTCAGCCACCCTGCCCGTGTCGATTCGGAGCCGAACCTGGCCCTTCGGAGCGCTGCGCACAGTCTCCACCTGCGGTTTGGCACCTCGGAAGCCCGCGGCGATGACGGTGATGAAGCGGAACGCCGTCCCTGTCTTGGTGAAGCGCAACGAAGGCGCCGGGGACCGCTGCTTCCATCCCGTAGCGACCCAGCCCCGCAATGGCCGTTCCTGCCCCGAGACCACGTCCCACTCCGGCCTGGAACCCGTGTAGACGACCGAAGCGCGCTTCTCACCTGCGGATAGCTCGAACCCGCGGTCGGATAGAGCCGCATCGGTGCCCGCGCCACACTGCCAATGCTGCACTACGGTGCAAGTTTCTTCCGACTGAACACTGTCGATCACGACCGCATACTCTCCGGACACCGAGTAGACGATTCGTCGTATCAGCCGCACACCCGCGTACCCGCGATCGACGAAAGTCACGTCGTAAACCGCGTCGTCAATACGGCGGGCCGTGCACGCAACCACCGACTTCGGGTCGTAATCGCGGTCGACGACGACGGGTAGGCTGTGCGAATCGCGCCGAAGGCAGAACGCGCGCATGTCGCCGTGACCATATTGGAACTTGCCCGGGTCGGAGATCCACTCGTGACCCATCGACGAGAAGGTCATCGAGCCGCCGTCAGCGTGGCCGTGCACGCGATCGGCGTGACCGAAGGACACTGACCAGAAGGTCTCTTCGGCGAAGTCGCGCTCCTGCTCACCCCATCCACTTCGCGCGAACAAGTAGCCGGCGTCGTAGATACGGATCAGGTCCTCGGGCGGAGCCCCATCAGCGCCGCGACTGGTGACCCAGGTCGTGGCGGGGTGTCCGACCGCCTTAACGTTCCCCCCATCCGTGTCGCCGATACCGACAAGCTTGCCGTCGGGCTTCGTGGCATGAGCAAGCTCGATCGGCACGCGATCGAGCAGTTGCAGGCTTTCCGGAACCGGTCGTCCTTCCACCTCGAGCCGCCGACGGGCCGCGGTCCACCAAATGTAGTTCGCGAAGTGATACGCGATGGCGCCCTCCGCGTTCACTCCCTCTTCGTCATACGCGGTCTCGAACAACGACGACATTCTGTCCTCCGCGAGCGCCATCGCCTCTTCGTTCCTCAGCACGGCACCGCAGACGAATAACCCCTGGTGCTGGTGAAGCGCGTGGTTCGAATGACCAAGATTCGACTCATCGGAAAGCCAGCGGAGGTGTTCCTCAATGCTAGGCACCAGCCACTGGAGTGCCTCCGGATCCCGCCGAACGACGAATGGCACCGCGACGCAGAGCGCAAGCGCCCTGATGCCATCCACCATGTCGCCCCAGCTTCCTGCCCACGCGGGGGCGGAGGAAGGGTTGTGGCGTACCCAACTCTCGGCATAGCGAAGCCACGTGTCCGCAGCGCCGTCGTCGCCGCGCTCGGCACGTCGGCGCAGCGGGTCGAGCCACCGCAACATGTGAAGTTGCGCATGCCAGTTGCGGTCCTGGGTCGCTTGAGCCGACCAGTCGAATGTCTCGGGTAGGGCCCACGCCGCGTGCGGCGAGAGGTCGAGGAACCCTGCTTGCACGCGCGCGGCGAGCGCCTCATCGCGGGCTGTGTGCTCGAACTTGGCGCCGAAGGACTGGCGCCGGGCGGCCTCGACATCGATGTCGATCAGAAACGTCATTCGTGGACTCTCTTCTTGCAGGTCTGCGCGAGCGGCATCAGCGTCCGCTGCCTACCGTCCCATGCGAAGCAACTCTTCGTAGCTCGCAGCGACGGTCGCGGAGATGCGCCTCCAATCCCGATGCTCGACGACCCAGTCGCGCGCTTGCCGTCCGATGCGGTGTCGCAGCTCGGGGTCATCGAGCAACCTCGTCAGTTCGGTCTGCAAACTCCGGGCGTCACCCTTGGCGTGCAGGAAGCCGTTCTGCCCGGGCGTGACAATCTCTGCCAGCGCCGCCACATCGGATGCCACCACCGCCTTGCCCATCGCCATTGCCTCGAAGGGCTTGAGCGGCGAAACCATCTCGCACACAGGGAGCGGCAGGCGCGGGAACGGCGCGATGTCGACGAGCGAGTAGTAGCGCTCGACGTCCTCGTGCGGGACTCGGCCGGTGAATGTCACAACGTCGTCGAGGCCCTCGTCGTAGACCCTAGCTTGGAACCGCTCGAGCTCCGCGCCGTCGCCCACGAAGAGCACGTGGAAGTCGGAGCGCACAGCCGCGAGCTCTGCGGCCGCGTCGATCAGCAGCTCCAAGCCCTCGTAGTCGAGGATCGAGCCGATGTAGCCGATGACCGTCTTGTCCTGCACGCCGAGCTCGCGCGCGAGCGTCTCATCACGGGCGATCGGCTGGAATCGGCTGGAGTCGACACCGTTCGGCAGCACAGTGATCTTGTCGCCATCGACGCCACGGGCGATCATTTCGTCGCGCAGCGCGTTCGTGATCGTGAAGACCTTGGTCGCCCCACGTGCCGCGTCGGCCTCCATGCGCGCGATGTAGCGGAACATGTTGCTCTGCGCCCACTCCGGGTTTCGGGAGCCGCGAGTCACCTCCCACAAGCCGCGCACCTCGTAGATCGAGGGCAAGCCAAGCTCGTTCGCGGCCGCCACCGCCGTGAGCCCGTTCCAGTGGTTCGAGGCCGCGTGGATGATCGCTGGACGCCCTCGCAGCGCCAGCTCCTGCAGCGCGGCCCGGTAGCGCTGCACGTAGAAGTAGAGCGGGTTCTTCTTCTCGATCTCGCGACCCGCGAGCAGGCGCAGGTAGTCGACGCCGTCGATCTCATCATGCGGCGGCACGTCGAGCACGTCTTCCTTGCCGGGCATGTCGAACGGGTAACCGAGTCGCGTGACGCCGTCGACGTCCCAGCCGGCGCGGTTCAGTCCGCTCAGTAGCCCGTGGGTGCGAGTCGCATACCCCGCTGAGTTGTAGGGCAGGCTGTTGTGCAGCAGGTAGAAGACCTTGCGCGGCGCTGGCTCGTACGCCGGTTCAGTGGCGCGCGGAGGGAACGGGAAACCGGACTTCCCGAGCCGATAGTTCGAGAACTCTCGTTCACCCAAAGCCTTCAGGGTGCGCTTCGACCAGACGTCGCCGGGCAACAGCTTCGAGTACACCGTCAGATAGGCGCGGGCCTGCTTGCTGCGGTCTGCCGCGAGCGCGCGCCGGATCGCGCGACGCAGAGAGTTCATCGGTACCGCGGCCGGAGCCATCGCCTCGATGTGCTGCACGGCGCGGCCGGACTTGCCTCGGCCGAGCAGCACGATCGCGACAGCCCGGTCAGCCTCGTTCGCCGAGAGGCCCGCCGTCGCTGCGCGGAGGGCGTCCTCGGGAAGGTCGGCATCGGTTCGGAGCGCCCGATCCAGTGCGATCACGGCTCGCGAGACGGGATCCGGGCTCGTGGCGAGGACCGCCTCCGCGTCCGTGAGCTGGTGCGGGATGACGAAGTCCAGCGCACCTCGGTGAGCGCCAGGATGCGCCGCCAGGTCAGCGACCATGCGGCCGAGCGCCCAGCGGAAGTGTCGTTGCGGGCGGTTGCGCCTGCGAAGCACCTCTGAGAAGAGCTCGATCGCGTCGGGATTCGCGCCGTTCACGGCGATCGACGCGGCGAGGACCTCCTCGGCACCCGCGGAATTGGATCGGGCAATGAGGTGGCGTGCGTACTCGACGGCCGGCGCTCCCCACTCCGGAGCGAGCGCGATCGCCTCGCGAAAGCGCACTTCGGCTCGCGCGTCTTTGCTGTCGCGCGAAGCGGCCCGCGCCTCTTCCAAGGCCGCCGCGGCCGCGTCACGCTGCTCGGGCATCGCGGCGCTCGAAGCGGGCGTCGGGCGAGCAGGCGCTTCGCTGCCACCACCGAGGCGGCGCAACGCTCGTCGGCCGAGACCGCCGAGCCCGTTGGAGCTCAACGCCACAGGCCCTTGGTGTCGACGACGATCTTCTCGGCGAGCAGCTCCCGATCGAGCGTCTTGAACTGGTGGTGGTCCACGAGCACGAGAACGATGTCGGCGCGCGCAATCGCGTCTTCGACTTCCGCGAGCGCGACGTTCGGGCGCTGCGAGAGCGGCACCGGCAGCTCGTCGACGTTGGGCTCCGCCACGAGGACCGTCGCGTGCTCCATCTCCGAGGAGAGTCGCTCGACAATCGCCTTCGACGGCGACTCGCGCAGGTCGTCGATGTCCGCCTTGAACGCGATGCCGAGCGCGGCGATCACGGGCTCGCGGAACTTGGCAGCCTTCGCCATGACCTTCTCGAGCACGAAGTCGGGCTTCGAGTCGTTGACCTCCCGCGCGAGGCGCACGAGCTTCGCCTGCTCGGGCGCGGCCGAGACGATGAACCACGGGTCGACCGCGATGCAGTGGCCGCCGACGCCAGGGCCCGGCTGCAGGATGTTCACGCGCGGGTGGTGGTTGGCGAGCTCGATGAGCTCCCAGACGTCGATGCCCTGGCTCTCGGAGATGATGGAGAGCTCGTTGGCGAACGCGATGTTGACGTCGCGGAAGGCGTTCTCCGTGAGCTTCGCCATCTCGGCCGTGCGGGCGTCGGTGATGTGCAGCTGGCCCTTGCAGAAGCTTGCGTAGAGGTCG
The DNA here is from genome assembly GCA_031179215.1 of Agrococcus sp. Taxonomy (GTDB): domain Bacteria; phylum Actinomycetota; class Actinomycetes; order Actinomycetales; family Microbacteriaceae; genus Agrococcus. Next base: position 25,544 of record JAPSIA010000009.1, read on the forward strand.
CGCGTCATCTCCGACGCCTCGTCGGTCGTGCCGCCGATGATGCGGTCGTTGTCGATCATCTCGATCATGATGCGACCGGGGAGCACGCGCTCGGGCGCGTGCGAGAAGTAGACCGAGTTGTGCCGACCGGGCTCGTCGGTCAGGTCCGGACGCTCGGCAAGGATGACCGCCGCCATCTGCTCCGTGGCCCCGGGAGGCGACGTCGACTCGAGCACCACGAGCTCGCCGCCGTCGAGCTTGGGAGCGATGCCGCGAGCGGCTGCCTCGATATAGGAGAGGTCCGCCTCGTGGTCGCCCTTGAATGGCGTGGGGACGGAGACGATGTACGCGTCTGCCTCGGGCGTCTCGATCTGCGCGCGCAGCTTGCCCTGGGCGACGGCGCCCGCGACCACGGTCTCGAGCCCCTCCTCGACGAACGGCACGCGGCCGGCATTGATCGCGTCGACGTTCGACTGCTTCACGTCGACACCGATGACGGTCTTGCCGGCCTGGGCGAGCACCGCGGCCGTGGGCAGGCCGATGTACCCCAGCCCGATGACGCTGACGATGTCCATGGGAGTGGTGGGGCTCACCGGCGAGTCTCCTTGAAGATGAGGAAGATTGCGTATCGCCTCCAGGGTATCGGTATCAGAGAGCGTTGGGCGCTGTAGCACAGGCCGTGCTGTGAAACGCCTGCTAGAGCGCAGGTGCACGCCGCACCTCGACTAGGGTTGATGGGCGCTGCGCAGCCCTGCGCCCGAGACCTGGAGCCCCGTGACCGAACCCGACGCATCCGCACCGCGCGTGCTGGTCTTCGGCAGTTGCGTCGCTCGGGACACGATCGAGTTCGCGGCGTCCGACAGCGTCGACCTGCGCGGTTACGTGGCGCGGCAGTCGCTCATCTCAGCGGGTGACGACGCGAGCGCGCACCTTCCCGACTCGCTCGGCGTCTCGTCGAAGTTCCAGGAGCGGATGATCCGCAACGACTTCGCCGGCAACCTCTTCTCGCGGCTCGAGAGCCTCGCGGGCGAGATCGACGTGCTGCTGTGGGACCTCGCCGACGAGCGGCACGGCGTGCACCGCTTCCCCGACGGGACGATCGTGACGCGCAGCATCGACACCATCCGCGCCGAGCCGGTCTCGGCGCTGCTCGAGGAGACCGAGCACATCCCCTTCGGCAGCGACGAGCACTTCGCGCTGTGGACGCAGCACGTGGATGCGTTCGACGCGCGCCTGAGGGAACTCGGGCTGTTCGATCGCACCGTCGTGCTCGAGGTGCCGTGGGCGCTGCGGACGACCGAGGGCAAGACGACGCCGTGGAGCATGGGCGTGCGCGCCGGCGACGCCAACAAGAGCTACCAGCGCTACTACGACTACCTGCGCCAGACGGGTCATCGCATGGTCGAGCTGCCGGCGGAGCTCGTGCTCGCCGACCCCGACCACCGCTGGGGGCTCGCGCCGTTCCACTACACCCCCGAGGTCTACCGCGAGGTGCTGTGGCAGCTGCGCGAGGTGCACGGCGTCGAGGGGCTGCGCGCCGCTGACCGCTGACGCGCCGCGGCGCGCTCCCCCGCTCGACTGCAGCGAGGGCGCTCGCATGCGCGCGCCGGCGCCCTCGCGCGTCGGGCACGCGCGCTGACGCGAATGCCCCCTCATAACGACCCGGAGGTCGAGGCATGAGGGGGCACTCGCGAGCGGCGCTACCGCGTCGGCCTCACTCCGCCACCGCGCGTCGGCGGCGGGCGACGAGCGCCGCACCGGCTGCGAGCAGCAGCAGGCCGAGCGCGCTGAACAGCGCGACCGCAGGGAGGTCCTGGCCGGTCTCGGGCAGCACCGGAGTCGGTGCCACGGGCGGCTCCTCCACCTCGTGCTCCGTGCAGAGCGCGCTCTCCGGCTCACACACCGCCGGCGGCGCCTGGCCGGTCACGGCCAGCACGTTGCCGAGCGTGTGGTCGCCCTGGTGGGCCCAGTCGCGCACGGTCACCGCATAGGTCACCGTGACCGTCTGCCCGGCCGCGAGCTCCCCCGAGACCGAGAACGACCCATCCGTCACCGCCGACACCGTCAGCGCCTCATCGGAAGCCGTCGGCGCCTGCGTGAGCTCGGCGTCGTCAAGCACGCCGGCCATGTGGTCGGTGTAGTCGATCGACTCGGCGCCGGCGCCCTCGTTCCGGAACGTGAGCGTGTAGGTGAGCTCCTGGCCGACCTCGACCGCCGTGCCCGAGGCCGGGTCAGCGGCCTTGGCGACCGTGACGTCGGAGACCGGGTTGAAGGTGCAGTCCTCGCCGTTCGCGCACACGGGCTCCTCCGGCACCTCCTGCTCGGGGTCGAGCAGGAAGTTCGCCAGCTGCGCGTCGCCGAGCGCGTCGGCGGCGTGCACCGTCACGGTGTAAGTCACCGTGACCGACTGGCCCGCGGCGAGCTCTCCCGTGATCGAGAAGCGGCCGTCGGCGATCTGGGAGACGCTGAGCGCCTCGTCGGATGCGGCGGGCAGCACCGTCACGTCGGCGTCGTCGAGCACGTGCGTGAGGTCGTCGACGCGGTGCACCGCGCCGGCGGCCGCACCCGTGTTCTCGAACTCGAGCGTGTAGGTGAGCTCCTGCCCCGGGCGGATCGCCGTGCTCGAGGCCGGGTCGACCGACTTCGCGTCGACGATGCGGGGCGCGGCGTTGCGCGTGCAGTCCTCGCTGCCCTCGACGCAATCGGCCGGGCTCTCGGGCGTCGGCGACTCGGGCGCCAGCAGGAAGTTCGCCAGCTGCGTGTCACCGAGCTCGTCGTCCGCCCTGACCGTCACCGAGTAGCTGACGGCGACGACCTGGCCGGGGGCGAGCTCGCCCTCGATCGCGAAGCGGCCGCCCTCGATCGGCGACACCGTCAGGGCGTCGTCGGATGCGCTCGGCTGCACCGTCACGTCGGCGTCGTCGAGCACGTGGGTGAGGTCGTCGACCTTGGCCACGGCGCCGGGCGCGGAGCCCCGGTTCTCGAACGTCAGCGTGTACGTGAGCTCCTGACCCGAGGTGACGGCCGTGCCCGACTCGACGTCGACCGACTTCGCATCGACCACGTTCGAGATCGTGTGGCGCGTGCAGTCCTCGCCGCCGTCGCAGGCGTCGACCGCCGGCGTCTCGGCGCCCGGGTCGAGCAGGAAGTTGCTCAGCACCGTGTCGCCGAGCTCCTCGGCGGCCTTGACCGTGACCGTGTAGGTCACCGTGACCGTCTGGCCGGCGGCGAGCTCGCCCGTGATCGAGAAGCGGCCATCCGCGATCTCCGACACCGAGAGCGCGTCGTCGGATGCGGTCGGCGCGACGGTCACGTCAGCGTCGTCGAGCACGTGCGTGAGGTCGTCGACGCGGTCGACCGTGCCGACCGCCTCACCGAGGTTCTCGAACGTCAGCGTGTAGGTGAGCTCCCGACCGGGCTCGACGTCGGCGCCCGACTCCGGCGTCGCCGACTTCCCGTCGACGATCTCGGGGATGCGGTGCTGGGTCGTGGGCGGCGGGAACGACGGCGGGCAGTCCTCGCCCTCGCAGTCGGGGTTCGGCACGGACGGCGGCACGTCGGGCGTGAGCACGTTGCCTGCGATGTTGTCGCCGCGCTCCCCGTCGGGGCGGACCGTCACCTGGTACGTCACCGTGACCGTCTCGCCCACGGCGATGTCGCCGGTGACGCGGATCGTCTCCGCCTCAGCATCGAACGTCGCCTCGATCGCGTCCGCCTGCTCGGCACCCACGACCGGGCCCGTCGTCAGCTCGGCGTCGTCGAGCACACCGGAGAGGTCGTCGGTCGCGTCGACCGGGCCGACGGCCTGGCCGTCGTTCGTCCACGAGAGCGTGTAGGTCACGACGTCACCCGCGACGACCGTCTCGCCCGAGGCGGGCGCGGCGGCCTTCGCCGGCGTCACGTGCGGCAGCAGCACCGACGACTCGGCGGGCGGGTCGCACAGCTCGCCCTCGGCGCACACGGCACCGGCCGTGTTCACGAGGTCGTGGTCGCCGAGGTTCGTGACCGTCACCGAGTAGGTGATCGTCACCGACTGACCCGTGGCGAGCGGACCCGACCACGTCAGCGTGCCGTCCTCGATCGCGGGCGCGGCCACGTCCGTGCCGTCAGAGGCCACCGCGGTGACGTCGCCGTTGATCGCCGCGTCGTCCAGGACCTCGGTCATGTCGTCCGTGACCACCGCGGGCTGCTCGGTCGTGTAGTCGCCGGCACCGTCGTTCGTGACCGTCACCTCGTACTCCACCACGTCGCCCGGCAGCACGTCCTCGGCGGGCGTCGCCGCCTTCGTCACCGACAGGTGGCGCACGGCGTGCTCGGTCTCGGGGCAGCCACCCGGCTGGCATGAACCGTCGGCGTTCGTGACGACGTTGCCCAGCACGTGGTCACCCTGCTCGGCGTAGGCGCGCACGACCACGGCGTAGGAGACGGTGACCGTCTCGTCGGCCGGGATGACACCCGTGATCCGCAGCTGGTCGCCCTCGAGCGCGGCCGTCAGCGCGGCATCCGACACGACGATCGAGTCGGCGTCGAGCGCCGCGTCATCGAGCACGTCGCTCAGGTCGTCGACCTGGTCGACCGTGACGGCCGCCTCGCCGATGCTCGCGAACGACAGCGCGTAGGTGATCTCCTGGCCGGCGCGCACGGTGGCGCCGCTAGCCGGGTCGGCCGACTTCGCGACCTCGAGCTGCGGGATGCGGTGCTCGGTCGTGGGCGGCGGGAACTCCGGCGGGCAGTCCTCGCCCTCGCAGTCGGGGTTCGGCACGTACGGCGGCACGTCGGGCGTGAGCACGTTGCCGGCGATGTTGTCGCCGCGCTCACCATCTGCGCGCACTGTCACCTGGTACGTGACCGCGACGGTCTCGCCCGGCAGCAGCGAACCGGTGACCCGGATCGTCTGTGCGTCGGCGTCGAACACCGCGGCAACCGCGTCGGCGAACTCGGCGTCGACGACGGGCTCGGCCGTGAGGTCGGCGTCGTCGAGCACGTCCGACAGATCGTCCGTCGCGTCGATCGGACCGGCGGCCTGACCGTCGTTCGTCCACGAGAGCGTGTACGTCACGACGTCGCCGGCGACGACCGTCTCACCCGAGGCAGGATCCGCCGACTTCGACGGCACGACGCGGGGCAGCAGCACCCTCGACTCCACGGGCGGGTCGCACAGCTCGCCCTCGGCGCACTCGCCGCCTGCAGTGTTCACAAGGTCGTGATCGCCCAGGTTCGTCACCGTCACCGAATAGGTGATCGTCACCGACGCGCCGACGGCGAGCGGCCCCGACCACGTCAGCGTGCCGTCCTCGATCGCGGGCGCCGCGACGTCCGAGCCGTCTGAGGCGACCGCGACGGCGTCGCCGCCGAACCTCGCGTCGTCCAGCACATCCGTCATGTCGTCGGCGAGGACCGCGGGCTGCTCAGCCGTGTAGGCCGCCGCACCGTCGTTGGTCACCGTCACCGTGTACTCGACGGTGTCGCCCGGCAGCACGTCCTCCGCCGGCGTCGCCGACTTGTCGACCGAGAGGTGGCGGATCGGATTCTCGGTGCCCGGGCAGCCTTCGGGGTCGCACGAGCCGTCGGGGTTCTGCACGGTGTTCGCGAGCACGTGGTCGGCCTGCTCGGCGAACGCGTCGACGCGCACGCGGTAGGAGACGGTGATCGTCTCGTCAACCGGCACCTCGCCCGTGATCGCGAGCGCGTCGCCGTCGAGCGTGGCGCTGAGGGCCGTGCTCGAGACGACGAGCGAGCCCTCGACGAACGTCGCGTCGTCGAGCACGTCGCTCAGGTCGTCGACGCTCGCGACCGCAGCGGGCGTCTCGCCCAGGCTCGAGAAGCTGAGGGTGTAGGCGACCTCCTGGCCCGCGCGCACGGTCGAGCCGTCGGCAGGGTCGACCGACTTCTCGATCGCGAGCTCGGCAGCGGGCACGCGCACCGAGGCGCAGTCGTCGGCGCCGGGGGCAGCCTGGGCCGCCGGCACGCAAGCGACGTTGTAGAGGATGTTGTCACCGGTGCGCTCGTCGTAGGTCACGCTGTACTCGATCGCGACCGACTCCCCCGCCGCGAGGGGTCCGGACCACGTGAGCTCCTGCGCGTCGGCGTCGAACGCAACACCCGACGCGGGCGCGATGATGCCGTTGAACGTGGCGTCGTCGAGCACGGCGCTGAGGTCGTCCCTGACGGACGCGGGGGTCGTCGCGGTGTAATCACCGGGACCCGGGTTGGTGACCGTGACCTCGTAGGTCACGACGCCGCCGTCCGCCGGCAGGTCCTCGACGTCCGAGCGCTTCGCGACGGCCAGCCGCGGCAGCTCGCCCGACGTCGTGGCGCAGGGCTCGTCCGTCTCGGGATCGACGCCGTCGACCGCGCACGTCGGCGTCGGCGGCACCTCGCCCGCCGGCGGCGGGGTCGAGGGCTGCCACGCGACGTTGCGCACGACGCCGTCGCCGGCGCCCGTGAGCGTCACCGAATAGGTGATCTCGACCGCGGCGCCGACCGCGAGCGGGCCAGCCCACGACACGTGCTGCGTGCCGACGCGTACTGCGCCGGGGACGTCGGAGCCGTCGGAGGCCACCGCTCGCGGCCCCGTGCCGAAGGTCGCGTCGTCGAGCACGCCAGAGAGGTCGTCGAAGACGATCGCCGGCGCGGCATCCGTGTACGCGGCGTCGCCCGTGTTCGTCACCGTGACGGTGTACTCGACCGTGTCGCCGGCTCGCGAGTCAGCCGTGAAGGTCGTCGACTTCGCAACGCTCAGCTCGCGATGCAGCACGGTGACGGCGTGGTCTTCGACCTCGCCGTCCGCGGCGACGCCCAGCGCGCGCTCGTCCACAGCGGTCGCGGCGTCGTCGACGAGGTCGTCGGTGGTGAGGCGGAGCCGCATGTACGACGCGGTGCCGTCCTGCGCTGGGGCGAGTCCGGAGAACTCGAGGTCCACCGAGGTAGCGCCGTCCGGCACCGGGGCCGAGGCCGCCTCGTCGGCATCGAACGTGCCGCTGCCGTCGACGTCGATCCAGCCGAAGAGGGTGGCAGCCGCCCCGCGCGCGTTCGTGACCGTGACCGGAACGGTGACTGCTGTCGCGCCGGGCTGGAGCGCCACGGCGCTCTCGAGCGCATTCTCGTCGGCGATGCCGTTCGCGTCGTCGCCGTCGGCCAGCGGCGAGGGCTGCCCTTCCGCCTCCGGGTCGATCTCCGAGCCGAGCGTCAGGCCCGGCGCGACGCCGTGCCGGGCGCCGTCCGCCCCCGCCGTGGTGCCGTAGGTGTCGGGCGCATCGCCGTAGTCGGCGCAGACGGGCTCGGGCAGGATCTGCGCGAGGAAGCCGGCGTAGGGCGCTCCGCTGGCGACGCGCACGATGATGGTGTTCTCACCGTGCTGGAAGCCCTCCGAGAGTCGCGTCGACGCCTGCGTGCCCTCCCTGAAGCCGCCGTGGAAGTACGGGTCGGTCGGCGACTGCGGGAGCGATTCCTCGGAGGCGCTCTGCGCGACGCCGTTCACCCAGACCTCGGGCACGGAGTTGTCGGCGTAGAAGTCCATGGGCAGGGCAAAGCCGTCGAGCTGCACCAGCTCGCTGATCGTGAAGTCGTACCGGAAGTAGAGATCGATGTTGCCAGCGTGGCTCCCGTTGGCGTTGTACGAGATCCAGTCGGCGTTGCCGTAGGGGCTCTCGATCCACGCATTGGAGACGGGCGGCACGACGTAGGCGGGCTCGTACGACGTCACGCTCGCGAACCCGCTCGCGTTGCCCCGGCCAACCTGCCAGTTGAGGTCGCGCGAGCCAGCGGGCAGCGAGCCGCCGTTCATGTCGGTCGCGGTGTTGAAGATCGAGGTGTCGCTCACGCACGTGACGTCCGCGGGGTCGAGAAACTCGACCGTCGCCTCGCCCGGCGGGTTGAGACCCACCTCGTCGACGTTGTCGGCATCGTTCGTGTACGTCCCGACCTGCGAGGAGGTGACGTCGACGGTGATGGTGCACGAGACCTCATCGGTCGCGAGCGCACCGTTGGTCACCGAGATCGTGGTGCCGCCCGGCTCTGCCGCGCGGTCTGCGACGCACGTGCCGCCCAGGTTGGGCGTCGTCGCGACCTCGAGGCCCTGGGGCAGGGTGTCGGTGAAGCCCCAGCCGTCCTTGGCCGCCAGCTCGCTCGTGTTCGTGACCGTGAAGGTGAGCGTCGAGACGCCGTCGACGAAGGTCGATGCCGGCGAGAACGACTTGTCGAGCTGCGGCGTGACGTCGAGCACGCGGATGTTGTCGTAGGCGCCGTCGTTGCCCGCGCCGTTCCCGTTCTCGTTGCGCAGGACGATGCCGAAGGACTCGCCGGTCAGCAGCACGGAGGAGTCCGCGGCGAAGGTTCCAGCCAAGACCTCCGACATGGCGTCGCGCGACTGGTGCGGCGCGCTGAAGACCGACGCGCGCGGGTCCAGGCACGGATTGATGGCAGCGTCGGAGACCGGAATCTCAGCGCCGGAGGCGTCCCGCAGGTAGAAGCGCAGCAGCGGGTCGGTCGAGAAGCAGTTCGTGGCTGCGGCGTCCACGGAGAAGGTGACGAAACGGTTGGCGGCGGGGAACTCGAGCGGCGACTCCGTCGCGAACTGCACGAGGTTGTTGGCACCCGAGCCGGAGGTGTACGAGGCAGCGGCGGCGTTCGTCTCGGGCGTCGCACTGCCTGCCAGCTGGCCGAGCGCGTGGGGCAGGGCGGCGAGGCTGTCGAAGACGCCGATGCCCGTGCTCTCGGGACCGCCGGGACCGTTGCAATCGCCGACGATGCGCGTGCTGCTGAAGTCGACGATGAAGCCGTTGCACATCGCGCGGTTGCCCCAGAAGGGGTCGGTGGCGTACGTCGTGCCGTCGGCACCCGCGTAGTCGCTCACGAGCACGTTCGAGCCCGCGGCGCGGCGCTCGAAGTCCTCCTCGAAGAGGAGGATGGGCGCGCTCGGCTCGCCAGGCGTGCCGGGTGCCATGCGCAGCTGCGCCGCCTGCTGCGCCGCGCTTGCGTTCGCCGCGCTGGCTGCCGCAGGAGCCACGCCCCCGACACCCAGGAGCCCGGCAGTCAGCGACAGCACGGAGAGCGCCGCCACGGCTCCTCGACGACGTGCACGGCTGGACAGCCACTTCTGGAGCGCAGTGCGCATGCGGGTTCCTCTCGGACGAGCGAAGCGTCGCGACCTCGCGACGCGGGCGCCATTGCGATTCCGCAACAGGGCATCGTGAGCGAAGTTACAGAATCGGCAGCCGACACGCGAACGAACATGCAGATTCCGCAATCAGGGTCACCGCAGGAGCGGAAGCGTTTTCGGGCGGCGGCCTGAGCAGCGCCGCGAGCAGCGCCAGCTCGACGGCAGCGGTCAGAGGAGAATGTGCTCCTCGGCGCGGCCGAACCCGTGCACGTCGGCGTTCGCGAGGATCCGCTCGTCCTCGGTGACCCACGTGTGGTCGCTGCGCGCGGCGCGGAGCTGGATGAAGTTGTAGCGATCGGCGCTGTAGATGCCGCCGCCCGCCGCGAGGATGGCGCGCTGGAAGGCGGTGTCCTCCCCCAGGGTGCGATCCTCGAACGGCGCCGCCTCCCACGTCGAGCGAGGGCCCACCATCGTGGGGCCGCCGACGAGGTCGGTCCAGCGGTGCTCCCGCTCGGGCGACTGCAGCACGGTGGCGTTCCTCGACTCGAGGTAGAGGTAGCGCGCGTGCTTGCCGACGAGCTCGGCACCCGAGTACTCGAGCGCGAAGCACGAGTCGAGCAGGTAGTGGTCGCCGTAGACGTCGTCGTCGTCGAGCTTGGCGACGACGTCGCCGTCGCTCGCGCGCACCAGGCGGTTGAGGTTGGCACCGAGCGAGGTGTCGCGATCGGCGCGCAGCACGACGAGCTCGGCGATGCCGGCTTCGCGCGCGAGCGCCTGCAGATCGGCCTCGTCGGCGTCGAAGCCGTGCAGCAGCAGCGCGAGCTGCACGTCGACGTCGACCTGCCGGCCCGCGGTCGCGATGATGCCGGGCACGAGGTGCGGCCGGATCGTGGGGGCGATGATGCTCACGCGCGGGCGGCGCCACGCGGCCGGGTCGGCGATGCCGACCGACTCGAGCACCTGCGTCGCGCGGCGCGAGAACGTGTGCTCGCGCCAGATGCGCCGCTGCGCCAGGTGCACCTGCCGGTCGCGCAGCTCTGACGAGCGCACGAGCGCGCGCAGCACGAGCGCGGCCTCCTGCTGGTCGTCGACGATCGAGATCTCCGACTCGTCGAACCAGTGCTCGACCGCAGGGCTGCGGGTCGTCACGACCGGCGTGCCGCTCGCGAGGATCTCGAACACCCGCCGCGCGAGCATCGTCGGGCTGTCGACGACCGAGTTGACGTTGAGCATCACCTTGTAGGCCCGATAGGCCGAGAGCATGCGCTCGTAGTCGAGCGAGCCGCGCACGAACGGCGAGAGCGCCTCCGGGAAGCGGTACTTCGGGTCGTGCTCGAAGCGGGAGAAGATGTCGAAGCCGATGCCGCGCCGCTCGGCGATGTCGGCGGCGGCGCCCAGCAGCAGATCCATCTGCGCCTGGCGCTCGGGGAACTTGTGCGACCAGTAGCTGCCGCCGAAGGCGACGTCGCGCACCTGGTGCAGCCCCTGCTGCCGCATCGGGTGGTGCAGCGCCGGCTGTGCGGCGAAGCCGAGCACGTCGACGCGGTCGTGACCGAGCGCGTCGCGGTAGCGACCCAGGAGGTTCTCGTCGGTCGTGAAGACGCGGTCGAACAAGCGGGCCGTCTCGAGGAAGTCCTCGAAGTGGGGCGGATCCTCCTTGTTCCAGAAGACCGAGGGGATGCCGTGCTCTCGGCAGTGCGCGACGAGCTCGCGCAGCGCCTCGGGCGGGGCTTTGGGGCCGCTGAGCTGGAACTTCCACGCGCCGCGGGAGCCCGACCACGCCGACTCGACGAACAGGAGGTCGATCCCCTGCTGCTCGAGCTGCTCGCGCCACTGGCTGGGCCTCAGCTCGACGACGTCGAACTCGTAGCCCCACGCGCTCGCCGAGAAGGTGTCCATGATCGTGCCCACGCGCAGCTGCGGGCGCCGCGGCCCGCGGTCGGCGACGGGCCAGACGGGCATCTCGGCGGCGATGTCGACGGGCTTCGCCGCGGCACCGTTGCGCTCGGCCATCGTGCGGCGGAGCCGCCAATCGCGCACCTGCCGCACGCCGCCCTTGCGGAGGTGCCAGAGGCCGGTCCGGAGGGTCTGCAGCGGCTTCACGGTCTCCATCCAGCGGTCGGCGCGGCGCCCGCGAGCGGGGCGGCGTCGAAGGGGTGCACTGCTCGCCATCCTATGCACGGCGGGCGAGGGCGCCGAGCGCGGCCGTGAGCCGGTCGACGTGCTCGGCCACCGCATCAGCGGAGCGCCGGTAGGCCGCCGGAGAGCGCCCGTAGGGGTCGTCGATGTCGATGTGCCGCGTCGCCGCGAGCGGCAGCAGGCCCCTGGCGCGGCCGGCCGCCGCGACCACGCGGCCGAGGAACCCGGCGACGCCGTCGTCGCCCAGCGGCTCGACGCGCTCGGCCCCGGTGCGCTCGGCGAGCATCTCGACAACCCGGGTGAGCTCGATGAGCGTGAACACCCGGTGGTTCGCACGCGGCACGGCACGCACGACGGCGCTGCGGTGCTCGTGCGTGAGCCCGATCACGAGGTCGGCGAGCTCGATGTGCTCGGGCAGCAGCCGCCGCGCGCGGTGTGCCGCGCTGTCGGCGATGCCGAGCCGCTCCGCCTCGGCGAGCGCGAGCGGCTCCATGGGGGCGCCGTCGCGCGCCATCGTGCCGGCGCTCGCGATCTCGACCGCCGATGCGTCGGCGCCCCGCACGGCGAGCGGCAGTCGCGCGCGCAGCAGCTGCTCGAGCTGCGGCGAGCGGCACAGGTTGCCGGTGCACACCGCGAGGATGCAGAAGACGTCCCTCTGCTCGAGCGGATCGGCGTGCCGCGCCATGCGACGAACCTACGCCACGCGGTCGCGCAGCACCGGGGATCGGCCGCGAGGATGGAGCCGTGCGCCGCTCCCTCCCGCCCACTCGCGCGTCGCGCGCACGCTCAGGCGAGCCCACGATCGACGCGCGCGCCGCGCACGCCGCCCCGCTGCGCCGGCTCGGCGTCGTGGGCCTGCTGCTCGCGCTGCCGGTCGTGGCGGTCGTGACCCTGTGGCCGACGCACTGGCTGCTGCGCATCAAGCCGCGCGTCGTGCAGGGGCTCGAGTGGCTGCACGCGCACGACATGCTCGAGTGGGTGTACTGGACGCGCCTCGAGGTGCTGACGAACGTGGCGATGTTCGTGCCGCTCGCGGTGCTGCTCGTGTTCGTGCTCGGCGCCAGGCGGTGGATCGTGCTCGGGCTGTGCCTCGCCGTGACGGTAGGCATCGAGCTCGCACAGCACCTCTTCCTGCCGGGCCGGGTCGCGACGGTGCGGGATGTCGTGGCGAACGGGGTCGGCGCGGGCCTCGGCGTGCTCATCGGCATCGGGATCGAGGCGATCGTGCGGCGAGGCCGGCAGCGCGGTCGCGAGCGCGGCACACCCGCGGGCTGAGCTCGCGGCCGCGCGTGGACGACGCCACGGCGCCGGGCTCCGCTAGCCTCCTCGGCAGGGCGATCCGCCCTCCACGCGCACAACCGGGAGCCCGCCATGCTCGACGCCCTGCTCGGCCGGCGCCTCGAGCGGCAGCAGCGGCAGGCGGTCGACGACTTCCACCGCCGCGAGCAGCAGCTCCGGCCCGGCTACAAGGTGTGGGGCTACCGGAACGTCTTCGCCAAGGGCTTCCTCGTCACCGACGGCGCTGTCGACTACGCGCCGCGCGAGTCGTGGGATCGGCTGTCGATCGGACGCTGGCACGTGCGGCTCGACCCGGCCCTCGAGCGGCAGGCCGCCGCCTCCCCAGCCGGCCAGGTGCTCGTGCTCGGGCAGGCCTTCGACGACGCGGGCCCGCGACGACGGGGCGGCGTCGCCGAGCGCATCCTGCGCGCCCTCGCGAAGGCGTCTGGCCTGGATGCGCAGACGCGCGCCCTCGACGAGGCGATCGCGTGGGTCGCGGGCCGCTACGTCGTGCTCGTCGCCCGCGGCGACCGGCTCGACGTCTACGGCGACCCGCTCGCGACGCGCTCGGCGTACTGGCACCGAGGCAGCGCAGGGGTCGCGCTCGCCTCGCACACCGGCATCCTCGCCGAGCTCGTCGGCGGGCTCGAGAGCTCGCGCATGCGCTGGGTGCTCGGCAATCCGGAGTACCACGAGCCGGCGGGCCGGTGGCTGCCCGGCCTCGTCACCGCCCACGACGACGTCGGCCAGGTCTTCGCCAACGGCAGGCTGAGCATCCGCGGCACCGATGTCGTGCACGAGCGCTTCTGGCCGCGCGAGGATCGCGTCGAGCTGCCCGCGCTCGAGGCGGCGACCAGGTTCCGCGACGAGCTGCGGCAGCAGGTGCGCAACTGGATCTCGGTCGCGGATGTCACGGTGCTCACGCTCACGGCCGGGCGCGACTCGCGCGCGGTGCTCGAGGCGGGGCTCACCGACCTGCGACGCGCGGGCGCCGTCGCCATGACGTACCACGCGATGCACCGGCCCGAGAAGAGCACGCGCGCCGACCTGCTCGCCGCGAACCGCATGGCGGCCGCGGCGGGGCTGCACCACCTGACGCTGGATGTGCCGCCGATGTCGCCGACGTCGGCGTTCGCGGCGCTGTACCGCCGCTCGTTCCCGACCTACCACCGCTACGCGAACCTCGCGAACGCGATGTACCTCGCGGCTCCGGCGAAGGCCGCGACGATCTTCGGCGTCGGCGGCGCGATCATCACGGGGATGTACCGCAACACCGACGACCGCGACCTGCGCCCCGAGCTGCTCGCGCGGAAGTACACCGCCTCACCGTTCGGGCGCGACCCCGAGCTCGTCGAGGAGCTCGCCCGTTGGATGGACTACGCGCACTTCTCGACGGATGCGCTGCGCGGCTACGACTTCTACGACCTGTTCCACTGGGAGCACCGCATGTCGAAGTGGGCTGCGACCGGGTACGCCGAGTACGACCTCGCGACGACGCCCGCGCCGGTGCTGAGCTCGCGCCGGCTGCTCGTCGCCGCCCTGTCGCTGCCGAAGCCGCAGCGCGTCGACGCGCTCGTCTACCGCTTCATCGCGGAGGGCGAGGCGGCGCTCACCGCGCCGACAGCCTAGCGAGTCCGGACCGGCCGCTACCTCGACTCGTCGTCGAGCCTCCCCAGCAGGTCGACGGCCGCCCGTGCGTACTCGCTGATCCAGCGGTCGTGGATGCGCTTGATCGGCAGGGGCGCGAGCGCGAGGTGCCGCTCGCGGCCCACCTTGCGGCCCGTCACGAGCTCGGCCGCCTCGAGCACCTTGAGGTGCTGCAGCACCGTGGTGCGGTCGAGCTCCGGCAGCTCGGCGCACAGCGACCCGGTCGTGCGCGGCGAGCGCTTGAGCGCGTCGAGCATGCGGCGGCGCACGGGCGAGGCGAGCGCCTTGAACACGCGGTCGTCGTCCGCCGTGTCGTTCGACGCGAGCGCAGACGCAGACGCGTCCACCAGCTCACCCTTGCCGCCCGCACCAGACATGTTGTAAGAATACAACATGAATGAATCCCCGAGCCTCGACTCGCTGTCCTTCACCGTCTCCGGTCGCATCGGTCGGCCCTGCGCCGAGGTCTACGAGGCCGTCGCCGACCCCGAGCAGCTCTCCCGCTACTTCACCACCGGCGGTGCCCGGGGCCGGCTGGAGCCGGGCAACGCCGTCACCTGGGACTTCCACGACTTCCCCGGCGCCTTCCCCGTCACCGTCGTCGAAGCGGAGCCGCCGCGGCGCATCGTGATCGAGTGGGAGGGGGTGGAATCCGTCGGGGACTCCGGCACGACCCGCACGACGTTCGAGTTCGAGCCGATCGACGGCGACACCCGCACGCTCGTGACGATCACCGAGGCGTCGTGGAAGCCGACGCCGGCGGGAGCGAAGAGCGCCTTCGACAACTGCGAGGGCTGGACGAGCATGCTCTCGGCAATGAAGGCATGGGTCGAGCACGGCATCAACCTGCGCGAGGGCTACTACGCCTAGCGGAGCGGGGAGAGCTGCCTCCGCCCGCTCGCCCCGCTCTGCGAGGATGCAGTCGTGGGAACCCTGCTGCGGCGGCTGCACTCGAGGCTCGACTACCTGCGGTTCGTCTACCGGGGCGAGCTCAGCTGGATCGTCGCGCTCGCGCTCTTCGCGCTCACGCTGCCCATCAGCTCGCTGCCGGCCGAGATCGTGCTCGCGGGCGCCCTCCTCGGCGGCGCGGCCGCGCTGTTCGGCCTCGTGCGCACCGGCGTCGCGATCCTGCGCGAATGGCGCAGGGCGAAGCTCGTCGACCTCGGCCTCGAGGCCGTGCGGGAGGTCGCGCCGCAGTGGGAGTCGGCCGGCTCTTCGAGCGCCATGGTGCGGCACGCCGCGCCCGCCGACCTGACGGCCTTCTGGTGGGATCGTGAGGTCAACCGCTCCCTCTGGCAGCACTCGCACCGGTTCGCGATCGTGGTGGGCAGGCTCGGGGCCGGCCGGTACCACCTGCCGACGCGGCTGCAGGACATCGCCGGGCGCGCGCTGCGCTACGGCAAGGTCTCCGGCAAGACCCGGCGCGAGAACCGCAGCCTGCCCATCCGCTTCAACGGCCGGTTGCTGCGCCTCGCGACCGAGCCGACCGTGGCGGCGATCGAGCAGGGCGAGCTCGAGTTCGAGCGCGTCAGCTACTTCGACGGCGAGTGCAGCAACGAGCTCTGGACGGCGGGTGAGGTCGCCGGCGGCAAGCCCGAGGACCGCAGCGTCGTCCACCACTACGCGTGCGACCGCGCCGGCAGGATGCTCGCGCTCGAGAACGCGCGCGTGGCCAACATCGTCGGCATCTCGGTGCTCGCGATCACGAGCGACGACCACGCGGTGCTCGTGCGGCAGAGCACGGGCAACTCCATCGCCCCCGGCGCGTGGGCGGCGAGCGGCTCCGGCTCGCTCGAGCAGCGCGACCTGCTCACGGCGAGCTCCGCCGGGCACGGGAAGGACGACGCCGTCAGCCGTCGCTTCAATGCCGCGACCCTCATCCTCGACGGCATGCTGCGCGAGCTGCGTGAGGAGTCGCTGCTGCGACCCGACGAGATCGACCGCGGCAGCGCGCGCATCACGGCCTACTGGCGCTGGGCGCAGCGCGCGATGAAGCCCGAGTTCTCGGGCATCGTGCGCGTGAACGTCACGGGCGCCGAGCTCGCGGCGCGCCGGCACCGCGGCACCGAGCGCGCCTTCAGCGCGAGCGTCGCCGCCTTCCCGCTGCAGACCGTGCTCGATCGCCTCGCGAGCGGCGCCAGTCCCGTCGACGGAGTGCTGAGCCCCAGCACGGAGGTCACGCTGCTCGCCGCGGCGGCCTTCCTCGAGGACCCGGTCGGCAAGGCCTGGCGCGGCGCCGTCGCTGCGTAGCCGCACGCGATCACCCCTCGACGATGGCACGCGCGCGCGGCATGCTGGCGGCATGACCGATACGTACCACCACGAGCCCCCGTACACGATCGGCGTCATCTGCGGCAGCATCTCCGCCTCGTCGATCAACCGCCGCCTCGCGCGAGCGCTCATGAAGCTGGCGCCCGACGCGCTCGAGTGCTCGTTCATCGAGATCGACGCGCTCGACCTCTACGACCACGACCGCGACGACGCGTACCCGCCGGAGGCGGTCGCGCTCAAGGAGGCGATCACGCGCGCGGACGGCATCCTCATCGTCACGCCCGAGTACAACCGCTCGATCCCCGGCGTGCTGAAGAACGCGATCGACTGGGCGTCGCGCCCCTACGGCGACAACGCGCTCAGCCGCAAGCCCGTCGGCGTCATCGGCACCTCCCCCGGCGCCATCGGCACCGCGGTCGGCCAGCAGCACCTCAAGTCGATCCTGTCCTACTGCAACGCGCCGCTGATGAACGACATCGAGGCCTACGTGCAGTACACGGATGGGCTCGTCGACGACGACGACGAGGTCACGGTCGAGTCGACGAAGGAGTTCCTGACGACCTACATGCACGCCTTCGACGACTTCGTGCGGCGCGTGCTGACGGTCGTGCCGCAGCAGCGCTGAGCGCTGCTGCGGGCCCCGGCCTCACTCGGCCAGGTGACGCCCGATCGCGAGCTCGCCGACGGCGCGGCCCAGGCGCCGCGCGACGTCCTCGAGCTCGAGCGCGCGCGGCCGCGGTCGCACGGTGGAGATGCGCAGGAGGCCGCGGGCCGCGAACGCCGCCTTCGCCACGCTGCGCGCGAAGGCCGCGTGGCCGCGCTCGAAGAGCGAGACGACCTGCCGCGACGCGGAGGCGCTCGCGACCGACTCGAGCGTGAGCGTGTACTCCTCGAGGGTGAACACGCGATGGCGCGCCAGCAGCGGCCGCGAGAGCTTTCGCACGTGCTCTGCGTCGAGGGCCAGGATCAGCTCCGCCTGGCGGCACCGCGCGCGCTGCGCCCGGGGGTGGGTCACCTCGGCAAGGTCGAGGATCTGCACGTCGATCGCCGCGTCGAAGCGCTCCGGCCCACCCATCGCGGCGGCGACCTCGCCGATCGCGAGCGCGATCACGCGTCGCGAGCGCTCCGCGTCGCCGTCGTGGACGGCGAGGACCCGCAGCACGCGCTCGGTGCCCCCACCGTGCGCGCGAGAACGAGTGAGGCTTGGCATGGTTGCAATTCTACGGCTCGAGTGGGGTACAAACGCGCCGATATCAGATCAGGACTCGCTCAGCGTCGCAGCAGGGCCTCGATGAGCGCGGCCGCGCGCTCCGCTCCCCCGAGCGCCTCGAGCTCGGCGGCGATCTCCCTCGCGCGCTCCCGGAACGACGGCTCGCGCAGCAGGCGACGCACGGCGTTCCGCACGCGGATCGGCCGGGGCCGGCCCGAGTGCAGGTCGAGGCCCGCGCCCGACCACGCGACGCGCGCCGCGATCTCTGGCTTGTCGAGCGAGCTCCCGGCGATCACGAGCGGCACGCCCGCCGAGAGCATCTCGAGCACCCCGCCCCATCCCCCGTTGGTCACACCGACGGATGCGTGGGGCAGCACCGCCGAGAACGGCACGAAGTCGACGAGCCGCGCGTTCGCCGGCACGTCCCCGTCGAAGGGCACGCCGGCCGTCGTGCCGATGACGCGCACCCGGTCGTGCGCGAGGCCCTCGAGCGCCGGCTCGAGCAGCTCGTGCGGATCGGTCTCGAACGTGCCCTGCGTGACGAGGACGACGGGGCGCGGCTCGTCGGCGAGCGTCGCGGCCCACAGCGGCGGCGCGCCGAGCGGCGACGGCGCCCGCAGGAGCCCGACGAACTCCACGCTCGACGGCAGGTCGCTGCGCGGATACTCGAGCAGCGGCGACCCGGTCGCGATGACGAGGGCGCTCGAGTAGAGCGCCTCGCCGAACGGCCGGCCGGGCCCCAGGCCCGACTGCTCGCGCGCTGCGCGGTAGGCGTGCTCGATCGAACCGGTGACGGCGGGCATGAGGGCACGCAGGATGCGGTCGCGCACGTGCCCCGCGACGCTGTGCGCCGGCTGCAGCGCGAGGCCCGACGGCGGGAGGTCCTTGCTCGGCATCGTGAGAGGCACGAGCGAGATCGTCGCCCACGGCAGCTCGAGCACCTCGGCGGCGAAGCCGGTGCCGAGCGCCATCACGTCGCCGACGAGCGCGTCGAAGGGCTGCCGCTTGAACGCCGCGACGATGTCCTCGAGCTGACCGGGCGCGGTGCCGATGATCAGGTCGCGCAAGCCGGCCACGGTGCCGTGCAGGCCTGGCCTGCTGGTCTTCGGGAAGGTGCGCGCGATGTCGCGCTCGTCGAAGTCCTGGGCGTCGCGCCACTGCACGAGCTCGCAGCCGAGCTCGTCGAACGCGTCGGCGTAGTGCGCACCGGTGTAGACCGTCACGCGGTGGTCGCGCTCCAGGAGCGCGGCGGCGACCGCCGCCATGGGTCGGACGTGTCCCGCGAGCGGCATCGCGGTCACGAGGAAGTGCGCCACGGCGACACGCTATTGGCCGCCCGAAGAACCTTGAGAGGAATTGTGAAACACTGTTATGGTTCTTGAGTGTCCCGAGTCGTGCAGCTCGCGCTCGGCCTCGTCGCCGTCGCGACCGGCGTCGGGCTGGCCGCGATCATCGCCGTCACCTGGCGCCCGTGCGCGGGCGCGCAGATGCCCCTCGACCCGCTCGTCGCGCCCGCGTGCGCGGAGGTGGCGAGCGGTGGCAACACCGCGTGGATCGGGCTCCTGCTGTGGCCCCTGGCCCTCGTCATCGCGGGCTTCGCCGTCGTGCGGGTCATCTCGCGCGGGTGGGGCGCGGTCTCGTGGGCGATCGTCATCCTGCTCGTCCTCGTCACCGTCATGGCGAATCCGCTGCCCGAGTACTGGCTGCTGAACCTCAACGCGAAGTCGTGGGACGAGCCGCCCTTCACGGGCGCGCTGACCGCGCTGACGTTCCTGCTCGCGGGCGCCGTGCTCATCGCCACGCGCGACGCGCGGGTGCGCGCGCCGATCGAGTGAGAGGCTTGCGGCAGGTCACTCCCACCCCCAAGGAGCCGCATGAGCCTCGACGTCGCCGCGCTGCGCGCGCACTTCCCCTCGCTCGCCTCGGGCCTCGCGCACTTCGACGGCCCCGGCGGCACGCAGACGCCCGCCGTCGTCGCCGATGCGATCGCGAGGACGCTGACGGCGCCGCTGTCGAATCGCGGCAGGATGACGCTCGGCGAGCGGAACGCCGACGACGCGGTCGCCGCGTTCCGCCTGGCGATGGCCGATCTGCTCGGCGCCTCGCCGCGCGGGGTCGTCTACGGCCGCAGCGCGACGCAGCTCACCTACGACCTCGCTCGCGCCCTCGCGAAGACGTGGCGGCCCGGCGACGAGGTCGTCGTCTCGCAGCTCGACCACGACGCGAACGTGCGCCCGTGGATCCAGGTGGCCGAAGCCTCGGGTGCGGTCGTGCGGTGGCTGCCCCTCGACGCCGCGACCGCAGACCTCGACCTCGGCGGCCTCGACGAGGTCGTCACCGAGCGCACGCGGCTCGTCGCGGTCACCGGAGCCTCCAACCTGCTCGGCACGAAGCCGCACGTCGCGCGCATCGCCGAGCGCGCCCACGCGGTCGGCGCGCTCGTGCACGTCGACGCCGTGCACTACGCGGCGCACGCGACGGTCGACATGGCGGCGCTCGGCGCAGACTCCCTGGTGTGCTCGCCCTACAAGCTCTACGGGCCGCACTGCGGCGCGCTCGCCGCCGACCCCGCGCTGCTCGAGTCGCTGCACCCCGACAAGCTGCTGCCGTCGAGCGATGCGGTGCCCGAGCGCTTCGAGCTCGGCACGCTGCCGTACGAGCTCATGGCGGGCGTCACGGCCGCGGTCGACTTCCTCGCGGACCTCGGCGCGCCGCCCGCCGCGGCGGCCTCCCGTCGCGAGCGGATCGCGGCCGCGCACGAGGCGATCGACGAGCACGAGCTGCGACTGCGGGGCCGCATCGAGGAGGGGCTCGCGGCCTTCGGCGAGCGGGTGGCGCTCCACTCGGTCGCCG
>JAPSIA010000063.1 GCA_031179215.1 Agrococcus sp.
GGCGTAGACCTCCAGGTCGCTGCGATCCGGGTCGAGGGCGTCGTAGATCGCGGCGAGCCGCGGGTCCTCGAAGATCGCGTCCGCCACCGCTGCCCCGTCGCTACGCGTGCGCGCGCCGCGCGACGATCGCGTCGCGCAGCATGCCCTCGACGGCCTGCAGGCGCAGGTCGCCGCTCGTGGGCTCGTCGCCCGCCGCGCCGTCGATCGCCCGGCCGACGAGGCCGGCCTTCGTGTCGAGCAGCTCGGCGATGCGCGTGTCGATCGTCTGCGCCGCGAGGATGCGCCACACCGTGACGGGCATCGACTGGCCGATGCGGTGGATGCGGTCGATCGCCTGCGTCTGCTCGGCGTCCGTCCACGAGAGCTCGGCGAGCACCATGTCGGCCGCGGCCTGCAGGTTCACGCCGACGCCCGCCGCCATGAGCGAGCAGACGATCACCTGCACCGAGGCGTCGTTCGTGAACGCGTCGATCGCCTGCTGGCGCTGCGTGGGCGTCTGGTCGCCGCGGATCGAGACCGTCTTGAGGCCGGCCTTCGCGAGCGTCGCCTCGGCGGTGTCGAGGACGTCGATGTGCTTGGCGAAGAAGACGACCTTGCCGACCGAGTGCGCGAGCTGCGCGGCGTAGTCGGCGGCGAGCTCCGCCTTGGCACGGCCGATGCGGCGGGCGAGCGCGAACACGTTCTCCCCCGTGCTGCCCTCCTGCGTCTCGACCTCGCCGCGAGCGATGCGGTGGATGAGGTCGTCGTCGATCGAGGCGTCGGCGTCGGCGGGGCGCTGCAGCATCG
Organism: Agrococcus sp.; assembly: GCA_031179215.1. Lineage (GTDB taxonomy): Bacteria > Actinomycetota > Actinomycetes > Actinomycetales > Microbacteriaceae > Agrococcus. The sequence continues at coordinate 787 of JAPSIA010000063.1, forward strand.
CCGTGTCGTAGCGGCGCAGCATCCGCTCGACGAGCTCGCGCTCGGCAGCGCGGATGGACCGCACGGCCGACTCGTCGAGCTCGACGGGGATGTCGGCGATGCGACGGGCGGGGATGTCGCTCGCGACGTCGATCTTGCGGCGCCGCACGATGCCCATGTCGATGACGGCCTGGCGCGCGGCGGGATAGAAGCCGCGATCCATGGGCGTCAGCCCGATCTCCTCGAGCTCGTCGGTGAGCTCGGCGTTCGGCTCCTTGTGGTCGATCCAGCCGAGGAACCGCCAGATGGCGCCGAAGTCCTCGATGTCGTTGATGAGGGGCGTGCCCGTGAGCGCCATGAGCAGCGGGTTCCCGACGCGCTCGCGCATCGCCGCCGCGATCTGCAGCACGTGCCGCGAGCGCTTCGAGCGCGTGTTCTTGATGAAGTGCGCCTCGTCGACGACCATGCCGCGGAAGCCGAACCGCTCGAGCCAGCCGATGTGGCGGTCGAGCACCTCGTAGTTGACGACCACGACGTCGGCGAAGGCGTCGAGGGTGTCGCCGTCGCCCTGCACGACGGCGGCGCGCCGGCCCGGGATCCATCGCTCCGTCTCGCGCGCCCAGTTGATCTTCACGACGCTCGGCGCGACGACGAGCAGCGGGAACGCGCCCGCCGCCTGCGCCGCGACGAGCGCTTGCGCCGTCTTGCCGAGGCCAGGCTCGTCGGCGAGCAGGAAGGTGCGGTGGCCCTCGCGCGCCGCCTGCACGAGCTGCGCCTGGTGGTGCATGAGCTCCTTGCCGCCGGGCGCGATGCGCTGCTTCGGCTCGGGGAGCGGCATGCACGCGGGCTTGCCGTCGGCGGCGACCTCGAACGAGAGGTAGAGCGGCGAGAGCAGGTCGAAGCCGGCGAGCCGGTCGCGCTCGGGCTTGCGGCGCACGTGCGTCAGGTCGGGCTCGAGGAACGGGTTCGCGAGCGTCACGCGGCGCACCGAGGGCGGCACGACCTGCGGGGCGAGCGGCTCGCGGGCCTCGGGCTCGGGCGCGCTCTCGCGCTCGGGCTCTGGCTCGATGCCCGCCGCGAGCAGCATCTCGCGCTTGCGCTCGCGCACCGCGTCGGTGATGGGGGCGCCCTCGCCGAGCAGCGGCAGGAGCGTGGGCTCGCGGCTCGCGGCCTTCGCGAGGATGACGGCGATGCCGTCGAGGCGCTTGAGGTCCTCGGCGCGCTGCGCGTCGGTCAGGTTCGCGTCGGCCCTGACGCGAGCGCGCTCCTCGCGCGCGAGCATGGCGACGACCTGCAGCTTGACGCGCGTCGAGCGCGAGGCGGAGCCCCGCTTGACGCCTGCCTCGACCTGCCGGACGGCGCGAGCGAGCTGCGGGATGAGCGCGTCTCGGTCGCGCGCGGTCGCATCGGGCGCGGGCGCCGAGTCGGATGCGTCCGGCGGGGTGGATGCGTCGGTGAGCGGCGCATCGATGGTTGCGGCGTCTGCCACATGTCCTCCATTCGAGGCGGGCCTCGGTAGCGAGCCCCAGCGTTGATGCTGCGACGAGCGCCACGTGCAGCGGGGCTCGTCGAGCCGGCGACGGCGGCTGCGGTGCACGGATGCCGCGATGCGGCAAGGCGGTGACCGGCGAGCTGACGCCTATCCCCATGCTACCCCGTGCTCGCCGTGCAGCGCACGGCGCCCCGCGAGCGGCGCGGCGGGCGCGCGCGGCTCAGTTCTCGACCAGGCGCGCGAGCCGGTCGACCGACGCCTGCAGCTGGGCGCTGCCCGTGCCGCGGGCTCGCTCGAGGCGGCGCTCGTCGTGCAGCTGCGTCCAGTCGTAGGTGTGCGTCACGCGGGTGCCGGAGCCGGCGGGCTCGAGCTCCCAGCGCCACAGGTGCCCGATCGGCGGGCTGCCCTCCTCCGCCGGCTTCCACGCGACGCGCCGGCCCTCCTCGAACTCGACCACGTGGTTCTCGCGGATCGCGCCGGAGGTGAGCGCCATCGAGAAGACGGCGCCGACCGCGCGCACCCGCTGCCCGTGCGGCGCGTGGTCGAGGTTCTCGTTGCCGTCCCACTCCGGCTGCTTCGAGGGGTCTGCGATGTGCTCGAAGATGACGTCCGCGGGTGCGTCGATCACGCGGCTCGCCTGCACCACGCGCGTCTCGTCCGTCGGCTCCGTGCCGCTCGAGCGCGGCTCCTCGGTCTCGCTCATGGCGCCATCGAACCACGACGCCGCGCGAGACGCCACCGACGCCCGCGCCGGCGCATCCGTCGCGGCCGCGGCCCACGCCGCGCGCCCGACCCGCGCTGATGCACGACGCAAGCCCGCGAGCGCGCCGCAGGGGCGACCGCCGCTCCCTCGGCCCGGCTGCGGCGGATCCGCCCTCCCTAGCTTGCGTTGTGCGGCGCGCTCGCCGTTGTCCCGCGGGACGAGCAGGGGTAGACAGGAGCACGAGCAGCCAGCCGAGCGGAAGGATCACATCGTGCCGGCACCGGAGCGCACCGACGACGGCCGCTGGATCATCGTCGGCGGCCGCCGGTGGCGCGCCCAGGACCCGGCGCTCGAGCCCGCGCTCGCCGCGCGCCTGCGATCGCACCTCGGTCGCGCGCGAGCCGCGGTGCGCGCCGCGGTCGAGCCCGTCGCGGAGCGCCGCGCGCGCGATCGCGTGCAGCTCGCGAAGGAGGGACTCGGCGAGCGGGGCACGGCGTGGTGGGAGCTGTCCGAGGCGGAGCGCGACGCGCGAGCGCGCGAGCGCCTCGAGCGGCTCGACGAAGCCGCCCCGCCGGGCGCGTGAGGCCGAGCCTCCGGATGCGGCGCGCGGCGCGCGGTGGCATGGTGGGAGCGGGAGGCACCGATGCCGCAGCTCGAGATCCACCCGGCGACCCACGAGCGGTTCGAGGGCATCGCTGCCGTGCTCGGACCGAAGCGCCCCGACGCGAACGTCTGCTGGTGCTTGAGCCACCGGCTCGACGCGAAGACCAACGCCGCGCTGCGGGGCACCGAGCGCCGCGACCACATGGCGATGCTCTCCCGGCAGACCGTCCCGCCGGGCGTGCTCGCCTACGACGGCGAGGATGCGGTGGGCTGGGCCGCGGTGGCGCCGCGCGCGGAGCTGCCGTTCGAGCGCTCGCGGCGCATCCCCCACGTCGATGACCAGCCGGTGTGGTCGATCTGGTGCATCCGCGTGCGGCCGGGTCATCGCGGCCGCGGCATCGCGCACGCCCTGCTGGCGGGTGCCGTCGACTTCGCAGCAGCGCACGGCGCTCCTGCCGTCGAGGGCTACCCCGTCGACAACCGCGGCGAGCGCGTCGACCTCACGATGGCGTTCGTCGGCACGCGCGCACTGTTCGAGCGCGCAGGGTTCGACGTCGCGGCGCCGACCGACGCCGTCGCCGGCGGCTTCCCCCGGGTCGTCATGCGCAAGCAGCTCATCCCCCGCTGACGCCCCGGCGGCCGGAGCCGGCCGTCACCCCGCGGTGATCCGCCGCAGCTGCTCGAGCGCCTGCTCGAGCCGGCGCTGCTTCGTCTCCGCGGCCTTCGCCTCGCGGATGCCGCGCGCCATCTCCTTGCGCCGGGACGGCGCGAGCGCGTCGAAGGCGGCTCGCGCCGTAGGGTCGCCCGCGAGCGCCGCCTCGAGCTCCGGCGGCACGTCGATGGGCCGCTCCGCCGCGTCGAGCGCGATGAGCGCCTCCACCTCGTCGCCGTGCTCGACGCCCAGCTCGGCCCTCGCCGCCCGGCTGAGACCCACCACGCTCCGGCCGCCCATCTGCCCGATGCGCAGCCGCGCGGTGCGGCCGCCGATCGTCACCGTCACGGGCGCGTTGCGCGCCCCGCCGAGCGCCGCGACCTGCGCGTCGCTCAAGGGGATCGCGGCCGCGGGCCCTTCGTGGGCGATCGTGACTTGGATGCGGAGCTCGCTCATGCATGCGAGCGTAGGCGCGCTCGTCGCTCGTCGCGAGGGCGCGTTAGCGTGGGGGCATGGGCCGGCGGATGTTCGCGGCAGTCGTGCCGCCCGAGGATGTGCGAGAGGACCTCGCCGAGTTCCTCGACGTGCGCGAGGGGCTGCGCTGGACGCCGACCGACCGCATGCACCTCACGCTCGCGTTCCTGCCCGACGTGCCCGAGCGCATCCTCGAGCCGCTCGAGGAGCGGCTCGCGGCGGCTGTCGCCGACCTCGCGCCCTTCGCGTGCTCGCTCGCCGGTGCCGGCGCCTTCCCGGACCCGGACCGCCCCGCGGTGCTGTGGCTCGGCACGGCGCAGGGCACGGCCGAGCTCGAGCACCTCGCCCAGCGCCTGCGCGGAGCCGCGAGCGCCGCGGGCGCCGCTCCCGACGGCAAGCGCTTCCGGGCGCACCTCACGCTCGCACGCCCGCCACGCGGACGCAGCGCCGTGCGCTGGCTCCGCGTGCTCGACACCTACCGCTCGCGCTCCTGGACGGTCGACGGCGTCGCGCTCGTCGACTCGCAGCTGCTCGGCCACGGGCGGCGCCCGCTCCACGCGACGGTCGCGACCCTGCCGCTCGCGGGCTGACCCGCGCGCCGCCCGCTCGCCGGGCGCAGCGTGCGTACGATGCACGCGTGTACCCCGCTGTCGACCCGATCGGCCGGATGCCGCCGTTCGGCGCCGAGCACCTCGTCGTGCTCGCGGTGCTCGCCGCGCTCACCGTCGCGCTGCCGCTGCTCGCGCGCCGCGCCGATCGCGGCGTCGTCGAGCGCTGGTGCGCCACGGCCGGCTGGGCCCTCCTCGCAGCGACCGTGCTGTGGACTGCGTGGGGCATGCTGCCCGCGCACTGGAACATCGACCAGTCGCTGCCGCTGCACTTCTCGGACGGCCTGCGGCTCGCGACCGCCGTCGCGCTCATCACGCGCTCCGGCTGGGCGATCGCGCTCTCCTACTTCGGAGGGCTCACGCTCAACCTGCAGTCCGTGCTCACGCCCGACGTCACCTACTTCGCGGCGCCCCCGCTCGAGCTCACGATGTACTGGCTGCTGCACATGGCGGTGCACCTCGCGCCCGTCGCGCTCGTCTGGGGGCTCGGGTACCGGCCCACCTGGAGCGGCTACGGGGCGGCGTTCGCGCTCACGGTCGCGTGGGCGGGCCTCGCGCTCGTGGGCAACGCCGTCACGGGCGCGAACTACGGCTACCTCAACCGCGCGCCCGAGGGGCCGTCGCTCCTCGACGTGCTCGGCCCGTGGCCCCTCTACCTCGTCTGGGAGGCGGTGCTCGTCGCCTCCGTGTGGGCGCTCATGACCTGGCCGTGGACGACCGCGGCGAGCACGGCCTCCGCCCCCGTCCTCGACCGCCTCGGGCTCGTGCGCCGTCGCCTCGACCCGGCACACGCGGCACGCGGCTGACGTCGCGGACGTCGAGCCTCACGCCTGCGGATCCAGCTCCATCCGACCCCAGGGGCTGCCGTACTCGACGAGCTTGTCGAGGAAGGGCTTCGGCGGCATCGCCTCCGGCCCGAGCACGCCAGAGCCCGACCAGGTGCCGCTCGCGAGCAGCTCGAGCGCGATCACGGGGTTGATGGCGGTCTGCCACACGACGCACTGGTGCCCGTACTCCGCCATCGACCACGCGTTGTCGACCACGTGGTACAGGTAGGTCGAGCGCGGCTGCCCGTCGACGCCGGTGCCGCGCACCCACACGCCCGCGCACGTCTTGCCCGTCATCACGGGGCCGATCGTCGCCGGGTCAGGCAGGCACGCCGCGACGACGTCGCGCGGCGACACCTCGACGCCCCCGACGCGCACCTTCTCGGTCGAGTCGAGGCCGAGCGTGTGCAGCGTCTTGAGCACGCCGATGAACTCGGCGCCCAGCCCGTACTTGAAGGTCACGCGCTCGCAGTCGATCCAGCGCGGCATGAGGAGCACCTCCTCGTGCTCGACGTTCACGCACTCGACGGGCCCGATGCCCTCCGGGAAGTCGAACACCTCGGGCTCGCTGAACGGCTCGGTCGTGTACCAGCCGCCGTCCTCCCCCGACCGTGCGCGCTCCCAGATGACCGGCGGGTTGAGGCACTCCTCGATCGTCGTCCAGATCGAGAAGGACGGCGCGAAGATCTCGTTGCCCTCGTCGTCGTGCACGGCGAGGTTGGCGCCGTCGCGCGTGCCGAGCTCGGCGATGCTGCTGAAGAGCTCATCGGCGGCGTAGCGCGCGAGCACGTCGGAGAGCCCGGGCTCGACCCCCATGCCGACGAGCGCGAGCCTGCCGGCCTGCTCCCACTGCTGCGCCTTCGCGAACTGCTCGTCGCCGAGCTTGCGCCCGACCTTCGCGTGCGGCTGCGTCGGATGGCGCTGCGAGAGGCTCATCGCCATGTCGAGGTAGTCGGCGCCCGCCGCGAGCGCGCCGTCGAAGATCGGCATGACGAAGCGCGGGTCGACGGCGTTCATGACGTGCGTGATGCCGTGCTCGCGCGCGAGGGCCGCGACCGAGTCCGCGCTCGAGGCGTCGACGCGCGCGGCGACGAATCGCGCGTCGGCCTCGGCCGCCCGCTGCGCGCGCGCCTCGTCGTAGTCGGCGACGACGATCTGCTCGAAGAAGTCCCGCCGCGCGGCGACCGCCGCGAACGCGCCCCCGACACCGCCGGCACCCACCAGCAGGATCCGCATGCTCCGCTCCTCTCGCGTCGGCATCGCCGAGCGCGAGGAGCGCATCCGGTCGACGTCGACAGTGGGCGACTGTAGCGCAATCGCGACGGATTCAGTAGTGTCGCGACGTAGAGGAAGCGGATGCGGCACCCATCCGGGTTGCAGAGCACGGTTTCCGTCGAGTTGTGTGCAAAGGAGCACTCATGAGCGACGATCTCACCACCGCGGCGCGCGAGCGGCCGCCGGGCCTCAAGCCCAACGCGATCGGCTTCTTCGACGCCCTCGTCATCGGCCTCGCGTCCACCTCCCCCGCCTACACGATCGCGGCGATCATCGGCGGCCTCGTGCTCTACACCGGCGTGCACGCACCGGGCATCATGCTCGCGGCGTTCCTGCCGATGCTGCTGATCGCCTCGGCGTTCTACTACCTCAACACGGTCGACCAGGACTGCGGCACCACGTTCTCGTGGGTCACGCGCGCGATGGGCCCGTGGTTCGGCTGGATCGGCGGCTGGGCGATCGCGATGACGGGCGTGCTCATCGTCGGCTCGCTCGCCGAGGTGGGCGTGCGCTACTCCCTGCTGACCGTCGGGCTCGAGGATCTCGCCTACGACCCCGTCGTCATCCGCGTGCTGACGGTGCTGCTCATCCTGCTCATGACGGCGATCTGCGTCTGGGGCACCGAGATCTCGGCGCGGCTGCAGAACGTGCTCATCGTCTTCCAGGTCGTCTCGCTGCTCGCCTTCGCCGTCGTCGCCCTGTGGCAGGTGGCGACGAACAGCTCGGCGTTCGACTCGATCACGCCGTCGTGGGAGTGGCTCAACCCCTTCGGCGGCGGCTGGACGGGCGTGACGGCGGGCCTGCTGCTGGGCGTGTTCGCCTACTGGGGCTGGGAGTCCGCGGTCAACCTCACCGAGGAGACGACGAACTCGGCGCACGCCCCCGGCAAGGCCGCCGTGTGGTCGACGGTCGTGCTCGTCGTCACCTACCTGTCGGTGACGATCGCGGTCGTCGCCCTCGCCGGCACGACGTTCCTCGCCGAGTCGGCCGATGAGGAGGACGCGATCTTCCAGGTGCTCGCGGTCGACACGATGGGGCCGTGGGCGTGGGTCGTCATGCTCTCGGTCGCGACCTCGGCGATCGCCTCGACGCAGACGACGATCATCCCCGCCTCGCGCACGGGACTCAGCATGGCCCGGCGCGGCGCCTTCCCCAAGGCGTTCGCCCACATCCACCCGCGCTTCCGCACGCCGGATGTGTCGACGTGGTGGGTCGCGGGCATCGCGATCGCGTACTACCTCGTCGTCGGGATCCTGAGCGAGACGGCGCTGTGGGACACGCTCACGGCACTCGGCCTGCTGATCGCCTTCTACTACGCGCTCACGGGCATCGCGTGCGCCATCTACTTCCGGAAGCGGCTCACGGCGAGCGCCAGGAACTTCCTCCTCATCGGCGTCGGCCCGGTGCTCGGCTCGCTCATGCTCGTGTGGCTGCTCGTGGCGGCGATCGTCGACTACGGCAACCCCGAGAACTCCTACAGCGAGACGGCATGGTTCGGGCTCGGGCCGCCGCTCGTGATCGGCATCGGCATCTTCCTCACGGGCGTCGTGCTCATGCTCATCTGGCACATGCGCGATCGTCGCTTCTGGCAGGAGCGGCCGAGCACCGCCGAGCACGACATCGTGCGGCTGCAGACGGGCGAGCTGCCCGTCGCGCGGGATGAGGAGGCGCCGCGATGAGCGTCGTCCTCGGCTACGACGAGTCCCCGGGCGCGCGGGCCGCGCTCGCCGCGGCGATCCGCGTCGCGCGGCAGGCGGGCGAGCGGCTCGTGATCGTCTACGGCACCGCACCGCCCGGGAGCCTCGGCGAGGAGCAGCGCAGCCACGAGGCGGCGCTCGCGCAGCTGGGCCGCGCCGCGGTCTCCCGCGCGCTCGAGGAGGCGCGCGCCGCGGGCGTCGACGCCGTCGTCGAGCTCGTCTCCGCCCGCCCCGTCGACGCCCTGCTGCAGCAGGCCGAGGAGCGCGACGCGAGCGTCATCGTCGTCGGCACGTGGGGCGAGAGCCCCATGCGTGGCGCGATCCTCGGCTCCACGCCGCACAAGCTGCTGCACCTGAGCCGCCGCCCCGTGCTGTGCGTGCCGGCGCCCGAGCCCGAGTGACCCGCTCGCCCGCGCCGCTCCCGCGGCGCGGCACCGACCGACCCGACCCACCGCATCCGACGAGGAGACGATCCCGATGACCACGCAGCCCCAGACCACCGCCTCGAGCGATCACCTGTGGATGCACTTCACCCGCATGGCGGGCGCGGCGCACGCCCCCGTCATCGTGCGCGGCGAGGGCGCCTACGTGTGGGACGACCGCGGCAAGCGGTACCTCGACGGGCTCGCCGGGCTCTTCGTCAACCAGCTCGGGCACGGCCGCGCGGATCTCGCCGAGGCCGCCGCGGAGCAGGCGCGCACGCTCGCCTACTTCCCGGTGTGGTCGTACGCGCACCCGCGAGCGCTCGAGCTCGCCGAGCGGATCGCCTCGCTCGCGCCGGGCGACCTGAACCGGGTGTTCTTCACGAGCGGCGGCGGCGAGGCGGTCGAGAGCGCGTGGAAGCTCGCGAAGAACTACTGGAAGCTCGTCGGCAGGCCGCTCAAGCACAAGGTCATCAGTCGCGCGATCGCGTACCACGGCACGACGCACGGCGCGCTGTCGATCACGGGGCTGCCGCCGCTCAAGGAGATGTTCGAGCCCCTCGTGCCCTCGACGTTCCGCGTGCCGAACACCAACATCTACCGCGCGCCCGTGCACCGCGACGACCCCGAGGCGTTCGGCCGCTGGGCCGCCGACCAGATCGCCGTCGCGATCGAGCAGGAGGGGCCGGAGACCGTCGCGGCGGTCTTCCTCGAGCCGGTGCAGAACGCCGGCGGCTGCTTCCCGCCGCCCCCTGGCTACTTCGAGCGCGTGCGCGAGATCTGCGACCGCTACGACGTGCTGCTCGTCTCCGACGAGGTCATCTGCGCCTTCGGCCGGCTCGGCACGATGTTCGGCGCCGAGCGCTACGGCTACCAGCCCGACATCATCACGTGCGCGAAGGGCCTCACCTCGGGCTACGCGCCGCTCGGTGCGATGATCGCGAGCGATCGGCTCTTCGAGCCCTTCGCGAAGGAGTCGGCGATGTTCGCCCACGGCTACACCTTCGGCGGTCACCCCGTCGCGACAGCGGTGGGGCTCGCGAACCTCGAGATCTTCGAGCGCGAGCGGGTGCTCGAGCACGTGCGCGCGAACGAGGACGCCTTCCGCGCGACGCTCGAGGGCCTGCTCGACCTGCCGATCGTCGGGGACGTGCGCGGCGACGGCTACTTCTACGGGATCGAGCTCGTGAAGGACACGGCGACGCGCGAGACCTTCGACGAGGAGGAGAGCGAGCGGCTGCTGCGCGGCTTCCTCTCCACCGCGCTGTTCGACGCGGGCCTCTACTGCCGCGCCGACGACCGGTGCGATCCCGTCATCCAGCTCTCACCGCCCCTCATCTGCGACCAGTCGCACTTCGACGAGATGGCGCAGATCCTGCGGGGCGTGCTCACCGAGGCGTGGGCACGGCTGTGAGCCTCGACGCGACCGACAAGGCGATCGTCGCCGCGCTGCAGCACGACGGGCGCGCGTCCTACGCCGCGATCGCCGAGGCGGTGGGGCTGTCGGAGACCGCGGTGCGCAACCGCGTGAAGCGACTGACGGACGCGGGGGTCATGCAGATCGTGGCCGTCACCGACCCAGGGCAGCTCGGCTTCGCGCGCCAGGCGATGATCGGGGTGCGCACGACCGGCGACATCGAGGCCGTCGCCGCCGCGATCGCGGCGCTGCCCGAGGTGGAGTACGTCGTCATCACCGCCGGCTCCTACGACGTGCTCGCCGAGGTCGTGTGCGTCGACGACGCCCACCTGCTCGAGCTCGTCTCCTCGCGCATCCGCTCGATCGACGGGGTGCGCGAGACCGACACCCTGATGTACCTCAAGGTGCAGCACGAGACGTACAACTGGGGGGTGCGCTGACGCGCGGTGCCCGCGGCGTCAGGCGTGGCCGGAGCCGTCCTGCTGGCGGCGCAGCCGGTCGATGTGCTCGGACGCCTCGGCCTTCGTCATGTCTGCCGGCAGCTGCTCCCCCGCCTGCTTCGCGAGCGTGTCGAGGTAGGAGCGCTGCGCCTCGGTCATGGGGTCGTCGCCGCTGACCCAGTCGGCGGGATCCTTCTCGAGCGCCGGGTCCTGCGCGCCCGGCGTCGCGCCGATCATCTCGCCGCCCGTCCCGCTCGCGTCGCGCTGCGGCTCCGGCGTGGTGGTGTCCGACATGACGTGCCTCCTCGTGCGGTCCCCGGCCGCGTGCCGCGACCGTGCAGGCACTGTAGACCGCGCGCTTGAGCGTCGGCTCCGCGGCCAGAGCGCGAGCCGCCGAGCATGCCGCGCGGGGTCGGCTGCGCCGGCTCCGGCGCGCTGCCGCGACCGCCGCTCGGCGCTGCCAGGCCCCATCCAGGCCGTGCCCTGGCGGCGTCCGGCCGAGCGTGCGAGCATCCGCGCATGGACATCGTCTGGATCGTCGTCATCGCGGTCGTCATCGTCGCGGTCGTGGGCATGATCGTCGCGGTCGCGCGCGGCACGTGGAAGCGGCCGGACCCGGCCGACCCGCGCACGCCGGCGGACGACGACCAGCCCTGAG